>DASTDH010000606.1:0-3371 GCA_035710445.1 Chthoniobacterales bacterium
TATTTTGTAAATTGGCATGGCGTATCCATTAGAATGTGTTCACCCTAACACATGGTTTTGGTTCTGAAAACTGTGATGACTCTCTGCGAGAAAACGATGGGATTCTTCGATCCCCGAGCAGGACAAATCCTTATGGCGCGACCCCGCGGTGGCTCAAGCCTATCAAGCTGCGGCGTTGGCCAGCGACCCGACCTCCACTTCTCGCAATCCTGCGAGTTTGCGGGCTTCCAATGGCGGGCTTGAAGACAGTTTTTATCAGGCGATTGGCCGACCACTGTACAATGGCTCTTCGATTGTTGGCAGCGTACTGATTGTCCGCTCCGGGAACGACTTCTGGAGCCGGCCCGAAGATGGTGAAACATTGGCCACTCATTTGGATCATGCAAAACAAGTCAGGGTTCTTACGTTGCCGCACGCCACTCATTTTGTTCACCTGGATCGTGCCGAAAGAGGGCGCTCGGAATTGATCGACGCCATAAGGATTTTCCTCTCCAAGTGAGGCCGATTCAGGCCGAACTTCGAGTTTGGATCGGGAATAAAGTCAGGGCTTTTTTGTCACCTTAATTAAAGTTTATCGGTCAACCACCGAATTAGACGCAAGTAGGCATCCGTGCTGCGTCATCAAATCGAATCCTCATTAGGCCTGGGCCGCCACAACGCGACTCGGTGCGGTATTCGGAAGAGAAAATGGACACGTACATTGCGTTAACCATCATTTTGCTGGTGCTGATCGGTTTCTGGTTGCGACAGAATCCGAGGGCCCGGCATTGATTCTGGTGGGGGCGGAGTCGCCTCCCGACTACGCAAGACCTTCCCCCTATATCCGGCAGTCGCCGGACCCTGGCAGAAAAGACTTCGGGGTGTGGAGCGCACAAATCATGGACTCAAAACCTGATCTTGAATGTGGCCGAGACATGAAACGGCATTTGCTGCAAGATCGCGTCATTGGTCACCACTCACGAGTCACCAGCCACCGCTTACTGCTTACTCTTATTCTCCTTCTTCCCACCGGCTCCTTCCAACCTTTGCACGGTTGGCTCTTTGCCATAAAGGCGTACGTGTATGCTTCGTTCATCTGCACCCCGCCTGAAAAAGTTCGATTCCCATAGGCTGAGACATCGAGGACAGTCTGCAGATTTAGCTTTTCGTTGCGCTGCTGAGCCAGATTCCAGAGCGCGACCCCATCTTCCACACCGGCGACAGCCGGATCGCCGGAGAGGCTCCAACTTAGTTCCTTTACATAGTCTCTAGCGTGAGCGTCATCCTGGTCGATCGGTCTCGGACCGCCGATCGCCCCCGGGTCGACAACTCTTTCTTTGAAAGGCGTCGGAGTCGGACTTGCTTCCTGTGACCATGCGACCGGGCAGACGATAAGAGCGAGTGATAAAGCTTTAAGGAACACACGATACTTCATCTGACCTCGGCCAAGTACCACCCAACCAACAAACTGGCTAAATTCAAGACGCTCGCCGAAAGAAGAACCGGCTAAACAACATTCGATTCGCGGCCACCAGACGATATAACATCTCCACCAACCAGATGAGCGGCGGTACCGACAAGAACCGTGCGATTGGTCCCCAACCTTCCTGTTCAAGAATAAAGAGCGTGGCCCGGCCACCTCGACGAATCGAACCCTCTCGATCAATCACATGGACCGCCTTGCTGCATGCTCGATACAGCTCCGGGCTCATTGGCGGGGACGGAGCCTCCTGATATTTCATAAATTGAAATCGGTGTTGCCGATCGTTCCGTTGCAACCAAGCGATCGCTCGGCCACAGAACCCACAGTCACCATCCCAAAGCACTAGATGCGATTCTGATTGCATTGCTACATAGTTTAGCTGCAGATTTCGCGAATTTCATCTGCAACCGTCGGTTCCGTCGATGGGCCGTACAGGAAATGGCTGCGTTCCTGAACGGTTACAATCGCCGGGCGGAGTAGTCGCGGCTTACAGCTGCGAAGTCAGTTGCTACCCAGGGACCGGTCTTCCGCACCTGGAAGCCGCCTTCGCAAACTACGGCGCGCCCGGCACTACAGAACATTCATATGTCAGTACCGATGGCCGCGATCCGCCGCGGCGGACGCGCAGTCGGGTTGCGTCTACTGTCAGAATCACGCGAAAACCGAGGAACCTCTCTCCAATCCGGCAAGAGCGACAATTTCGCTGACGTGGTCATTACGAACCACATAACGGTCCTTGCCATAAATCAGATACTTACTCTGTTCCAGTGCCGGCGTGAAGTTGATGGTGAGGACGTTCGCGCCCGCAGCAAGACCATTGAGCTGCCCACCATCCTGCCGACGCTCCAAGGCGCTCACGCTCGGAATTAGCCACCTCGGATTCAGTAGTCGGGCCAAAGCAATAAAGTTCAGAGTCATGTCGATATCCCCGGGTGGGATATGAGCTAACGGAGTGTCCGGTGCTGGAATGAACGGCGAGCCACTTACCATGTGGGCGCCGATCTCACGCGCTAACAGCAGATCGTCGACCAAGCTCTGGTGGCTCTGGCCAGGCAACCCGATAATCGCCCCCGTCCCGACTTTATAGCCGAGCCGGATCAAGGTGCGCAGGCACGCCAACCGTTCTTCCAACGGGGCGTGCCGCATCCGTTGGTTCAGATCGGGGTCACTCGTCTCGTGTTTCAAAATATAGCTGGTGGCGCCTTGGGCTTTGAGAAAAGCATACTCTTCCTCGGTCTTATTGCCGAGGCAGAGGAGAAACTCCACTGGTCCGGAAAACATCTTCCGGACCTTGGGGAGCGCATTACCGACCAGTTGCGTTGTTCTGGGGATTTCTCCTGCTTGCAGGAAAACAATATTAATTCCGGCGTCGCGCACACGAGCAGCGGCCTCCAAGATTTGCTCTTCGGTCAGTTGGAAGATGGTATTCTGCTTGGTATTGTCGCGGCGCATCGGGCAAAACTCACAATTTACCCGGCACAAGTTAGTAACCTCGATCAATCCACGCACCACTACCCGTCGGCCAAACACATTCTCTCGGGCAACCCGCGCCGCAGTAAAGAGCCGATCCTGTTGTTCCCCTCTGACCTGGAGCCAAAAGCTTATCGTCTCTCGATTCCAGAATGCAGGATCAAGTAATGGTCCAAACTCTGCGTCGAGTTCGGGTTGGTGACCTCGTGCCGATGCGCGAGGAGCAGTCACTGATTCATTATACATTCGTCCCATTCCGCTCCGTTACGACTAAGCAACCGCCAGCACCGGTTCCGGGGCGGTATACGGCTCCGTATCGTTGTACGGATTCAGCGGGCCATCGGCGTATTCATCGCGTGGATAAGGAATGTGTTCTTTTGCATGGAATTGCTGAGCGATCTCGTCGGCAAAAAATGCTCCATCTGAGGTCAGGCCAAGA
>DASTDH010000607.1:0-4520 GCA_035710445.1 Chthoniobacterales bacterium
GCAGTATCGGGACGCACTGGCCTTCGCGTTCGCTCCACCTGCGGCGATTGAGCTCGGCAATGCAACCGGATTCGATTTCGAATTGATCGACCGGGCAAACGTAGGTCACGCCAAGTTGATGGAAGCACGGAACCAACTCCTTAAGATCGCGGGCAAAAATCCGAACTTGGCGGCAGTTCGTTCCAATGGGTTGAACGATGAACCACAATACAAAATCGAGATCGACCGCGAAAAAGCAAACGCGCTCAGTCTGACTGTGTCGGATGTGAACACCACCCTCTCCGCCGCCTGGGGATCCGAATTCATCGACCAGTTTACGGATCGTGGCCGCGTCAAAAAAGTGTTTATTCAAGGCAGCGACAACTCACGAATGGTCCCAGAAAATTTCAATGACTGGTACGTTCGAAATAGCCTCCGGCAAATGGTACCGTTCGCCGCGTTTTCGCAAGGCTCATGGATCTATGGTTCGCCAAAACTCGAGCGGTACAATGGCAGTCCCTCCGCTGAAATTCTGGGTGAACCCGCGCCTGGATTAAGCACTGGTTCCGCCATGGATACGATGGAAAAACTGGCCGAAAAGCTCCCACCGGGCATCGGATTCGATTGGACTGGGCTTTCCTATGAAGAACGGGCGGGAGGTTCCCAAGTTGGAATACTGTATGCCATCTCGCTCACCGTCGTCTTTCTCTCTTTGGCCGCACTCTACGAGAGCTGGTCCATTCCGGTGGCCGTCATTCTGGTGGTTCCGCTTGGAGTCTTGGGCGCTGTCTTGGCTACCTTTCTGCGCGGCCTGTCGAATGATGTCTTCTTTCAAGTGGGCCTTCTAACCACGATTGGCCTTTCGGCCAAGAACGCGATCCTGATCGTCGAATTCGCGAAAGAAAATTTCGAGAAAGGAATGAATCTCGTCGAAGCCGCGAAACATGCGGCTGCCCAGCGGTTACGTCCGATTCTGATGACTTCGTTCGCCTTTGTCATGGGTGTCATGCCGCTGGCGGTCTCGAGCGGCGCCGGTTCCGGCGGTCAAAATGCAATCGGGACAGGCACCATCGGTGGCATGCTTTCCGCCACTGTCTTAGCCATCTTTTTCGTGCCGCTCTTTTTCGTCGCCACTTTACGATTGTTCAGAGTGAAACCGAAGCCATTAAAATAATGAAGACCGATCGGTTATATTTTGAAAAAGGGGAGTCGCAAACATCGGGAGGCGCTTCGCGCAGTGGCCGTGATTTTCATTCGAGGGCTCTGTCCTTTTCTCTGAGTCCTACCTTTTAGGTCTTACGATTGATTAGGCGGTATCTGTGCCGATGTTGGTGACTTTCACATACCATCGGACTCACGAAATAGTTTAGACTCGCATTCGTCTTCGACTAACAATTCAACCAATATCAATCGAGGAGGTAGATCGTGGAAATGTTCAAATGCGTTCAGTGCTTCATTGAATTTTGGAAAGACTTCCATGCGGATCAGAAATGGATATTTCCAGAGTTGCCGCCTTCTCAATTTAAGAAACGGTTAGAGCTCAACCGTCCGGGAATCGATCTTTCAGAGTTCGAACGCGCCAAGTGGTTTTGGCGGCGAAGGCCGAACCTGATTCTCGGCGAAGGGCTGCCTGGTTATCTTTTGGTCGTGTTCATTGGCGTGTTGCTACTTTTCATTCCGAATATTGGAGTTCCTCTTGATTTTGGGTGCCTTTTCCTCTTTTACGCCGCCATCGCTCTGGATACGGTCCGGCTCGTGCGATGGAGGCGTCACTACGAGACAAGCATTAGTCGACTCTTGCGGAGCGCCCCAGGTTGTAAGAATGCACTTAAAGGCGCCTCGAAAAAGCAAAAGGAGGTTTCCTAATGAGCGTTGCAAGAGACGTGCAGCAGGCACCGCCGCGCCTCAAAGATTTGCTATTTCATTTCGAGCCTCACGCGAACAAATTTCTGCGACTAGAAACAATCTCCCTCTCCGACTTATGAACCTAGAACTGATTGATAAAACTGCCCTCATATCAGGCTCCGCCAAAGGCATGGCAACCGGAACAGAAGGCACCGGTCTCTCAAATGGCAACCTCTATTTCCCTAAGACTTTTTGGGCGCCGCGCGGCAATAAAACTCACACCACGAATTTCACCTAAATGCGAAAGGCGCCGCGTTTCGAAGAGCTTTTTCTGCCTCACTTAGATGCGGCCTATAGCCTCGCCCGTTGGATCGTTGGAAGGGATCAGGACGCACAGGACATTGTCCAGGAAGCGTATGCTCGCGCGCTGAAAGGGTTTTCCGGATTCCGAGGAGACAACCCGCGGGGTTGGTGGTTGACCATTGTTCGTAACACTGCCTACAGCTGGATTAAGAAACACCTAAACGAAGAAAAGCTGCTAATTCCATTTGACGAAGAGACCCACGCTGTCCCGGTGGAAGTCGTGCCATCTGAACTGTCTCAGGGAAGACGACGACAGCTATTGGAAGAAGCCTTAAACCGTCTCCCGGCCAAGTTTCGCGAGGTCTTGGTCCTGTTTGAAATCGAGAGATGGTCTTACAGAGCAATCGCAGCGACTCTTAACGTACGGTTGGGAACCGTGATGTCCCGCCTGAACAGGGCGCGTCGTCGCTTGCAACAAGAGCTCGCTCAAGTTCAAGACAGGGAAATCGAAGAGGGCCTGTGAGAAAGCATGGACGAAGATTGGAGGCGCAAACCCGAGTAATTCCCGCAGCATCTTGGACTTGCACCGATCTAATTCGAATCATCTAAACTTAAACGCCATTCTTTTACGGCCAGGAGACGCCGGAAGCGGTCGCCTACCATAAGTCGGCCTCGGCGCTCGGGGGCTTGACCAACATTGAGGACATCGTGCCTCTGATTAAATTCCTTGTCACGGATAGGTGGTCGATTACGGGCCAGACCATCTTCGCCAACGACGGCTACACAACACGCTAAACCGTGCACATCGTGGTTGTGCCTGGCAGGACCGCACTCTGCTTTTCAGGAAACTCGTCGGCGAGCCGGACCGGCGACGGTGCAAGGCTCGCCATCAGGCTTGCTCTTGAGTGAACTCGGGCGTTCAATTATCCTCCCCTTTTGTTTAAGCTTTTTCCGGAGGATAAGTCGGACATTCGTCCTCCGGCAGGTTCAGCAGCGGGCAGTTTCCCAGTTCTAAGACGAAATCCAGTTTCGGTTCGGTATTCAGATAATAGTGGAAATCTTCTTTAAACTGTCCGGTCTGAGTAACTTCGATGCCTTTTTCCCGATATTCCTTCAATACCCGATCGATGTCGTCCTGACTAACAAACTCCTTAAAGTGATGGAGGCCTACCCCATGTTTCTGAATGAAGGCCTCGTAAATCATCGGGCCGTAAACCGGTTCGATCAATTCGAGCTGAATATCTCCGATCCAGCTGATGCCGATCAAAAATTTGAAGGGTTCAGTAACTCGTTTGCCGTCGATCTCTAAGTATTTCAGCGTTTTCTCTGTGAAAGTGAGCACCGTCCACGGACCGACCTTTAGATTGTCAACCCACGCTTTCATGCTTTTTTCCAAATCCCGGGTTACCCAGGCGATTTGATGGATTCGGCGTTTTTTGTTCAGTTCACGAAGTTCGTCGTTGGTCATTTGGCTGGGAGTCATTTGGCTGGAAGAATAAGGGGTTCCGTTCAGATTCAATACTGCCGGCTGCTTCTGAATCAAAGCAAGACGAAGCACCGGCCGCCCTTTTTTTTACTGGATCAGTCGGTAGCTTTAGGAAAGCCAAGGGTCGCGTTCGAGACTTTTTCCTGATACCTTTCGGGAAGAACGGTATAATACCCTCACGATCATATACTCATTTCCAGACCCAACATCATTGGCGGCGTCCCGTTGTAGGCGTCCCATGAAGTACCGTATATTGCGCTGTTGCCGAGAAATTGCTGTTCAATCTCCGATATTGCGCTACCTCGGGAAAGAGCTTTTAAGAAATCGGCGGATAAGATGGACGCAAAGAATACGCTCTCAGGGGGGTGTCTGTGTGGGAACCTCAGATACCTGCTGCTGGAGAAACCGATCGGGATCAACGATTGCCATTGCGTCGACTGCCGCCGCGCAAGCGCGGCGCCTTTCGTTACCTGGGGAACCATCCTTGCCAAGAATTTCGAAGTCGTTTCCGGCGAACTGAAAAAGATAAGTTACGCCGATCGAGTGCGGTCGTTTGCTACCTGTTGCGGCACACCGATTCTTTTTCAGGTCTCGCAAGACCAAGAATGGGTCGATGTAACGATCGTTTCCCTGGACGATCCGAGTCCCTATCGTCCGGAGATGATCATCTGGACCGAGGACAAACTTCCATGGGTCATGCTCGATCCTGACACGCCGAGCTATCCGCGAAAGAAAAACTAGCTCGTTGCCAGGAAATCAATGCAGGAAATTGGGGTCCAATGGGGTCGTGTTTAAAGAATAAAGAAACATTATTTCATAATGTCCCTAGATCTTGAATCTTTACGGGCCGTTGCCCAAAATGCTTGGAGTTGGAACCAATTTTGCGGTCGGTTGTTGATGGCTGATT
>DASTDH010000608.1:0-2635 GCA_035710445.1 Chthoniobacterales bacterium
GCTGCGTCGCTGCTGGCGATACGCGGGAAGAGGCACTCCAGCTCATCCGCGAGGCTATCGAGTTTCACATCGAGGGTTTGCGGGCGGAGGGTCTTCCCATTCCCGAGCCTTCGTCGAGCGCTGAATACGTCGAAGTCGGCAAGGCCTAACCAAGCGCTGCAGCGAACCGCACCCCGCTCCGATGCCTAGCTTTAATCTAGCCATAACATCTAGCTTGCTGCCACGCGCTCTCTCGGGTGCGGTCGCTGATCTTGCGTCTCGTTAGGCCAGAGTAAATGACGCGGTTTCGCCGATAGATAGATTTGCAAACCAATCAAGATATAAGCCCATTTTATTTCAGAGTATCAATGAACAAAACGAATCCTAAGCGCGCTGGAGAAGAATCAGAGCCCAGACTGCCAACGGATCTTCGCAAAGCCCTCGCAGCTACCCCGCTGGGAAAGAATAAGTGGAGGGATCTCACGCCGATCGCGCGCCGGGACTTTATTAGTTGGATAGACTCAGCCAAACAACCCGAGACACGTAGACGCCGGATCGAGAGAGCCTGCTCGATGCTTGCGGCCGGCAAGCGACGCCCCTGCTGTTATTCAATAGTGTCATTGAATCTTTACACGGCCCTCGCGGCTACCCCGATGGCGAAGGCTCAGTGGAGCGGACTCGCGCCGATCGAGCGCAGGGATTTTATTAGTTGGATGGACTCAGCCAAACAACCGGAGGCACATAGACGCCGGATCGAGAAAGCCTGCGTGATGCTTGCGGCCGGAAAGCGACGCCCCTGATGTTCTTCATCAAAGCCGCAAAAAAATCATGAACGATGCCACCAAACGTGTCGGTTCTTCGCTGGATTCACATCGTCTTTAGCATTCCGATCCCCCCAGACCCGCCGCGCAGCTACCGCGCCGCGCTCCGCCTGTAGCTGATCGTTAGGCCTCATGCGTCACCCACTGTTAGCGTTCTCACTGATCGTTACGGTTGGTTGCGCGGGCGGTGGCGGCAGCGTTCATAATCCACCAGACCATATCGTCGCAGGCCAGCCTACGACACTGAAACTCTCATTTTCAGTTTGGGGTGCTGGCTCTGGCGACCTAGCGAATCGATACACGAAGATCCTCTGCCATTATCGGAAGTCCGACGAAGCACAGTTCCAATCTGTTTCGGCCCGGATCGTCTCATCAGATCAAAAACATATGGCAGTGGAGTTTGTCGTCCCGCCGCAAGAGTTTTCTGCTACGTCGGCATCCCTAGAGTATTACTTTGATTTTCTTTTTGACGGTCACCCAAATAGTCGTCCCCATGAGACCGTCCAGATCATTGAACCCAAGACCTAACCAGGTGATGCAGCGAACCGCGAGCCGGCGCGCGAGAAGTCAGTTTGCATCGGAGTCCCTTCCAGAGCCTCCGCTCTGATCGCGGCTCCGTCCCGCACACGTACATGGGAACGTAGGGTGATAGGCAAGGCGAATGAGGAAGAGACGAGACAGGTCCGGTTGATCGGTTCGGCTCGACGATTCTTTCGGTTTTAGCGGTTTTGGGTGTTCGAACCGGGCACGCCAAAGGGCGCGTTTTCTGCTCATTTTTTAATTTATGGAAGGTGCCCGTAGTACTGACTATTATGATCAAAGCAATATCGGTCCTGTCGATCGGTGCGCTGGCAGCGATGGTCGCGGGCTGTGTAAGCACTCAGCAGAGTGCCCCAGCCACAGGAGAGCGCTACCCGTGGAAGAAAAATATTGTGACAACTGTCTTTTGGATCGGTGAGCGGCCGAGCAGAACGAATCCGGCGCCCAATTGCAGAAGCGCATGGGACAAAAATTGGAGCAGAAGTTACGGCGGATTTGACGATCCAAATCCCGCGCATCGGAGCAATTACATTCCGGTAAAGTTTACCCCTCGACAGAACCCGTTTTACTGCGCTCTGCCATACAACGACAAGACCGCCGCCGGTCACCGGCCGGAAGCGCCTCGCGTCGTCCCGTGGTTTAAGGAAGCGTACCAAGGCCCCGGCGTTTCCACCTGCAAGGATCGATGGGTCGCGATTCGCAAAGGGAATCGAACGGTTTACGCGCAATGGGAAGACGCAGGACCTTTCCGCACCGATTATTGGCAATATGTCTTTGGCAACGAACGTCCGAAACCCAATCTGAACAAAGGCGCGGGTCTCGATGTCTCTCCCGCTGTGCGTGACTATCTCGGATTAAACGGAACGGATGTGACTGACTGGCGCTTCGTTGAGTTTAGCGAAGTATCGCGTGGGCCGTGGTCGACGCTCGGAAAAAACAACCCATTTGTGATTAACGATCGCAAAACAGGCGGAGAATTGGCCGAGGCGTCAAAGCGCGCTGAAGGCGGTGCGATTGCGCGATAAGCTTCGCAGACAAATTTCGACTTCGCTCTGAGCCATCGCCGCGAGGAAACAGCCGGACACGCATATAGGACCAAGGTCTTATTGTGCTGATCTCTCCTGAAAAGGAGCTTTGGGGATATAAAGAATGTGCAGCGTCGAATCGACCGCGGGGTCGGTCCCTTCCACTCTGCATCGACCAAGGAGGTGAACTTATATTTATGTCCGATTTAATCCCTACAAAAAAGCGGGCCCGCAAAACGTCGCTCGCCGGTTTGTTCCCAAACTTGACGG
>DASTDH010000609.1:0-10679 GCA_035710445.1 Chthoniobacterales bacterium
CCCCAGTTGCGAAACTGCTGGCGCGTACGTGCTCCGTTGGCAGTTGCTAACATCTGAGTCAGGTCATCACCGTCGACCATGTCGATCGGAATCGGCTGCTTTGCTTTCCATTTGTCGAACCATGCAAGATCTTGCCTGGTAAGTCTGACTGGAACGCAGAGGAACCATTCCTTCAGCTTAAATTCTTTCGATGTAGCGGCCGTTTTGAAAGAATCTCTGATCTTGTCTTTCTGTGAATTGCCCCAGAGTTTGGTAAAATACCTGCTTTGATAGACCGTGAGTTGTCCCTGTTTCGAGAAATTACCGGTGTAGCCGTCGACTCCACCGTCACCAAAGTAGATGGCTACCCTGCCGTCGATCTTTCCGCTATCCTGCGACAACATCATGGAAAGGTCCTCAAAGGCCTGACGCCGTTCAGAAACGAGCAACTCGAGCTGTTCAAACGGGTTAAGAGCCATTAGTTCTCAAGTGACTGGTCGCATTGCTTGGGCCGCTGGCAGACTTTGTTAAGAACCTATCCAAAAGCCTTTTTTTGCCGGCATCAGGACTATCGTTATGAAACAGGCTGCTCAATAGCCGATGGGTCGACGTAAGTAGCTGTGTTTGAACAATTTCTGCCGATGGAGGGGATCGAACCCACACGATCTTGCGATCACTGGATTTTGAGTCCAGCGCGTCTGCCAATTCCGCCACATCGGCCAATGAGCAGGGATGAAGTTTTAAACCGTTCCGGCAGAAACGCAAGTAGGTAGGGCGATCCGTCCCGGACCGCCGGGGCGACGCACGCCAATTCCGGGTTTTCTTATTCCACAATTCGCGATCCGAAATCCGCATTTCCATGCTGCGGTCTGAGACGGACCGTCCTACCTCGTCAATGCAGGCTCTCGGCTTTCGATTTCGTCGATTGCCCACTGAGCATGCTCGGAGATCAGTGGATCCGGATGGCCCGCTAGAGCACGGAGAATGGGCAGATCTTCCTTTGTTCCAACGTTTCCCAGGGCTACACAAACGTTGCGAACAAGCCGGTTGTGCTTGATCCGTTTAACCGGCGAGTCACGGAATAGCCGTCGAAATTCGTCCTCGCTCAACCCGGCGAGATCACGAAGTCTGAGCCGTCGGAGAGGTGCGGGCATTCGAAAGCGGGTTTCAGAACTGATTTGAGCGAATCGGTTCCAGGGACAAGCCTCCAAGCAATCGTCACAACCATAGATCCGATCACCAATCAAACGGCGGAACTCGAGGGGGATAGCTCCTTTGTTCTCGATGGTCAGATAGGAAATGCAACGACGCGCATCCAATCGGTAAGGCTCAGTTATCGCATGAGTAGGACAAGCTTCGATGCATCTCATGCAGGACCCGCAACGATTCCTGATCGGTGCATCTGGTTCAAATGCGAGGGTGGTCAGAATGGTTCCCAAAAAGAACCAGGTGCCGAGAGCTTCGTTCAAGCACATCGTGCTTTTGCCGTGCCAGCCAATTCCAGCCGCAGCAGCAAAATCTCTTTCCAGCATGGGTCCGGTATCTACGTAGCATCTCTGGGTACCGCCCTGCTTCTCCAGAAAGGTGGCGATCGGTTGCATCCGGTCCAAAAGAATGTCGTGATAGTCGCTTCCGAAAGCGTAACGGGCGAATCGGCCGGCGCGCCGGCGAACATCATTTCCTTGGTAATAATTGTACGCCAATACAATGACCGATCGGCATTCAGGAAGGACGATGCGGGGATCGGTGCGGCGTTCCGGGGAGCGAGCCAGCCAACCCATGTCGGCGTGCAATCCGTGCTCAAGCCAGTCGAAATAACCGGCTTGATGTGGCGCAACTGTTGCCCCGGCAAATCGGCAAGCGTCGAATCCGCATTTCTGCGCGAGTTGTACAACCTGCTCTTTCATCGTTCATCGTAAAGGCTTTGGAGCCCGGCAATGACGCGCTCAGCCACTTCATGGTGCGAAAGTCCCGACGAATCTACTATCAAATCAGCTGCCGATTCGTAGAGTGGCGCCCGTTCCGCTAGCATCTTAGAAATAGTGGCCTCGGGATTGTCTGTTTGCAGCAGGGGGCGATTCTTGTTTCTGCTAACGCGTTCAAAAATAGTTGCTTGATCTGCTTTCAGCCAAACCGTTGTACCCAATTTGCCAAGCAAAATAGCGTTCCGAGGCTGGATCACGATACCTCCACCGGTGGCAATCACAGATCGGTGAGAATGGAGCAATTTGGTCAAGGTGGCAAACTCTTGATCCCGAAAGTACGGCTCGCCAAAAACAGAAAAAATTTCTGATATTGATCTCCCGCACTGGTTGCGAATGATCGAATCAGTATCGAGAAAACGAAACCCCCATCGCCTGGCCAATTCGCGACCGACGGACGACTTACCTGACCCCATAAACCCAATCAAAACGACGTTTCGATCAGGGTAAACAACATTCATTGGAGCCAGCATCGTCTAGGACGAGCCTGGGGGGCAACTCTCAATTAATTATGCGGGTACGCGAACGACGTTTCGTGCCTTTGCTCCTTTTTCGTCCTGGTAAAGTTCGTATTCGACGGTTTCGCCTTCGTTCAAGGTCTTGAATCCGTCGGCTTGAATGACGGAGAAGTGAACAAAGATATCAGTAGCAACTTCGGGGTCGACAATGAACCCAAAACCCTTTTTTTCGTTAAACCACTTAACAGTGCCTTTAGCCATACTCGCAACAGATAGAATGGCCGCGCCCATGGGGGACCAGGCCCCAACGGGAACGGTTACCTTACAGCGGGGGACGAGCATATAGAGCTACTTCCAAAATCGTCAAGCACATTGCAACATACTAACTCTCAAGCGGATACGTCTTGCGTTATCGCTACCATGGAGCTTTCATCTTTTATGGATTCTCCAGCCCAGGTGGCCGTCGTTATGGGTAGTAAATCCGACTGGGAGACGATGCGTCACGCAGTCGAGCGTCTTCAAGAGTTCAAGATTCCAGTAATCAAAAAGATCGTGTCGGCTCACCGCACGCCGGACTTGTTAACCTCCTTTGCCAAAGAAGCTGAGGCGAGCGGCATCCGAGTCATCATTGCCGGTGCGGGTGGCGCTGCTCATCTTCCAGGGATGATTGCGGCCAACACTATTCTCCCGGTTTTGGGTGTACCAATCAAAAGCCAAGCGCTAAACGGTATCGATTCTTTGCTCTCCATCGTCCAAATGCCGGCCGGTATCCCGGTATTAACGTTGGCCATCGGCGAAGCCGGAGCCAAAAACGCGGCGCTCGCAGCCACCGCGATTCTCGCCCTGATCGATCCGAAGTTGAGACAACGCTTACAGAAATTCCGCGAGAACCAAACCGCGGAAGTCCTGGGTGCTCCGCTGACGGACGCGTAGTTGTCCGGTGGGCGCGACCCTCTATGGATGATTTGCTTCGACACGAATTTGCTTGCGCTGCAGCGTGCTCCACGATGAAAGCGGAAATCGTCGCAGCGAACGATCCGGATGCGATTCAGCGCGCGAGCGATTGCATCCGCCGCGGAGAGCCTATCGCAATGCCGACCGAAACCGTATACGGCCTTGCTGCCGACGCATTGAACGCCGCTGCGGTAGCGAAGATTTTCGCGATTAAAGAGCGCCCTGCTTTCGATCCGCTGATTGTCCATTTTGCCGATCCAAAATGGATGAGGGAATTGGCTCGACCGGATCCGGAAGATAGGCAGCTAATTGAGACACTGACGAAAAGATTTTGGCCTGGCCCCTTGACGCTCTTGCTGCCAAAAAGCGAAAGGGTTTTGGATCTCGTAACCGCCGAGCTTCCAACGGTTGCTTTGAGGATGCCCTCTCACCCAGTTTTTCGAGCGGTTATGCGAGAGAGTGACCGACCGCTGGCTGCACCCAGCGCTAACCGTTTCGGACGGGTGAGCCCATCACGAGCAGAACACGTGTTCGATGAGCTGGGGTCGCGAATTACTTTGATCATCGATGCAGGACCAACTGCTTTTGGAATTGAATCTACCATTGTCCAACCCGTACGGGGACGGATCGCGATTCTCCGTCCTGGCCCGGTGACAGAAGAAGCGCTGGCGGAAATCGCGCCGGTCATTGAGGCGTTCACTGCAGACAAGATTACGGCACCTGGGCAGATGCGGAGCCACTATGCCCCCGGTAAGCCGGTTAGAATCTTGGGGCCAGGTGTTCGAGTGGAGGACCCGGAGAATTCCGGCCTGCTCTGCTGGGGAAAGAATCAACGAGCGGAATCTTTCCAAGCAGTACGCTCTCTGAGCGAGCACTGTGACTTGGCTGAAGCCGCGGCTAGGCTCTTCTTGCTGCTCCGGGAATTCGATCAACTGCCATTGGAAAGAATCTATGTTGAGCCCGTACCCGAGATCGGCGTTGGCAAAGCGATCATGAACCGGTTGCGCCGAGCAGCTTTTTCACGCTAAAGACGCGAGGACAAAGGGATTGAGGAAGAACAGAAGAAAACTCACGCAAAGGCGCAAAGAAGAGGGGACTTTGGCTCAGGCCGCTGCCAAAGCTTGAACGAGTCTAGGCGGAGAGGAGGCCGATTCTGTCGCTCCTCTGTCCTGTATTTCTTTGCGCCTTTGCGTCTTTGCCTGAGGTTTTTCTTCAATCCGTTCGACGTGGCGTCATGGCGTTAGAGCTCCGCGTCTTTGCGCGATTTTTTTCTGCAATTGGCCAGAGGCCGCGCATCCTACCCATTGAGCAGGAACGAGGACGCTCGCGGGGGGAACCCTCGAACCTGACCATGAACTAGAGAGGGGCCAGCTGGGCCTCAGAAACACCATAGGCGCGCCGCGGATCATTCTCGATCTGCGGCGTGTTCCCTTTACGCCAATCGTTTCGGTTTCAGCAGACCAGCAGCAGACCTGAATTGTTTCGATTCAGGGGATTCTTTTGCAAGTCGGTCCGTTTGCTGCGTCTTCTTCGTGTACAGGCTTTCTGCCAGTACATACTGAATTGCAGACAAACAGCTAGACAAACTAACTAGAAAATTCCCATACAGCAGAGCAGCCCGCGTCGTAGTTCATTGGCAGGAATTACGGCGCGGTGTTCTTTAGAACTCCATAACTATCAAACGCTGTCTTCACCTCCGGACTCCGATTGAGGTAAGCTTTTTCGATACGCGCGGAATTGCGTTGGGATCTGCGCCGCATATTTGCTATCTGCTATTTGTTATTTCATTCGAGCCCCGCGCCTGCGGGGCGAGAATGACCACGGGATACTTCGACGCTCATAATCATCTGCAAGATCCGAAGTTCGATCCGGATCGGGATACGATCATCTCATCACTTCGGATGAGCGATGTCAGAGGGATGGTAGTGAACAGTACCACCGAGAGTGATTGGTCTCAGGTTGCCGCCCTGGCCGCCAGCGATCCTTCCGTCATTCCCAGCTTTGGAATTCATCCCTGGTTCGTCGCCAAGCGGACTGCCGGATGGGCACAGGGCCTCGAGCAGATAGTCTCTAACAGTCGCTCCGCGATAGGAGAAACCGGCCTGGATCGTTACCTGCCGAACTACGATATCGCAGACCAAAAGATCGTGTTTGCGCATCACCTGCATCTAGCAATTGAATTGAATCGTCCCATCACGATCCATTGCCTCTATGCCGTCGATGATTTGCTCGAAGTACTGGAACGTGCTCCGGTCCCCGCCTGCGGATTCTTGATTCATGCCTATTCATGCGGCACGAAGTGGATTGAACACTTTGCGCAGTTGGGCGCCTATTTTTCTTTTTCCGGATATTTTTTGAATCGAGGTAAAGAGGAGCGACTCGAGGCATTCAGGGCGGTACCCGGCGAGCGCCTATTGGTTGAGACAGACGCACCTTCGATGTTGTTGCCGCCCGAGAAGGAGCTCTTTTCCCTTGGGAGCGGAGAGCAGCGGTGCAACCATCCCGGCAATCTAGTCGTCGCTTACCGGGAATTGGCCAAGCTGAGAGGCGTCTTCGAACAGGAACTTCGACAACAGGTCGAACAGAATTTCATTCGCCTCTTCGGTTCGTTAAGCAGGTAGGGCGGTTTGTCCCCGGGCCGTCCGCGGCGGCCTCGGAGAGACCGCCCTACCAATCACTCACCACAAGTCACCTCTCGGTTACCGGCGTCAACTGAGCTCTCGGCGTTCGCGGCGCTTCAATAAATCTCCCAGATTCCTGGTGTAACCAATTCGAGTAGGTGCCCATCCGGATCACGGAAGTAAATACTGGTCCCACCGCGCGGCCATGTGACAGTGCTCTCGATGGCGAGGCCTAACTCGGCTAGCCGGGCTCGCCACGCGGGCAGACTTTCGGAAGAAATGCCAAATCCAATATGTACCGGACCTGAACCGTCATGGGGCGGAATGACTCCAAACGGCATCACCGAACCATGTGGATCGCTGCCACGAAGGAACAGAAGCAAGACCTGCTGTCCGCCAATGTTGAAGGCGCAAAAACGGTCGTCCGCCGCCATGACCACGTAGCCAAAAAGCGTCTCATAGAAAGTGCGGGCCCTTGGTAAATCCTGTACGTAAAGACAAGTTTCCAAGATCACACTCGGGATACGGGGGCCATTCTCACTCATTTCGTTTCCACTAATCTAGCAGGTCCCGGCTGATATCGCAGTTCTGGCAATATAAAAGCGAATGCTTGCCATGGCGGTTTCAATGTCCGTACTCTTGCCCGTCGCGAACCGATGAACAGATTCATTTTCTATATCCGACTGGTACCTTTGCTCGCCGGCTTCTGCTCTTTCATTGGTGTCTTGGAGGTAGCTGGACAGCGCCCGCCAGGGCCTCAGGGGCCTCCCGGCAACCCGCCTGAGGGCGAGCGTCCGCCCCACCACAGACCTCCTCCTAAACACAAAGATCATCGAAATTCCCCGACGCCCGAACCTACGGCGACGCCCGCGTCTACTCCAAAGCCGACGCCGACGCCTGCACCAACCCCCACGCCCACCTCGACACCAGCCCCAAGTCCGTCGGCGATACCGATTTCGACCCCTACACCCAGTGCGACGGCGACGCCTTCTGCGACAGCCAAACCCACGGCCAAGTCATGAGGCGGAGGGAAAAAGGGAAGTCGCATCGCTTGTCCGTTCTTCTTGGCAGTGCCATCTCTGAAAATCGTCCAGATTTTGGAAGATTCTTCTCGCGTACGACAGCGCCTCTGCCGCGCCGACACGCCGATACGGTCGTCGTTTTCGGTTGCGGCTCCCCTGTGCCAGGCCTTTGGTCTCCGGGTAAGTTTCTCGAAAGCTTTCAGGCACGCAAAGACTGGATCAGGTCGGCTAAACCCCCCCAGGCAATCTGGATGCCGATGCACAGGAGGATAAAAGATGCGAGACGGAGAAAGACGATTGTACCGGTTTCGCCGAGCGTCCGGGTTAAGGCACCGGCAAAACGGTAGCTCAGGTAGATGACAGCAGCAGCCAGCCCCGCACCGATCACCAAGGCGATCAAGCCAATATAGAGGGGAAGTTTACTGCCGTGGAATTCGGCGCCAAGGGTCATGCTCATAGAGATAGTTCCCGGGCCTACCGTTAAAGGAAAGGTCAGAGGGTAAAACGCAGCAATAGCCCCAGCGGCGACGCCTCCTTCGGCCGCCTTTTCATGCAAAGGTCCGGCCAGCGGTCGAGAGCTGTCAGAGCGAAGTAGTTGCCACGCAGTAGCAGTTACGAGCATGCCGCCGCCGACTCGCAGAACCGGTAGCGAAACACCAAAAAAGGCCAGTAACGGAGAGCCGATCAATACTGAACCGATTACCAAAAGAAAACCGGAGACGGCGATCTGCCGCGCTACCCGACTCCGCGTCGTATCCGAAACTCCTTCGGTCAGAGTGAGAAAGATGGGCGCCATCCCTGGCGCGTTGATTATCGGAGTGAGGGTGGCAAAAACGACAAACGCTTTTTGGAACAAAAGCGTGATGAGCGATGGGGTCATGGGGGCAGGACGGGTTTTCCGGATTGGTTTTGCGATCGGCTGAGGAAAGCAGAAACGATCCCTAGTTTGGCCGAGCCAAACCGTAAAGCCTTTCTTTGTCACCGGCTTGGTTCCGAAGTTTTCGCTGGCACCGATTGTGCCTCTTAACCACAAATCGATCCGCCTTCGCCGAGACGTGATCAGACAATCGGTGACTCTCAAAAGCTAACGGCGGACAGGCTGCCCATTCACAGCAGTAGCCCTCTTCATTCGTGTCCATTGTATCTATGGGCGGTATATACTTTGTATCTATTCGCAGTTGCCGTCCTCTGGGCGGATCTACAAAGAGCCATCTCGAGACGCTATCTTATCGGTCACCTTTTACGGTAAGATCAGCTGTTGTGGAATCCTTTGACTACCTCTCGGTGCTCCTCTCGATTATCCTCGGGCTGGCAATCACACAAGTCCTGCTGGGCTTCCGCGGGCTTATTCTGACTAGAGCCAGGGTGAAGCTCTACTTACCAACCCTGATTTGGTCCGGACTCGCGCTACTGATCGCCGTCCAGGTTTGGTGGGCAAGTTTCGGTATGCGCAGGCATGAAACTTGGACCTTCTTAGCGCTTTTTGTCATCGTGCTTCAAGCGATCAGCGTCTACATGGTTGCGGCGCTGGTCCTGCCGGACGTAACCGGAGATGCCATCGTCAATCTGCGGGAGCACTACTACGCGCATAAAAGCTGGTTCTTCGCTGCTTTATTTGCAGCCGTCTTCTTCAGTGCGATGAAAGATCTGGTTCTCGGAGGACGGGTGATCGGCGGTATCAACGCCGAATTTCACATGATCTTCGCCAATTGCCGCGGTCGTGGCTGCGATCGGCGGGATTTGTGGCGTTTGTAGCGTATTTCTTAGTGATTACCTGGGCGCCTTCCGTTGCCATCGTTTTAGGAGCCCAGCTGCTCCGCGCGATCGGCATCGGACTCATCGGCTGTCAGGGCATCAGTTACATTCAGGCGCTCATGCCGAATCGAGTTGGCTCAGCCGCAACCTTATTTTCCAACACTCCCAACGCGGGGTTTCTGTTTGCTGGTCTTGCTGCCGGTGGATGGGGACAGATGTTCGGCTACTCATCCATGTTTGTGGCCTGCGCGGCGTTGAGCGGATTGGGATTATTGATGCTCCATTTCCAATCGAAAATAACTCCAGCCGGGGAACACGTGTTAGGGTGACATCTCGTCCGCTCGCGCTGTCTCAATGAAGCGGTCGACGAAAGCGCTTACTTTTGCGGATAGGCCGCCCATTTAGTTAGGCGGGCTGATCTATCTTCTGCTCCCGGCCGATCGTTTTAATCTTGTTGGCTTTTGATTTTACGGTGAGCGGCCTCACGTCGACATCCGGCTTCTTCGGTGCGCTTGCCTGCTCCAGAAAAGATGCCTGTGCATCCACTCGCTGCCCAGCAAAAGTTGGGCGCGCGTAGGTTGGTTCCTTCCTTTGTTCGCGAGCCTTCACGTTGTCTTTCCAATACGTATCGACGATTTGATTAACGCGTTCACGCAGTTCCGCGTCCTCAACCGGAAAACAGATCTCTACGCGCCGGAAGAAATTTCGCGCCGTCCAGTCCGCACTCGCGAGATAGACTTCCGGGTTGCCGGCATTCGCGAAACGATAAATCCGGCTGTGCTCTAGAAATCTGCCGACAAGGCTGCGCACCGTCACGTTATCACTGACTCCCGGTACGCCCGGTCGCAGGCAGCAGACACCTCTTACCAACAGCTTGACCTCCACACCCGCTTGAGAAGCCGAATAGAGGGCTTTGATGACGTCCTCGTCGACCAGCGCGTTCACTTTAACAAAAATGCCGGCCGGTTTACCCTGACGCGCGTGGTTCACTTCACGTTGAATCATCTCCAGGATAAACTCATGAAGCCCCTTCGGCGCCGCCTTGATCTTTTTCAATTCAGGAAAAACTGAAATACCGGTCAACCAGTTAAACAGCTCGGCACTGTCGTCGGTAATTCCCGGATCGCAGGTTAACAGCCCGAAATCTTCGTAAAGCTTCGCGGTCGACGGATGATAATTTCCGGTCCCAAGATGGAGGTATCGACGGATGCCGTCCTCTTCCTTGCGCACGACTAGAGTCAGCTTGGCACGCGTTATCAGACCGGCAATGCCGTAGACTACATGAACCCCGGCCTCTTGGAGTGTCCTTGCCCATTTGATGTTTGCTGCTTCATCAAAGCGCGCCTGCAGCTCAATCACCACTGTCACCTGTTTTCCGCTCTCCGCCGCTTCGGCCAGAGAGCCTACGATCGGGGAATCACCACTGGTCCGATACAGCGTCTGTTTGATCGCCAGAACATTCGGATCTTCCGCCGCCTGCTCGATGAAATCGAGCACCGTCTGGAAGCTTTCGTAAGGATGATGTAACAGAATTGGTCTGCGCCGAATTTGGGAGAAGATATCCTGTTCATCTTCGGAGGCCGTCACAATCCGGGGAACAAATGGGCGAAACTTCAGATCCGGCCGATTGACTTCGGTTATAACCGGCATCAGGCGCAAAAAATTGATCGGCCCATCAACCTGGTAAAGATCGTCCGCGGTCAGACCAAACGTTTGCAGCAACTGATCGGCAATGTGGCTCGGGCAGTCCTTTTGCACCTCCAACCGGACTGCGTCGCCTCGACTCCGTCGCCGCAACTCAAGTTCGATCGCTTTCAGGAAATTGTCTGTCTCTTCCCGGTCTAGATACAGGTCGCTATTCCGAGTAACCCGGAACTGATAAGAGCCCTTTACTCTCACGCCGTGAAA
>DASTDH010000610.1:0-5319 GCA_035710445.1 Chthoniobacterales bacterium
AATAGGCTTCTCCATAGAAAATCAGCCGTCGTTCTATGCCGCGGTCAATCACATGATACCACGCCCCGGGGAACCGACACTCGCAATGCTCGCGCCATTTTAGACGCGCCCCCTTTACTCCGCCTTGGCCTACAAAATGAAATGCTGGATATGGCTGATCTTTTTAGTGTTAGTTGGGTGTAATTCCCGTGTTGATCCTGGTTGGTACAATGAGCCGGCTTTCACCGAGCATTTGGATACTCTCTATGCGTATCCGTCGGTTTCGGCTACACCAGGTAAGCAACGGTACTCACTGGTGAAAATTGCACAGGTGAATGCTCGCCCGACACCTTTTTCGAGACCAACCTAACTACGAATCAGCTTCAACCGGCAAGTCGAATTCGAAACTGGCCCCGCGATCAGAATTGCATGTTGCCCAGATACGCCCGCCGTGGTTTTCGATGATCGAACGAACGATCGCAAGGCCCATGCCCATGCCCTTTGGTTTGGTCGTGAAGAAAGCATCAAAGAGCCGCGGCAGGGCCTCCGGCTCTATGCCTTTCCCGGAGTCGCGGACCAAAACACGTACGCGTCCAGCTTCGGGCTGACTTGCACGAATCTCTACCGTACCTGCTTCCCCACTCTCGCAGACTGAATCGAGCCCATTCGAGACGAGATTCATCACTACCTCAATGAGCTGCGTCTTGTTACCCATGACGGCCGGGAGCCCGGTTGGCACGTCGAGCTGCAGAGTGACTCTTTTGGATGCAGCGTCCACCCTGAGGATGCGTTCGACGTCATAGAGAATCTGGCCGAGATCGACGGCCAACATCTCTACCTCATCTCGTTGAAAGAGCGCCCGAACGTTTCGGATAGTTTCAGCCGCCCGGGCGCTGTCCTGGATAACGTCATCGATTGCGGCTTTTACCTTGTCTAACTCCGGATTTTTCGCGGCAAGAAAACGTCGCGCAGCTTGCGCAGTCGTCTTAACTGCTGCGAGCGGTTGGTTCAGTTCATGGGCCAGCGAAGCCGTCAACTCTCCCATCGTTTCTGTCCGCGATACCTGACGCATTTCTCCCTCAAGACGGCGAATCCGCTTCACCTCTTCTTCGGCCCGCTTACGGTCGGTAATGTCCACTATGACCGACGAGAAAAACGCGGATCTGGTTCCGCTGGCCGGGACAAAAACAGTGCTGACTTCCGCCCAGATCACACTACCATCTTTGCGCCGGTAGCGCTTCTCCAAACGATAATCTCGTCTTTGCCCTTCGGCGGACTCCTCTAGAATCGCTTCACTATCTGCACGGTCTTCTTCGTGGGTGAGTTCAAGGACAGTTAGCCCTCGCAGTTCCGCCTCCGTATAGCCGAGCATTTTCTGAAGAGCCGCGTTTGCCGCGATGTAGCGGCTGTTTGGAGCGATCAGTGCAATGCCGGCCGACGAGTTCTCAAACAGCTTCCGCCACCGCTCCTCACTAGCGCGCAAAGCTTCTTCCGCATTTCTTCGATCCATGTTTTCGCGTGTCAAATCGGCATAGAGTCGGGCGTTTTCTAAAGAGATTGCCGCTTGTGAAGCCAAAAGTTCCAGGATAGCGAGACGATCCGGAGTGAAGACGCGGTCAGTCAGATTATTTTCAAGGTAGAGGACACCGGTCAGCTCACCCTGCTTTAATAGCGGGGTACAGAGGATTGACTTGGACTGTCTACTGCGCAGATACTCATCAGCGGAAAAGAGGTTTTGGACTGAGGCGTCGTTAAGAATTACACTTTCTCGAGTTCGGATCACGTAGCGAAAAATAGACTCGGGGAATTTGGCGAAGTCCGCGAACTCCGGCCCAAGCATCACCTGAACTTTATCGTCGTGGGTGGTAGCCGCAGCCGCTATCCGATGCTCGTGTTGGTGGGGCAGGAACAGAAGACCCCGTTCGGCGCCTGCATGCTCGACCGCGATCGTCATAAGCTTCTCGATGAGCTTCCCGAGATCGATCTCGCTCGACACTGCTTGCGAGACTTTGATTACCGTGGCGAGATCCAAGTGTTCGACCGGTGCCCCAATGATGCTAGTCGAACGCGGCACTGCCTCGCCCTCCAGGAGGACGGGATATAACTCGTCTAGTTGCCGTACCTTGCCTGCGGCTCCCCAACATAGGTAGCAGTAGCGAGCGTCCCGCAAGTGCGCATGCGCGATCTTCGTGAAACCGCGCGCCGCGTAAAAACGCGCCGCCAGTTCATTGGCAAGAGCCTCGTTGTGAACAAAGCCGTTTGCATGTGCCGAGCAGATCGCCTGTTCGTAGAGACTCTCGGCATCCAGCGTGCGCCCCTCGATGCGTGCGATCTCCGCACCAACCAGCGCGGCGCGATTTTCGAAATTTTCAGGGCAATTCTCGGCGAATAATCGGAGTTGTCTGTGATGATTGGCCAGCGCGTCGAAATGCTGCTGGCGCTGGGCGCTCACTGCCGAATCGCAGGATGCGGCTTGGGAAAGCGCGCCGTAAAATTCGAATTCCGCCGCTTCAAATACCGCCGTTGATGTCCAAAGCACGCGCTGCGCCCTCGATGATGCGTGAATGGCCGAAGCGTAGTCGCCGGCCAGAAAGCGCGCCTGCAGTTTCCGGATCCAATACCCACACTCGGACACCGCTGGAGCCGGGCGGTTTGCAAAATGGCCCTCGAACCAAAGTTCATCAAACTCTCCGTCATCAAAGGAGCCGAATTTCGGCGTCAAGCCACGGAGGGTTCGGATTAGCCCGATCTGCACTTTGATGATGTCAATGATGAGACCGAACCGGGCCTTCTTGGCAAACTCGAGGCCATGCTCAGCTTGACGCTGCGCTTCAGCCAGTGGATCGCCCGCCGCAAGCAAGTTTGTATTTAGGTTGTCGCAACTGTACGCTGCCAGCGTGAGATCGCCGATTTTGGTTGCGGCCTCAAATGCGCGACGCATCAGGTCTCGGCAGGCTCGGACATGTTTCGTCCATGGTACCACAAATTGGGCAAACCAGTGATAGGTCCGAGCCTGGAATCGCTCTAAGCCGCGTTTCTCGACCAGTTCATAGCCGAGCTGACCGAATTGAAATCCAGCTTTGTAGTCGCCAAATTGCGGTCCGGCTATCCTGCCGAAGAATACATAAGCGACACATGAGCCGTCACCATGGCCTCGTTCCAGGCTAAGATTAACCGCGCGACAGGCCGTCATAGAAAGAAGATTCGCCTGGCTCGCGTGCAAAGCAGGAGGCAAGACCTTGGTCAGCACATCCAGAGTCGCGAGGGATACCGGGTCGCTCATCAAGGGTAAGTCAATGAGCTCCTCGATCGTGCGGTTCCCGAGGTTAATCCAGATGCGCTCGTATTCGCGTCGCGCTTCCTCGTCTGTCAGTTCAGGCGACCAATCGACACCTAGATGCCGGAGGTAGTCGAGGCAGACCGCAACAGCAAGATCGCTCTGCTCTAGGGCCGTGTACACATCTATGCGCAAGCATGCGACAGCGGCTAGTTCGACCGTGTTTGCGGCGCGGGCCGAAAGCGTCGCCAAGCGTTCTGCCGCAGCCGCCAGCTCACCAGTCAGAAACTCGCATTCAGACGTGTGCAATTCGAGGGCAAAGATGAGCTCATGCCGGCGTTCCCAAGAGTCCTCTGCCAGTAATGACACACCCGCAGTCAGATAGTTCAACGCTGAGATGTAGGCCGTCGAAGCTTTGGCGCGTCGGCCGGCGATTAGGTTTAACTCGGCGATCTGGTCGCGTTCCTCTCGTGAGGTAATCAAGGCCGCCCCCCGATTGAGTTGATTGACGATTTCGAAGATAGCCTCCTCCCGCTTCTCTAATGGAGTGTGCGCATTGAGCAGCCTCCCTATTCGCAGGTGGGCCTCTGCGCGTAGTTGTTTCGGGATCAGTGAGTAGGCTGCTTCTTGGACTCGGTCGTGGACGAGCTTGCAGAGACCCTCCACCCGCACAACGTACTCCAGACGCATAGCCTCCCACAGATCTGAGTGGAGCTCGTCCTCCGATTTACCATGAACGATCGAAAGCGTGGTGAACTCAGAGCTGTTTCCAAGGCAAGCAAGCTGCTGTAATGCCTTTTGGGTTTCCAGTGGTAGGCGGTTCAATTTCCCCACCATGAGATCCACGACGTTATCAGTGTAACCCTTAGCCTGAATGCGACCGATGTCCCAATGCCATCTCCCATCGCCGCGATCGAAGGTGAGTAATCGCTCTTCTGCCAGTGCAGCAAGAAATTGAATGGCGAAAAATGGATTGCCAGAAGTCTTTTTGTGGACGACTTGCGCCAGCGGAGTGGCACCCGCCAATTCGCAATGAAGAGCGTCGGCAATTACCTGTCCCAAATCCTCACAAGATAAGGGGGCAAGGATGATCTCCTGCACGATCGCTCCAGCTTGGCGAATTGCTTCAAGCTTGCGCATCAGCGGATGGGCGGAATCAACTTCGTTTTCTCGGTAGGCGCCGATCAACATCAAGTGCTGCACGTCCGGCTGAGTCAGCAGGTCCTCGATGAGATCGAGGGTGGCCGTGTCGAGCCATTGCAAATCATCGAGAAACAAGGCAAGCGGATGTTCCCTGCGTGCGAATACGCCGATAAATCGTCGAAACACCAGTTTGAATCGGCGTTGCGCATCTAGTAGCGGAAGATCAGGAACTGGCGGCTGTTCTCCTAAAATGAACTTCAATTCCGGCACTAGATCCACCATCAGTCGGCCATTCGGATCCAACGCATTGTGAAGGGCATCGCGCCAGTTGCGCAGTTCGGTCTCACTCTCGCCCAGAAGCGGACGGATAAGGCTCTGAAAGGCCTGGGCTACAGTGGCATAGGGGATGTCACGTTTGTACTGGTCGAACTTGCCTGACCCAAAAAGGCCGCGGGGCGGAACAAGGACCTTGTGGAGCTCATTGACGACGGAGGACTTGCCGATACCAGAATAACCGGCAACGAGCACCAACTCCGGCCTGCCGCTGGCTACGACGCGGTCGAAAGAGGCAAGCAAAGTATCGATCTCGCGTCCTCGCCCGTACAATTTCTCTGGAATCAAAAGCCGGTCTGGCGTGTCGTGTGCGCCAAGGGGGAATTCGTCAATGCGGCCATGACTTTCCCATTGATCAAGACAGCGCTGCAGATCACTCTGAGCACCTGCCGCTGTCTGGTACCGGTCCTCGGCGGTTTTGGCTAGAAGCTTCAGGACGATGGCCGACAACGTGGGTGGTACCCGTTTTCTCCGTTTTTCCGGTGGCGTTGGTTCTCTTGCGATGTGGCAGTGGACCCACTCGAGGGGATCGGAGGCGGTGAAGGGCAGCCCGCCAGTGAGCATCTCGTAAAGCGTTACCCCCAACG
>DASTDH010000611.1:0-12320 GCA_035710445.1 Chthoniobacterales bacterium
CCAGTCGAGCTCGGATCCTGCAGAGCAAAAGCTACGTCGGACGTTGCAGCCGGATCTGCGACACCTGCTTCTTATCGGCGCTTATCGGGATGACGAGGTCATGCCTACGCATCCTTTGATTCGGCGGATGGCAGCGATCCGCCAAGCCGGTGGCCGGGTGCAGGTGATTGTCCTGAAGCCGCTCGGCCTCGAGGACGTGAGCCGGATAGTTGCCGACGCCCTGCACTGCGGCAGCGCCCGACCCCTGGCCCGGCTTGTCCATGCGAAGACCGCCGGGAATCCGTTCTTCGCCACCCAGTTTGTGACCACATTGGCCGAGGAAGGACTGCTCATGTTCAACCGTGAGGCGGCCCGCTGGATTTGGGACCTTAAGCGGATACGCGCCAAAGGCTACACCGATAACGTCGTGGATCTCCTATTGAACAAGCTGCGCCGCCTGCCCGCTACAACACAAGCCGTCCTGAAGCGGCTGGCCTGCCTCGGGAACAGCGCGCAGATCGGTACCCTGTCCCTCGTCCAAAGCGAGAGAGAGGATGCCTTGCACTCGACGCTTTCGGCGGCGATACGGGCCGGGCTCCTGTTCCGGCAGCAAGGGGTCTACAAGTTTTTGCACGACCGCGTGCGAGAGGCAGCCTATGCGCTGATCCCGGACGATGACCGCGCGGCGGAGCACCTCACCATCGGTCGGCGGCTCGCCGCGCACATCCCGCCCGGCGCAGTCGAGGAGAGCATCTTTGAGGTCGTCGGCCAGCTCAACCGCGGGGCCGCACTGATCAGCTCGGGCAAGGAGCGCGAGCGGCTCGCCGAACTGAACCTCATTGCGGGCCGGCGCGCCAAGTCCTCGACAGCCTATTCCTCAGCGCTGACTTATCTCACCGTCGGTGCGGCCCTTTTACCTGAAGACGCGTGGGAGCGCTGTCATGATCTCGCTTTCGCGCTCGAGCTGCACCGGGCTGAATGCGAGTTCCTCACGGGCGGGTTGGCGGAGGCAGAAGCGCATCTCGCCGAGCTGGCGGATCGCGCCGCCACCCCGTCTGAGCTCGCGACGCTCACCCGCCTTCGGGTTGACCTCTTTATGACCCTCGGCCGGAGCGACCGCGCCGTCGCGGTCGGCCTCGACTGCTTGCGTCGCTTCAATGTTACCTGGTCAGCGCATCCGACGAACAAGGAAGTCGAAGATGAATACGCAATCCTGTGGCAGCAGCTCGGAGATCGGCCGATCGAAGCACTGCTCGACCTGCCCCGTATGGTGGATCCGGTCGCGTGCGCGACCATGGACGTTGTTGCCTCCCTCGTGACACCGGCGCTGTGGACCGACGAGAACCTTCGCTGCCTACTCATCGGCCGGATGGGGAACCTCAGCTTGGAGCACGGCAACAGCGACGTTTCGGGTTACGCTTACACGGCTGTGGGGAACGTACTCGGGCTTTACTTCGGGGATTACAAGGCGGGATCCCGCTTTGCCCAGCTCGGGTTGGACTTTGTCGAGCAGCCGGGAATGGAACGCCTGAAGGCTCGGGTCTATCTCGCCTTCGGTAATCTCGCGAAACCGTCCATGCGGCATGCTCACGCGGGCCAACCCCTCGCGCGATATGCTTTCGAAGCCGCGCAGCGGGTCGGCGACCTCACCTATGCCGGCATCAGCTGCAACAACCTCCTCACGCAGCTTCTCGCGAGCGGCGCCCCCCTCGCGGAGGTGCATCAAGAGGCCAAGGCCGGCCTCGACTTTGCGCGCCGGACCCGTTTCGGTGCCGTCGTCAATCTGATCACCGCGCAGCTCGGGCTGATCCGGACGCTTCGGGGTTTGACGCCCGTCTTCGGCTGCTTCGACGACGATACCTTCGAGGAGGATCAGTTCGAGCAGCAGCTCGCGGCGGACCCAAGTGTCGGGTCAACGACGTTCATATACTGGATTCGCAAGCTGCAGGCGCGCATCCTCGCCGACGATTACATCGCAGCGGTCGCCGCAGCCAGCAAAGCAGAACACCTCGTCTGGATGTCGCCAGTCATTTTCGAGCGGGCCGACTACCACTTCTACGCTGCGCTCGCGCTAATCGCGCTGTGCGATGGGAAGTCTGATGCCGAATGGGACCAATACCAAGATAGTTTGGCCTCCCACCACCGCCAGCTCCAGGCTTGGGTCGAACACTGCCCGGAAAATTTTGCGAGTCGCGCCGCCCTGCTCGGCGCGGAAATTGCACGCCTTGATGGCCGCGAAATCGATGCCGGGCATCTATACGAGCAAGCTATCCGTTCGGCTCGTAACAACGGGCTGCTCCACATCGAGGCGGTAGCGTATGAGCGCGGTTCCGCATTCTACCGAGCGCGCGGGTTCGACGAGATTGCCGCGCTTTACTTGCAGAACGCCCGCCATTGCTACTTGCGCTGGGGAGCCGATGGAAAAGTGCGGCAACTCGACGAGATGTACCCAAACCTCAGGACCGAAGGCGCGGTGGCCGGTCCTACAGGGAAGATTAAAGCGCGAATCGATCAACTTGATCTGGCTGCCGTAGTCAAGGTCTCGCAGGCTATCTCGAGCGAGATCGTGCCCGAAAAGTTGATAGAAACACTCTTAAAGGTGGCGCTCGAAAATGCCGGTGCTGAGCGCGGTCTTTTGATCCTACCGCACGGGGAGCAACATCGGATCGAGGCCGAAATCAAGACGGACCGCGACCAGGTTCAGGTTCAGCTGCGGCGTGCCCCGATAACTTCCTCCGAACTGCCCGAGTCACTCTTTCGGTATGTGATTCGGACCCAACAAAAGATCATTCTCGATGATGCGTCGGCTAACAATATGTTCTCTGAGGATGATTACCTCCGGCAGAGATGCCCTAGGTCAATTCTTTGCCTGCCGCTGGTGAAACAAACCAAGATGGTGGGGGCCCTTTACCTGGAGCATAGCTTGGCTCCGCGGGTATTTACTCAAAAGCGATTGGCCATGCTGGAACTGTTGGCCTCGCAGGCTGCGATCTCGTTGGATCACGCCCGGTTGTACTCAGAGCTAAGCCGCGCCAACACTAACCTCGAGCACGAGATCAATGAACGGCTACAGGCGGAAGCCGCCGTGCGCCGAAGTGAAGCCTACTTAGCGGAAGCGGAGTCGCTGAGCAAATGCGGCAGTTGGGCGTTGAAACCCGCCACGAAAGAGATCACCTACTGGTCGCCAGAACTCTACCACCTGTTTGGGTTTGATCCGGAGGCGGGCGTACCCTCCTATGAGGCCCTTCTCCAGCGAGTTCATCCTGAGGATCGGGCAAGATGGCTTGAAAACACCAAAGAGGCGGAAAGGCGCGATTCCGGCCTCGACTTTCGAGTCGTTCTTCCGGACGGCGAGGTCAAGCACCTGCACGGAGTAGGCCATCCCGTTTTCAGTGAATCGGGCGAACTCGTTGAAATCATCGGGGCGGCTGTGGATATCACGGAGCGCAAACGCGCAGACGAGCAGCAGCGTGAGGCGCAGGCACAGCTGGCTCACGTGACGCGAGTGGCGACTCTCGGTGAGTTTGCGGGATCAATTGCTCATGAAGTGAAGCAGCCGCTTACTGCTATTATCAACAACGCCGACGCCTGCCTTGCGCTGTTGCCGGCGGAGATTGGTAAGCTCGAGGATGTGCGCGAGGCGTTATCGGATATTATCTCTGACGCAGATCGGGCCAGTTCCGTGATTGAGCGAATTCGGGGGCTGATCAAGAAATCGCCGCCGCAGAAGAGCCGGCTAGATCTTAATGAGACAATCGGTGGAGTAATTGCTCTGGCCCGCGGCGAACTAGACCGCCATGGAGTGTTACTACTGACCAGGCTTGCCAATGACTTGCCTCCCATCCTTGGCGATCGAATCCAACTGCAGCAAGTGCTTCTCAATCTGATCATCAACGCCATCGAGGCGATGAGTGGTGTAACTCAGGGTCCGCGTGAGCTTCAGATGAGTTCGGAGAAAATAGCCGCGGCGTGCAGCGAATCGGAGCACCTGATGCCGATACGCTCCGGCCGCCGCTGGACCGAGACGCCGACACAGCCAGACGCGCGTCATGAGGACCCGGGATCGTCTTTGGCCGAAGCGGAAGCAACCTACGCCCTGGTTTCAGTGGCAGACTCAGGTCCGAGGCTTGACGCGAACGCCCTGGATCGTCTCTTTGACGCATTTTACACTACAAAGCCTCAAGGACTGGGAATGGGGTTGTCGATCAGCCGTTCTATTATTGAAGCTCATGGAGGGCGGCTATGGGCGAAGGCAAATGTGCCGAAAGGCGCTCTGTTTCAATTCACGCTGCCGATTGCTAATGACTAAGATGTCTCAGACAAGCCTAAACGGGATTCTACCGAGATTCTGGCGCACAATCGCGTCGGCTTTGCTTGGCTGCATTCTTCTCGCGTTGGTGATCTTTGTTTGCTTTCAATTGCATACTAGGTTGGGGATTGTTGCTCTTTTCTGTCTGCTTACAATTGTTATCCTCTCGCTTCAGGGCCGCTTCTTTGTGGCGCTTTTTTGCTCGGTGCTCGCAACCCTGGGTCTGGACTGCTTCTTTACGCAGCCGGTTTTCAGCTTAGCCGCGACTCGGCCGGAGGATATTGCCGCGCTTCTTACTTTCTTGGCGATTGCATTGGTTGTCAGTGCGCTGGGCTCTAAACTGCGGAAATCGTATTGGGAACTCGCCCAAGAAAACACCGAGCGCAAACGGGCGGAAGAAGAGCTGCGTGAAAAGGAGGCCTCCTTGCGCGAAGCGCAATCAAGTTTGGCTCATGTTAGCCGGCTGACTATGATGGGAGAATTGGCAGTGTCAATCGCGCATGAAGTCAACCAGCCGCTCACCGCGATCCTCAATAATGCCAACGCCTGCCTGGCCCAATTGCCGAGTGAGACCAAGGATCTGGACGAGCTCAGCGCGGCCTTGTCGGATATTGTTAGTGACGCCCACAGGGCAAGTGCCGTGATCGCGCGAATTCGAGAACTGGTTGAGAAGGTGCCCCCGCAGAAGAGCTGGCTAAATATTAACGAGACCATAGGGGAAGTGATCGCTCTGGCCCGTGGCGAATTGAATCGTCATGGAGTGTTACTGCAGACCAGCCTCGCCGATGACTCTCCGTCCATCATGGGCGATCGAATCCAGCTGCAGCAAGTGATTCTCAATCTGATCATCAACGCCATCGAGGCGATGAGTGGTGTGACTGACGGTTCGCGCGAGCTATTGGTTAGTTCGCAGAAAGTGACCGGAATGCCGGGCGAACCGAAGCAAGTCAGGCTCGCTGAAACTTTCGGGCTGGAGACTGACCGCCGAATGCCGAAAGCCGACTTGTCCGGCGGAGTCCCGCGTACCGGGACGAAGTCAGAACGCCGAACGCAAAACGCGTACATGTTGGTATCTGTGGCGGATTCAGGCCCAGGGCTGGATCCAAAGGATCTGAATCGTCTTTTCGACGCCTTTTACACGACTAAGTCTCAAAGCCTGGGAATGGGATTAGCAATCAGCCGTTCTATTGTGGAAGCTCACGCAGGACGGCTTTGGGCGATGGCGAATGTGCCTAGAGGCGCGCTGTTTCAATTTACGTTACCGATAGGTGCCGAGTGAGAGAATGACGCGAGTAACATTAAGTTGGCTGAGAAAAACAAGTTAAATCGGATAATGATCTGATTACTGATATGGTCGAGCCGGAATCCACGGTATTTGTGGTAGATGACGACCCGTCGATCTGTCGCTCGATCGAGCGGTTAATCGAGCCCGCCGGGTTCAAAGTTCAAAGCTTCCGGTCGGCAGCTCAATTTCTCGCGCATGGTCGACCGTCAGGTCCGGCATGTCTAATACTTGATGTCCAGCTGCCCGGACTGAGCGGTTTGGATCTGCAGCGCGAACTAACCAACTCGGGAATCCAACTCCCCATTATCTTCGTGACGGCCCACGGTGATATCCCCATGACCGTGCGTGCAATGAAGGGTGGAGCGGTTGAGTTTCTAACGAAGCCATATCGCGCCGCACAACTGCTCAGCGCTATTCGGGCAGCTCTCGAGCGAGATCGCACAATGCTCCAGCAGCGGATTGAGGTTGCACAACTGCATAGTCGTTACGATTTGCTTACGCCCCGCGAACGAGAAGTGCTTGCCTTTCTCGTATCAGGACTGCTCAACAAGCAGATTGCAGGCGAATTGGCCACCACGGAAAGAACGATCAAATTCCATCGTGCTAACATTATGCGCAAGATGAAGGCGGAGTCAGTCGCAGATCTGGTTAAAATGGCGCAAAAGCTGCGGATAGGGGAAAAGGGAGGATAGCAGATAGGGAGTTCGGTAGGGCGAGGCTCCTGCCGAGCCATTCCAGGAGTGCTGGAGTACTCGAAGCGACGGCAAGGATTAAGCCTAGGTGTGTGTCGGATTTTGCCGCGGAGCGGCTAGATAGAACAGCTCAGAGCTTCAGCCCTGGGTTGCCGGTGCCGAATATTCGCCCCGAAAGTGGCCCCGACGAGGTGTGTTCGGGTGTATGGGCGTCAATTGTAACGCGACGCGCCCTATTTCTGGCGCCCTTTGAGGGCACGGCATATTTAACAATCGAACCCAGGGATAAAACCAGGTTGAAACCCTGGGCTATGATCTATCACCGCTTCGTGGCGGAATCGACACAATTCCTGCTAGGCCAAATTCTCGCGCGTTTTCGGCGCCGAGAACCCGGAACCCACCACCCCTGTACCAAGGGACAGTAGATTGTTCTTTAGATATCTTTAATAACTAAACATCTGGCTGAAGAACGCCTATGTCCTCGAGCGCGAATATCTCGGAAGCACCGCTCGTTCTCATTGTAGACGATGACGTCTCGGTGAGGCGATCGACTGCGAGACTCCTACGTTCGGCAGGCATGCGGGCGGAAAGTTTCGCGTCGGCTCAGCAACTGCTCGATTCTGAGAACACAATCAAAGCGGATTGCCTGATCGTCGATGTACGAATGCCCGGTATAGACGGGCTGCAATTAATGCGCTATCTGAGGGCAGACAACCAGCGCATCCCAGTGATCTTCTTTACTGGGGAGGCTGCTCAAGAAGATGAAGACTGGGCGCTCCGAGCGGGCGCCCTGGCTTTTCTGCGAAAGCCCGTCGGTAAAGGCGCGTTACTGCGCTTGATTCAGATGGCGCTCGAGAGTGCAAAGCATGCTAACCAATTGGCCAAGGCAAACGGAGTGCTTCGGAGTTGCCTAGACAGGCTAGCCTCAGTTCCTGAGCTAGATGAGTTTCTCGGACAGGTTATGACGGCGATGATCAGACAGCTAGGGGCAGTCTCTTGTATCTTAAAAGTGTTTAGCGCCGAACAGAAACGCCCGTTATTTGACCTGCTTTTCCAAGATGGCAGGGTAATCTCTCCCGCGGACGCCAGCTATCCTCAGATTTATCGATCCTTGTCCTTAGAAGAGCTAGACATTCAACCCTGTACGACCGTGCTGCATCTTCAAGACCCTCAGACGATGCTAAAACCGGAGGGGCTGCGCAATTATCTGCTCGGCCAGGGCGTCAAGACTCTATTGACCATTCCGTTGATCTCGCGTGGCGAACTCAATGGTGTATTGCGTTTCCGGTTTGCCGAGGAGTGCGATTTTACAGCCGAAGAACTTGAACTTGCTCGAGCTTTGGCGACACAAGCCAGTTTGGCAATTCACCTCGCACAGCTTGCAGAATCAGCAAAACGATCTGCTGTGCTGGAAGAGCGGAATCGGTTGGCTGGCGAGATTCACGATTCACTGGGTCAGAGCTTTGCCGCTGTTTGCATGCAGCTCGGGGTCGCAGCGGAGGAGACCCAAAACAATGGCAAAGCGGCTTTGAGCCAGATAGGGCGTGCGATAGAGTTGGCTAGGTTTGGTTTGTCAGAAGCGCGTCGTTCGGCATTGAGCCTGCGATCGCAGGTCATCGAGGAGTTAGGATTCGTCGAGTCCCTGAAGATGTTGGCCGGGCGCTCAACTATCCCGGGCCGGTTGCTCTGTACCTTTCGGTGCAACCTCGAGAACGACGCCAGCCTGCCGGTCGGGATCCGCCAAGATTTACTGCGAATTGCGCAAGAGGCGATTAGTAACGCAATGCGCCATGCCGAGCCCACAGCAATTGAGGTCAGTCTGCGCTCGAATCGGACCAATCTGATCCTCAAAGTCACTGACAACGGGTGCGGAATGGCCAATACAGAAGGGATCAGATACGGATTCGGTTTCGTTAACATGCGAGCAAGGGTGAAAAACCTGAATGGCTCATTAAACATCCGCAGCGCGCGCGGCCGCGGAACGAGCACCGTGGTTACTGTGCCGGTTGGGGGTTAGCGGTGCGGAGTTCGCGGTTAGCGGTTGAAGGCGCGAAGCGTTAAACCCGAAGTTTTCCAGGGGCCCGGAAAGAATTTAGCCTCAGGCGGAGTTCTTCATCGCTTCACGGCAAAGATCCCAAGAGGCAAGCCAACCATCGAACTACAAACCGCCAGCCGTGAACGGTGAACTGTGAACTGCGAACCAGTGCCCCTGTACCAAAGGACAGTAGAACTTTACCTTTGAAGGCCTCTAAATTGATGGTATCAAAGTGACTCCAAGCGCACAGGCAAATGATTCGAAGCTCGTTATTGTTGTGGATGACGACGCTTCCGTCGCTAACTCGACCTGCAGACTCATCCGCTCATTGGGTATGCGATGCGCGGCATTTTTCTCAGGTGTAGATTTACTGAATTCGGGACGCGTAACCGAGGCCTCCTGTTTGATTCTTGATGTGCGCATGCCGAATCTGGATGGCTTGCAACTGCAGCAACGTCTAAAGGAAACCACGCCGAGTATTCCCGTGATCTTCTTCAGCGCACACGCTGGGAACGAAGAGGAAGATCAGGCTCTGCGCTCCGGTGCGGTGGCTTTTTTGCGCAAGCCCGTGCATAGGGATGACTTGCTGCGCGTAATTCATATGGCCCTCGAACGAACGAGTTAGCCTGCATTTCTCACAGATCTAAGCGGCTAGGAAGGAGCGCCACGGCGTGCTTGTGAGAAATGCGGGCTAAGCCGCAATCAGCGGCTGGCTTCGTCCAAAAATGTAAAATTTGCGGGTTAGGCAAATGGGTCAAGACATGACTGAGTCCGATTGGGTCGTTGCGAGGACCAGAAGGCTATTCACAACGAGATCCCTAAGGCCACAAACACTGATTTTGAACGGTTCGCCTTTCTGGCCTTTGTACTACTGCAACGACGTTTTGCTCAGCTTGCGAGGATTGCCCAGACGCCTAAATTTTAAACAGGAGCTAAAGGAGGAAACCGAGATCTCCGTTGCCTTTCTTACCTCCGTCTAAGATGCGTCGTTGTCTTACGCTTTTGTCTCTTGGCGTCCTTACTTGCGATTTTTCTGTGTCTTTGGTTGCGGCTATACCGCTCCGTGATCTTGGTGTGTGTCTCTCTGCGTCTTATCCGCGCGCTGTGAACGGTGAACCGCGAGCAGTGAACGCGGCACTCCCTGTACTAACAGACAGTAGAATTGCAGTGTCCAAGGGTGTTAGTTCGGTGCCGTCCACTAAAAACTAACAATACGAAAAGAAACACAAAAATATGGACTTCAATGCCTACGTCTTGGCCATGGCCATAGCGACCGCTCCTAGACACCAGCGAAACCGGCAAACGGTTCCTGAACAGGAGTTCACGCCGTTCGATCTCCGTTACCTCAGGGATCTGCCTGTGAACACTAGCCAACCGCGACACATTGGTTGCCAAGGAAAGCCCCGAAACAATGTATCTGAAGCCCTACCGGCCTGAAGCGCCAGGCATTTTATCGGCGGTTGGAGAACTGCGAGAGAGCGGCGCGTCCCACGAATCGCCGATCACTGTGGTTATTGCCGATGACCATCCCGTAATCCTGGAAGGGCTAACTACGATTCTAAAATCGCAAAAAGACATAAGAGTGGTAGCTAGCGCCACCGACGGCGAGGAAGTAACCAAGCTCTACTATCAGTTTCTTCCTGACGTCCTCATACTCGATCTTCGCCTACCGAAGAAGGATGGGCTGCAGGTGCTGAATGAACTCATAGCGCGTGGCAACCGCAGATCCCGGGTGATCATAATGACAACTTTCGATTGTGAAGAAGCCATTTTTAAGACCGTCCGCGCAGGCGCCAAAGGTTACTTGGTTAAAGCGGCAGATCCTCAAGAAATCCGCGAAGCGGTGCGTCGGGTCGCGAAAGGGGAAACCTTCTTTCCCTCAGAGGTTGGGTTGAAACTAGCTAAATCGATCGCCTCTCCTAGACTTTCGAAGCGAGAAATGGGCGTTCTTGAGGGTTTAGCGAGTGGTAAAGGCAATAGAGAGATCGGACACGCTCTCGACATCAGTGAAGGGACTATAAAGTTTCATGTTAAGTCAATCCTCCGAAAACTAGATGTAATCGGACGAGCTGAAGCTGTTGCGGTGGCCACTAGACGCGGGATCATCCAATTAGCTTAACCGCCGTGACTAACGCGGCAATGACAGTAGAAAGGAGTAATGACCAATGATCGTTTGCGAAAGTAAACTTAACGCCTATTACCCCAGGCCGGATAAAGTTTGTGGTTTGATCTGTGGAAGCAGGAGAATCAGATGTTCTCGCGGCTTCCTCCTTGTTAGTACAAAACAACCATCAACGGCGAGGCTCAGCCGAAGGGATAGCAAGTAGCGGGTAGCAAAACAGATTTTCCGGAAGACCCCGGACCCGAAAATTTACACAGGCCATGAAATCGTCTTCTGAATCCTGTAGCAATCCCATAACTGTTGTGATTGCAGATGATCACCCGGTGGTGCGGGAAGGCTTAGCGGCAATCCTAAAGTCTCAGAGTGACATAAAGGTCGTCGCTGAGGCCACCAACGGTGAAGACACCTTGATGATGTGCGATCAACATCTTCCAGATGTGCTCTTGCTCGATCTTCGAATGCCGAGGAAGGATGGATTGCAAGTCATGACAGAATTAGCAGCGCGTACTGTCTCCAGACCCGGGGTTATAGTAATGACGACGTCCGACAGTGAAGACGATATCCATCGCTCCCTGAAAACTGGTGCCAAGGGTTACATAATCAAAGACACAGCGCCCCAGCAAATCCGAGAATCAGTTCGCAGAGTGGCCGCAGGCGAATTCGTCCTCTCGTCGAACTTCGCGGCAAAACTCGCAGAATCTATCTTGCGTCCGCAGCTCTCCAAGCGCGAACGGCAGGTGCTGAAATACTTGGTCAATGGAAGAAGCAATAAAGAGATTGCCCAGATTCTTTACATTAGCGAACATACGGCAAAGGCCCACGTTAGGTCTATCATGACGAAGCTAAATGCGGACAGCCGTACGGAGGTCATTGCCATTGCGATTAAGCACGGACTGATAAAGGCTGTGCCGGGTTAGCAGGGTGCGGGTGGGTCCAGTGCTCTCGGAAGCGGTCCACCCTTTGCGTGTGCCCGCCGCTGACGTCTCACACCGAGCGCGGAGGAAGCGCCGAACTCGTGTTGCTGAGCCCGGCGGGGTTGCAGTCAAGTAGATTCCGTGGGTGCGGAGGGTTTCAGCCATCTGCCAGAGGGCCTTGTTGAGCTTGAGATCTTCATCGATGCCTTTAATGGCCCGGCTCTTCGGCATCCTGGTCCCGTCAGTTCGGCGGCGCGAGTAGTCGCGTTGACCGCCACGGATAGCGTTTTCTTGAACCGTGTTCAAGGTGGTCCAAAGATCCTTCGCTCCATCTCCGAAACGTCGCGGGTTGAGCAGTGTTGAAAGGCTGACTGGGGCCTTTTTAGCATCGCCCCATCGGTAAGTCGCGGCGCCCGTGGCCAAGGCCAAGCGTTCCGCGTCTGTCAAGATCCGATCTTGAAAGAGCCGTACCTTAGTCATGATATCCGGCACGACGCCAAGGATTTCAAAAGAGGCCTCGATGACCGAATCCGGAATGTTTAATCGAGATCCGTTGAAACCTGTGCATCCGCAACGACCATGCCGTTAGAGCATGCTAGTCGGAACAGACCGCAATGAAGTTGGTAAGCGCCGCTCCCGTCGTGGCTGTTTAGAAGCACCACTTCAGGCCGCACCTGGTTCTTTTCCCAGGAGCCCAAGTGCTCGGAACGAGCAAAGCGGAAGGAAAAAGGGGCGCTGTCGTGCCATAGACAGCAGTTTTCGAAAATGGCCAAGAAGTGAAGCCTGCCTGGAGAAACGCGGTCCTACGCTGTCCCCGGAGTAAAGAAAAAGGGCCTCGCCCTTCACGGATGCCGTATAGGTGCTACGGCCTCCCGCGAGGCAATAGAAAGACGTGCTTGACGGAGAGGCTAGCCGAAGCATTAGCGTTATCGATCCTTCTCGTGGGTTACTAGGGCACCGTTGGCAGCTTCCTGGGGGGAGACG
>DASTDH010000612.1:0-6221 GCA_035710445.1 Chthoniobacterales bacterium
CCCGATTTTTCACGGGTGAAAATGTTCGACCCATGTCTTTTGACCAATTTCACCGCCGATACTGTGCTGACTCCTGTACTAGTTAGTGACGCTAACTCTAATGTTTTCAGTTTCTAAGCGGGTTCGGTCTGAACACACTCGGCTCCGACAATACCAGAATTGTAGCGTCGCGCGCAGTGCCGGACACCTTCTTATGCCGGCATTGCGGGGCATAAAATGGCGCTTAAATACGCGAAAAATGAGCTTCACCATGAAAGGCTTCTGCACTCACGGAGGGTATGGGGAAAGGCGTAGATGTGAAAGCTTGGCGTGAACCGGCTAACCGTTTCAAAGACGTGGAGGAGCATCGGACAGGCGTTTCGGGTCAGGATTGTGGAGTGGACCACTGCAGTGAAAGAATCCGGTCAACGGGTAACTGACTGAAAATACGCGATGCGGGTGGGCTCCCAAAAGCGTCATAAGTAGTGGATGGCCATGATTCGTGGACCATGATTGGACCATAATTCCTGATCGTGGCGTTCAGAAACCTCCTGTATGGTCGGATGGGAACTACGGAAAATTTCTTGGGCACTCCGAGCCGTTACCGAAAACGCGCGGATGGATATCGCCGCTTCGCGGCAACGAATCTTCACGCCGTAGCAGACCATACATTTCTTCCCAGTTTCGAGCCCTTGGTCCCGCATTTATCACTTCTGTCTGTTTTGGGGCTTGCTTTGGCTTCCAACGGTCAGAAATTACTGGTTACAACCGAATCCTAGTGAAGTGGGTAAGACAATTCTACTTCAGATTGCAGTGCGTCCTCCGTCCACGGCTAGCTTTGCGCCGTAGATGAAACTGGCGCGGTCTGTCGCCAGGAAGACAATTGCCTCCGCTATCTCGTCGGCTGTAGCTGGACGTCCTGCCGGCCCCTGAGCAGCAAGCTGCTCGAGGCCCTCACCCATAGCTCCTGTACCTTCCGTGCGGGTGGGGCCAGGACTCACCGCATTCACACGAACACCGCTCGGTCCATATTCAGCCGCCCAAGTTTTCGTCAACAGATTGATCGCGGCCTTGCTCGCACCGTAGAGGCTCATCCCCGGTGCTCCGTAATCTGCTGCCATGGTCGAGAGATTCACGATTGCACCTTTGCCTCTCTTTGCCATCTGTGGAGCAAGTTCCGCGACAAGAAAATATGGCACCTTTACATTGACAGAAAAAACCCGGTCAAACTGCTCTTCGGTCATTTCGTGCGTCGGACCGAACGGATAGATCCCAGCATTGTTGATCAGAATATCGACCCGGCCATTTCCAAGTTCGATCGCTTTCTTGGCTACTTCGCGTGCGCTGGTTTTATCGCGAAGGTCAGAGGCAATAAAATCCGCTGTGCCGCCAGCTGCACGAATCTCCTCAACTGTCCTATTCCCGCGTTCGGTATTACGCCCCGAGACCAAGACATGGATGCCAAGCTGTGCCAGTTTGTTGGCGGTAGCGCGGCCAATGCCGCTCGTTCCCCCCGTGATGAGTGCAGTCAAAGTACTGCTCGCCATGTTCAAATCCTCCCGGTCCGGACAGAACTCATTAGACTCAAGCGCGCCCTTATCGGTTTCAAGATGCACTGATCGGGCGATTTGATCCGATGTCGCGGGCGACATGGATGCGAAAACAAACCGATCGGTGGCAATGCACTCCGAACCTGGCAGAAGTCCAGCTCAGGGTAGCTTGTCGAAAAAAAGATAGACCGAAGCAATGCGACCGTTTCGGGCGATGATGAAATCGGTTCCCGCGTAAGCTGGTGGTTTGCCGGGAGTGCCGGATACCCATCGAACGCGCCCGGCATCACCTCGTTCCTCGGGAGGGGCAAGAGGTTGATATTTGAAATCTGGGTGGGTTGCTTTTATCACGCCAGCGATACGGTGAATCTCGTCACGACCGCGAATTACTCCACCGTTGGGGTCGTAGAATACTGCGTCTTCGTGAAAGATCTCGTCGATTGCAGCGCGACGACGGACAGGATCGTTTTCGCCGAATACGTCATTCAGATTGCGAAGCAGCAACGTCGATATGCTGTTGGACATAATGGTGTTACCGTTGGATCGAACGCTTGACCACGGAAGCGAAGTCAGGCGGCACGCCCATTTGCTAGAGCATGATGTTGAGCGCGGGGTAGCAGTCGAATCTCTCGATCTTGCCGTTCCTCAGGTAGAAGAAGTCCGCGCACGGGATGTTAACCTTTGCTCCTGTCGGCTGGATCACGCCGGCGGGCGTTTCCATTGGGCCGCGAAATGTTCCTTGAATGGACAGCTCAATGGCGACAACATTGCCCATGACATTGACACGGTGAAGTTCGCGGTGAATATCGGGAAACATTTTTGCAAAGGCGATTACGACGTCTTTTAGATGCTCGCCTCGATATGACTCTTCGCCGGTAATGTTGTTAAACACTCCATCCTCGGTGAAGCTGCCGATCCATCCGGGGATATCCAACACGTTCCCCTCAGCCGTATGGTACGCGTTTCGCACGATTACCTCGTTGTCATTCATTTGAGAATTCCTCCATCGTGATTGCTTCGTGGATTTCCGCGTCTTGGTGGTCTTCTATCATTCAGAGAATACGAGGCCTCGACAAGATCCAGATGATTGACGGCGGTAGCCTTGATCTTCACCAGGATCTCGTCGCGTGCGACGGTTGGCGTCGGCACATCATTGAGCATCAACGACCCACCATATTCCAACAATCTCATAGCTTTCATACGAACTCTCCTAAAGCGTCATAGACCGGTCAAAGCAGATATCGCTTCGCTTATGCCGGTGGCTTGCGTCCGCAAAAGACAGCCCTGAAGGAAACTGCCGATCTCTTTGAGCGAGGCATCGGCCGCTCCCAGACTCGCGATCGTCTGGAAACCGTGAGGCATTCCCTCCCAGACGTTGAGCGAGACGCTCAGTCCCGCGTTGGCAATCTTCTCGGCGTAGCGAAGGGAGTCGTCTAACAGTACCTCCTGGTCGCCGACGTCGATACGGAGCGGCAACGTCGTCGCGGGAACTGGCCCGTAGAGGGGAGAGGCAGCGGGGTTGGTCGGGTCGGCGCCCTGCAGATAGAGGTCCGCAAAGTGCTGGAGCACGGGCTTGGTGACGAACGGGTCAGCCTCGTCTTTCGAGACAAGGCTTTTTCCCGTCAGCGCCAAATCACTCCACGGGGAGAGCACGGCCACGGCTAAGGGCTGGCGTTGTCGTTTGTCCCGATTGGCGAGGATTTCCAAAAGCGCCAGCGCCAGGCCACCGCCGGCCGATATACCCGCTAGCACGATTTTTTCCGTGATTGCCGATAGCCCCTGATAGACCGACATGGCGTCCTCTACCGCTGCGGGGAACGGACTCTCGGGCGCCTGTCGATAGTCGGGCACAAAAGCTTCCGCTCGGCTGACTTCGGCCAACTTGGCGGCAAGGTATCGCCCCTCGGCGGCCGTGCCGACGACATAACCGCCACCGTGGAAAAAAAGCAGCCCCGCGCCGGGCAGGGCGTTGCCGGACCGGCACCACCAGCCGGGGACTCCACCCAGCAGGCCGCGCTCATAGCGAATATTTTTCGGGGCAGGTGGTTCCGCCGAGAGAATGGCCTCGGAATCGCTCCGGGCTTCGGGGCCGATCACCCTGCGCTTATTCTCCGCGTTCGCGGCACGCATCTCCGCGATGATTGCAGCGTCCGCCGCCTCAACGGGATTTCGGTTAATGTTCATGTCAAGGGTTCTCCGGTCTTACTGCACAGTTGGCCACACGTGGCGGCGTGCCACTCGACCCTTACGGCGCGAATGTCTATCCTCCGATCGGGCCGAGTGAATACGCGCATGCCGAGATGACGCGGTTCCGGGGCGACGCGCTGGGTCGCCCACGAAATCTCTCCTTAGGAATGCTGGAGCTCTCCCTGATGCGCACCGAGAAAGGCTTGAACAAAGCTTTCATGAGGTACTCCTTGCTCTGGTGACTGTGATCTCCTGTCAACCGCAGGAACGCTGCGCCTTCCTTTGCATCGTCACACTGCCTTCGACGTTATGAATCGCTCGCCGGCCGCGCGCCCTGCAGATCGTTGGTTGAAGCGTGCCTGGAACAGCCCGTCGAAGGCCGGTCGCACGCTGACGAAGACCAACCCCCACAGCACGGTCACAACTAGAGCCAGCGGGAGCCCGCTTGGGGCCATTAAGATGTGGAAAGAAAGAATGTTGACGATCACCGGCGCCAAAATGGCCACTGCCAACGGCACGTAGCGGTTGACCAGCAGCAACACCCCTGCCACGACCTGAAACGCGAAGATCACCCACAGGTAGTGCGAGACGTAAAGGGCGCCCATGAACTGTCCGGCTACGCCGGTTGGGGGTGGCATGGGAATGAAATGCAAGAACCCATTTAGCCCGAAAACCAGGAAGATCAAGCCTGCCAAATATCTGGCGATCACGGAAGCGATTCTCATACCGATTCTCCTCTTCGATTGATTGGCACCGCTTACATTGGTGTCATGTATATTGACATCAATACAATTGATGATGATATACTCAGGAGAGATTCAGGTTTTTATGAGCCGAGGCAATCAAGCGACGGATCACGTCTGGCTGGTGATGATGAAGGCGATGCGCGCCCTGACCAGGTACGCGACCGCCGGAATCGAAGAGACCGGACTAGGACTGTCGGATTTTGGGGTGCTTGAAGCCCTGCTGCATAAAGGGCCTTTGCCCGTGAATACGATCGGCCCGATCGTCGGTTTGACCCCGGGCTCGATCAGTGTCGCTATCGACCGCCTGTTCGCAAAAGGCCTGGTCAGCCGGGTGGAAGACACCGAAGATCGGCGTGTTCGGATCGTCGCTCTCACCCCACGCGGAAAGGAACTCATCGTTCTCGCCTTTCGAAAGCATTCCGGGCAGATGAAGAGGGTGTTCTCGGAGCTAACCCCGGAGGAGCTTCATGACCTCGAAACAACGCTCAAGAAAGTCGGCAAGCGCGCCGCCGCACTGATGGAGGAAAGTTGAGCGTCCGCACACCTGTATAACTGGTTAAGGAACTCGATTGGTGGATACCGAAAAGCACTCAGCGAATCGAGACCCGGGAGGCTTAGGGCGGCCGCTTCGGGTTCCTGCATTTCGCAATTTGCTAATCGCAGATCTCGTCTCCGATATCGGCACTTTCATGCAGAGTGTGGGCGCCGCATGGTTGATGGTTTCACTACACGCCGGCCCAGGTTATGTAGCTCTTGTCCAAACTGCGGCTTCACTTCCTTACTTTCTGCTCGCTCTGCCGGCAGGTTCCGCTGGCGATATCTTTGATCGAAGACGACTCGTCTTATTCACCGAAGTCTGGATGGTTGGGGTGGCGTTAATTCTGGCCATTCTGACGATGCGCGGTCTGATTTCACCTTGGCTCCTGCTCGCTCTAACGTTTGCTCTTGCCGCTGGAGACGCGTTTGAGACCCCAACTTGGCGTGCCATCCTGCCGGAACTGGTATCTAAGGACGACGTCGCATCGGCATCCGCCTTGAACGGCATCGAATTCAATCTCGCCAGAGCCGTGGGACCGGCAGCAGCAGGCTTGGTAATCGCTGTTGCCGGTGTGCCTGCTGCCTTTGCCGCGAACGTCATATCTTTTGGTGGGGTTATTTTCGTCGTTGCCAGATGGAAAAGACCAACTCGAAAGCAGACTGCACCGCCGGAAACGATGACGGGGGCCACTATCGCCGCGGTCCGATATGTCCGTAATTCTCCTGCAATACTGACGGTGCTTGTTCGAACGGGCGTCGTTCTGTTCTTTTCCAGTCCGTTGTTTGCATTATTGCCTTGGTAGCAAAGACCGTAGATGACAGGGCGATCGGGTACGGGATGTTGCTCGGGTGCTTTGGGGCAGGCGTCAACGATGGCTGGCCAAACAGCATTTTTATGTCGTTCGACGGCGTCGCGATCGATTCAGTCGGCTTTGATTTCCTGACCTCGGAATGGCCTGATCTTCCGGATATTAAAAATGCCGATAACTACCTCCGCGAATCTGCTTTGGCGCATGACCCACCTTCGAAGACCGTCTATGATCCCGAGCGCGATGGCATTCGATGTCGCAGCCTTGGGGTGCATGAACATTGGAACAACGGGACGGACAAGAAGTACTCGCGCAATCTCGGCAAAACGCATGGGATCGAACTCTTCCAGGTCGGCTGAAGGATAGGACCGTACTCGAGCCACTGATGGGACCGACTTGTGGCGAGGAGAGAT
>DASTDH010000613.1:0-5877 GCA_035710445.1 Chthoniobacterales bacterium
TCAGTTCCGCGGTAATAGTACGAAAGACCATCCAGGTGAAAATCTGCCACGAGTCGATCCAAACCAGCCGCAACTTTAGCGCTCCAAAGCAGCGGCTCGGGCTGAGGAGCCTTCGCCAAAGGATCGGAAGGACTATCGCTACTGATTTCAAACAAATCGCGGGTACGCTTCAGAACGGCTTCAATTTCATCATCCGTAACCTGGTCGACCCGCTTCTGGAGGTCATCTATCTCCAACACCTCGATATGAGCGCCGACCTGGCCGGTAATCATCGTAAAATCCGAATACATGTCCAACATCCCCGGATAGGTATGGCCGAGGAAACCGATTCGGCTCTGACGCAAACTGCGAGCAACGGTCGTGGCCCGGATCCATCCCTGAATCTCGCGCCAGGCATTTATTCCGGCTTCACCATCCCGCGCCCGCAAAAGACCGCTAACGACATTGAACGCGACCCCACAACGAGCGAAGGCACACGAAATTTCCGGGACGCAGCAGGCACAGCAATTGGCCAACCATTCGCCGGTATCGGTTCTTGCATAGTCAAGGGCCGGCACCGGCTGCAGATTCAAGACCAGCACCGGACACCGGAGCTGTTGCACCGCCGGGACTACCTGAGATGAGGTCGCATAGGTCCCGACATAACAGATAACGAGGTTGACATCTTCGCGAGAGAAGAGCGCCCTGGCCTCATGGGCCGCGGGCTGCGTATCAACCAGTCCGGCTGAGACAACCTGAGACCCGGTATCACGCAGGTTTTGCTCTATCTCCCGCTGGTAGCCAATCAATCGCTCTCTCAGCCCAGGAAATTGCGCCCAATACGCCGCCAATCCTATCCCAAAGATTCCGGTTTTGGGCTTAGCAACGGCGATTCGGTCGTAGGTCATATTCTGCTCCACTCGTCCTCATCCTTATCCTCGTGCTCGTCCTCGTCCTCGTACTCGCCCTCGTCCTCCTACTCGAAATACGACCTATACGCCTGATGAGACATATGGATCCGATAGACCAAGATCTCGACGAGTTATTTGAGCAGCGCACTCACATCCGCTGCTGTTATCAGTTTCACTGGGACGTAGACTTCCCGGTTGGCGGGATTGCTGTACTGCAATTTCTCGCCTTTCAGGAGCTTGGTTGCCAGATCAACGGTCATTTTTCCCATCTCTTTCGGCACTTGTTGAATTGTCGCTCCCATCTGCCCGGCTTTGATGGCCTGAAGCGCGATTTCATCCCCGTTAAATCCCACGATGTAAACATCCTTTACTCCGCTCTTACCCGAATCTGCTACCGCTTGAGCAGCACCAACTGCCATCGGATCATTTCCGCAGAAGATCGCACCAACGTCGGGATGGGCAGAAAGAATGTCTTTGGCTACTTTGTAGCCTTCTTCCTGTTTGCTGTTGGCCGAAAGCGAAGCGACTACCTCATACCCCAATTCCTTTATTCGTTTTTCGAATCCGATGTTTCGCCGGGCGGCATAAACAGCGCTTGGTTCACAGGAGATCGAGGCCACTCTCTTGGTCGCGGACGGTTTTTGCTTCAGGGTCACGTCAATGTGATCGGCGGCTATCACTCCCCCTTTTTCGTTATCTGAGATCACAATCACGTCATAGTCGGTTCCACCGCCACCGATATCGTCGATCACGACTGGGATCTTCTTTGCTTTCGCGGCATCGACGATTGGACCCAACGCATCCGGCTTAAACGGGGATATGATCAATGCGTTGATCCCTTGACCGATTAAATCTTGAGTCGCTGAAACCATGGTCGACTCGCTGCTCTTTTGATCGACCAGAACATAGTCGTAGCCGGCAGCTTCAGCCGCTTCCCTGGTTCCTTTCTCCATATCCTGGAAGAATCCGTATTGCATGTCGTAGACCGAGAAACCGATCTTTTTCTTGGCTGGCGCGGCGTAGCCGGACGGACCCGGCAAGAAGGCGCATACAGATAAGAGGAGCGTTAAGAATTTTGGGGGGTGCTTCATGGTAGGTTACGGGTTGGGGGGTTGCGGATTACGGGTTTTGAGTTTCGGGTCTAAGGCTTAGTCTGAAGGGTTGCTAGGTCGTTGACGTCTGCTCCAGCGCTCAACCAGACGCTGGCGAATGCCTTCGACTGACAGTGCTAACAACAACACGAGGCCAACTGCCACGCGTTGTACGAATGCATCGACATGATTGAGGTTCAGTACATTGGCTAAAGTGGCAAACAGGATTGCTGCAGCAATAGTTCCGAGCATGCTGCCTCGCCCACCGGCCAATCTTGTCCCGCCAAGTACGACTGTTGCGATGACGTTTAGCTCAAACCCAGGTTCCAGGCCGGGGCCGGCCGAATAGAGGCGCGATCCCAAGAGGGCAGCGCCGAGACCAGTAAAGAGTCCGACTACCACAAAGACAAACAGGATAGTTCGTCCTATCGGAACACCGGCGACGTGGGCGGCTCTTATGTTGGATCCAATGGCAAAAACGTACCGGCCAAACGCTGTACGATGCAGAATGACAACTCCGACCAGCGCACACAAAAGGAAAATAAGGAACGGTACCGGAACGTTGCCGATCTGGCCGTTGCCCCACCAGACGAAATCTTTCCCGTTGAAACGGGCAGTCTGCCCATTGGTCAAAATAAAGGTCAGCCCGCCGATGAGAAACATGGTGCCCAGCGTGGCGATAAAAGCAGGAATCCGAATTAAAACGACCAAAGAACCGTTCAGCAACCCGACCATACCGCCCACCACCACGGCCGCGATAAAAGCCGGAAGAACACCTCCATGACCTGCAACTGAAACCGCTGTCCAAGCGCTTAGAGCCTGGGTCGATCCAACCGATAAATCAAAGGTTCCGGCGATGATGGCCATCGTCATCCCAACCGCGGCAATTCCGACGAATGCGCTTTGTCGAAGAACGCTAGCCAAATTATCCAGGTTTGCGAAACGCGGTGTCGCCAGCGCCGCCAAAATCCAGACCACAAGCAAGACCGTAGCGATTCCAAATTTTTCCCAGAGTAGATCCCAGTCGAGAGCAGCGCGTCGGATCTCTCGGTTAGGCTGAGGGGGACTTGCCGGTCTCATATTGAAAATTCGCGACCTACCCGACGTGCTGCTGAGATTCCGCTTCGCGGAGATGGAGCGATTTTTGTTCTCTTTCGCGCAGCGAAATCTCAGCAGCCCGGGTACAGGGCCTGGTTGTTTCTCGCTTAGATTCATTACTTACAATACGGCTCGTTTGGAAGTCCACCGGGATGCTAGTGTGAGTGCACCAAGGAGCAGTAACCCGAGAGTAACATTTTGATAGAAGACAGAGACGTTCAGCAGATTGAGACCGTTGTTAATAACAGCAACCAAGAGGCTGCCGAGTAATGTACCGGGAATGGATGCCTTGCCACCGGTCAACGGAGTACCTCCGAGAACTACCACGGCAATCGCCGATAGCTCCAAACCGGTAGCTAGACGGCCGTTCCCGGTGAGTACCTGGGCACTCAGAATCAGGCCGGACAGGGCAGCAGTCGCGCCAACAATAGCGAAAACCGCCCATAGGACGTACGTAGTACGTACGCCGACGCGTTGAGCAGATACCAGGTTGCTGCCGGTGGCAAGAATGTGGCGTCCAAAGCGGGTATGTTTGAGGATCAATCCAAACAACACTGCGATCACTAAGGCGAGAAGAGCCGGCGTGATTCCAGTGGACAATACCTTGTACTCGGTTTTGCCAAACAAATAGATGTCTCGACCTCTCGTATAAATGAGAGCTGCTCCGCGGATAATGGTCAGCATGCCGAGGGTAGCGATGAACGCTGGCACCCGCAGCTCGGTCACTATAAGTCCGTTGATCCAACCAACCAACCCACCGGTAACAATGCCTAGACCAATTGCGGGCACCACACCGATTTGCGGAACCATGCTCATGGTAATGCATCCGGCAAATGCTGCCGTTGAACCGACCGAGAGATCGAAGTTTCCACTGGCGATGGCCAGCGTCATCCCCAACCCGACGATCGCCACCACACTAGCGCTCGTGCAGACGTTCAAAAGGTTGTTCAAGCTCAGAAAGGTCGGCGCGAGCAAGGCAAAAGCCGCTCCTACGACTAGAAGCGTAGCTCCTACCGGTGAGAACCGAAACCAAGCCAGCATATTGCGCCTAGCTGCCATCGGTGATCTCCAGGGCTTGCGGTCGAACAGCAACCCGATGCGACAGACCGGTCGCGACTTCCATCACAGCCTCCTGTGTCACGTCATTTCCAGAAAGCTCTGCTCCGGGCTCCCCAGCGACAAACACAAGACATCGGTCAGCGAGTCGGATCAGTTCTGGAAGCTCCGAAGTCTGCAGGACGATCGCTATTCCTTTTTCAACCAGTCGATCTATCAGCGTATAGATCTCCGCTTTGGCTCCAACGTCGACACCTCGGGTCGGCTCCGCCAATAGAAGAACTCGACACTTCTCGGCCAGCGCCCGCGCGAGAATTACTTTCTGTTGGTTACCCCCGCTTAAGCCGCTGATTCTCTGCTCTGGCCCGCTAAACCGAATGTTTAGTTGCTGTTGGTATTCGAGCGTCATCAGTCGCTCTCGAGCAAGATCAAGAAATCCGGGTACAGACTCGAACCATCGGGGTAATGCTCCAATCGTCAAATTCTGTATCACCCCAAGGTCTGGGAACAACCCGCTGGTCTTCCGATCCTCCGGCACCAGGCCGATACCGGTCCGAATGGCCGCTCGCGGATGGGCTACGTGTAAAGGCTTCCCGGCCAGTGTGACTGTCCCGCTGGTGATTTTGCGAAGACCAAACAGACCTTCCATCAGCTCCGAACAGCCGCTGCCCATAAGGCCCGCCAAGGCGAGGACTTCGCCGCGCCGGAGAGAGAATGAAACGTTACGGACCAGCCCTTCACCCACCGTAAGGTCTCTTGCTTCTAAAATGACTTCGGAAGGCGCCCGAGTCGGTCGCTGCAAGTGAGCCAGTTCACGCCCCACCATCGCTGCGACCACCTGCTGCTCCGTTGTGTCGCTTCTTCGCGCGGTGCTAATGTGCCGGCCATCCCGAAAGACGGTGACGCGGTCAGCAACCGAAAAGACTTCCGTTAGACGATGAGAAACATAAATCACGGAGACTCCACTTGAAGCAAGTGACCGGACGATTTCCAGTAGGCGAACCACTTCTCGTTCGTTCAGCGCAGCTGTTGGTTCATCCATGATAATGACGCGCGCCTTGACCGAGAGCGCCCTCGCGATCTCGACAAGTTGCTGTTGACTAACCGAAAGTTTACCGACCGGCGCGCTCGGATCGATGTCCAGATTCAGCGTGTGCAGGATCTGTCTCGTGTTCCGGTTCATCGTATCCCAATCGATGATTGGTCCACGTCGCGGCTCGCGGGTAACAAATACATTCTCGGCCACGCTCAAGTGCGGCAAAAGATTGAACTCCTGAAAAATCACACTGATACCGCAGCGTTGCGAACCGAGCGGATCGGAGAACACGACAGGCTTTCCATCAAGCAGGATCTGACCGGCGCTCGGTTGCAGGACGCCGGCCAAAATATTGATCAGCGTAGACTTGCCGGCGCCGTTCTCTCCAACCAGCGCATGAACTTCACCACGCAGAACCTCAAAATTGACCTCGTCCAATGCCAGCACGCCGGGAAACCGACGGCTAAGGTGTCGGACTTCAAGGACAGGAGGGACCGAGGTTTCAGGCATTGGGGGACTATGCGGGGGTAACCTAGTGGAGCGTCGGATTTACCCGGCGGACTTCCGATCGGTTGGCCGAGAGTAATGCCCAGGTCGGCTGAATGGAATAGATGAAATGACAAATTTCATATAATAAATGACAAGGAAACGTTCGGATTTCAAAGGTCGGCCTTCTCGCCTGGGCAGGTAGGGCGGTCTCTCCGAG
>DASTDH010000614.1:0-7313 GCA_035710445.1 Chthoniobacterales bacterium
CTTTCCGGCGGCGAAATCACGATACGTTCAGACACCCTCTCTTTCTATCGCAATCGCCTATTAGAAATCAATGTAACAGTACACTAGTGTGTAGATTGATCGACTGCCGGATGTGTAAATTGCCGAGATTGCAAGCGGAGCTTGTACGAGCATCCGTAGCCAAAGGTTCTCTGTAGCTTTGTCTGATTCTATTAGTAGGTAGCGCCAGCTTGTGACGTTCTCCTCCGACCTCCAGCTTTCTCCTTTGGCGTAGAATTCGTTGACTGTCCCGACACCCTCCGCGGCTTCACCGGTTACGGGATTGGACAGGAACCAAACTCCCTCGTTACCTTCCCTCAAGTGATCCAGGCATCTGAAGTCCTCCTGGTCGCCTCCGTGAACGTACAGCTCTCCGCGTCGAGCGTCCTTCGTGGTCCCGATCCAAATGCGCTCCCCACGTTCGTAGCGCGTGCAAGAATCCGGCTGGAGTCCGGTTCCAGCAACTCCGAGGTGATCGAGCCTCGAGCCATTCGGGTGAACGTCGAAGTTGATCCGGTTGGCTATGCGCTCAAGCTTTGCTGGATCATATTCGGCCTTCGGCTCGCTGGTCCGACTACTGTTCCCATTGAACTCTTGCTCGTAAGCTCTGGGGATCGCCTGCTCTATTTCCCCCGGCCGCGGCTCGCGAGTCATGTGCTTTTCGATCAGAGGGCGAGCCGTTTCCGTCGATAGACGACGGAGCTTAAAAGCGAGGGAAGCTTTATAGATCCAGTGCGCAACGCGTGGAGCTCCATCCTCATTCGGTGGACACGGATTGGATTCAATCCAGGTTTCGCATTGTTCGATCGGGGACGAGGTCTTTATGGTTGGCACAGCCTAATTCCCATTCCCGGTTGACTTGGTACTTATCTTTGCAGCAGCGTTCATTGTTGTGTTCATTGGTTAAGAGCCGTCTCGGGAAGTGGTTCTCTCGCAGACGGCGTGCCTGTTTATGGGGTTAGGCCAGGCCACCTCGGTGGATGCTCTATGATGTGCTTGGCTCCATTTAGAGCCTCTTTGGCGGTGCTGGGTTTGAACGTATTCAGGGACCACATAATCCGGCCAATTTCTGCCGTGAATACCCCGTACTGCTCGAGGATCACTATCGGGATACCCTTGTATGTGCTTTTTCGTGTTTTCGTTTTCATTTATTTGTTTTGTGTCTTTGGGTTGTTTGATCGGGCGTCGGAGTGGTTCCAGCCGCGGTTGGGTTTACGGGTTGAACTTTTTGGATTCCCGCATCATTCGACGCAGGCGGATTTCGCTAACGAACCGTGCGACCTCCTCTGCCGGGATGATATGGCGGCCACGCCCGCGGCCGTATTTTCCTTCTCGGAAGGACTTGAGTTTTCCTAGTTCCAGATTCTTCTGGACCCAAATTTTCGAGCATTCGGCAAGTTCACTGACCTGCTTGGCGGTATCGTGCGACTGTTGCATATATCTAAATTACCGCTGTGCATATGGGTACTCTCCGAATAGCGCTACCGAGAATCCGATAACTATCCAACTTCCCCGGACTTGACCGGGAAAATACGACGGGAGTGTTGGATTTGAGATTTGCCCGCCGATTTAGCTCGGGCTAAACATTTCGACAGGACCGGGAGACTCTAAAACGTCACCTTCTGTGCTGCCTCTTGGGAATGATGGTCGAGCAGATGGCTATACGTCTTGAGCAGTAACGCTCCCCCGTCCTGATGCCCGAGCCAACGTGCAACGGTCGGAACTGGAGCACCCGACTCGATTGCCCTGGTTGTGAATAGGTGCCGAAGTGAATGGTGCGTCATTCGCTGAACGCCTGCTTTGGAACATGCCGCTTCGAGACTCTCCTCGCAGGAAATATTAATCAGAACATGTTCTTTCCGTTTCGGGGTCGCTAGTATCCAACGCTTGCCATCCCGAATCCGCTTAAGTAAATCCGCCATCGCAGGATTGATCGGGACGTGCCTACCATGCCCACTCTTTCCCGGTTCAATCCAAATTCTTCCGGTGGATTCGTCGACATCTTTCCACCTCACCCGACCGGCTTCTTTGATCCGACATCCCGAATAGGCCAAGAATTCGATAAGATCACCGTTACCTTTCGCGGAACTGGCGCCACTCTCTCTTGCTGTCTTAACGATGTGCCGGAACTGATCGGACGTCGGGAGATTGAGCCTCTTCTGTCGCACCTTGGCTCGAGTTAGCTTTGCGGCAGGATTAGTGCCGATGATCCCGCGATCTATTGCTACCTTGAAAATTCCCTTCAGCGAGTCGATCGCCGCGTTGTGCTTGGTCGGACTCCAGTTCGCATGATGCCTCGCTGCCCATTCCGCAACCTCGTGCTCAGTCACCTTGGACGGCAGCTTTTCGGCAAGCTCCGGCCAACTCTGAAGAAGTGATATGACAATGAACTTTCGATGGTCCTTGGTCGACTGCCGTGTGTCCGTCCGCAGGTTCTGAGACTCCATGTAGACCTTCGCGAGTTGCCCTACCGTGGCTCTACCCGCATCGACATCCATTCGAGCGTTCCGGGTCTCGTGATGTTTCGCGAGGAGTTGCGCGAGTTTGGTTTTGGCGATAGATCGAACCTTGGTCTTTAGGGAGATCCATTTTGATGAACCTCGCAAATACAACCGAGCATAGAAAATCCCGATTGGTTTCCGAACATAGAGAAACTGCGTTGCCGTGGGCTCGTACGTGGTCTTCACTTCTAAAACGGTATCACCAAGCGTAGCACCAGAGCAATATTTTTAGCGATTTTCCCTCGTAGAATGCGAGCATCAACGACTTGTTTGGAAGATAATAAAGCGCAGCTAAGGGTTCCGGCGAAAAGGTCGCCCTCAGCGGGATCAATCTGCCTGGCGCTGATCGCGGTTTACCTGGTCTGGGGTTCTACCTATCTGGGAATCCGTTTTGCCATTGAGTCGATTCCAGGATTCTTTATGGCCGGCGCTCGCTTTGTAAGTGCCGGTCTGATCATGATAGGAGTAGCCTGGTTTCGTGGCGCCAAACCGCCGGGCATCAAGGTCTGGCGAGACGCCTTGATTGTCGGCGGTTGTTTGATACTGGGCGGTAACGGAGCAGTAACTTTCGCCGAACGGTATGTACCGTCCGGAGAAACGGCTCTGGTGGTCGCCTGTGTCCCAATTTTGATGACCCTCTTTGCCTGGTTCGCCGGTATCACTCGCCGCCCCGGGATATCAATTTTCTTCGCGATGGCGCTTGGAATGGCCGGCGTTGGTATACTGGCGCATGCCGGTTCCGGCACCAGCCAGTCCTCGGCCGCACATCACCTGCTCGGAGTGATCGTGATCTTGATCGGTTGTATCATTTGGTCGTTTGGTTCCCTGTATGCTCGCCGGGCGCACCGCGCTGAATCAGCCTTCCTTAATATCGGCCTGCAGATGTTCGTGGGCGGTCTCCTTCTTTTCGCAGCATCGATTTTGGCGGGTGAGCCGGCCACTCTGAGCTTCGGGACTATTACCCAACGCTCTTTTCTAGCTTGGATCTACTTGGTGACCGTTGGAGCGGTCATCGGTTACAGCGCTTACGCCTGGCTCGTTCAGGTCGCTTCACCGTCGCTGGTCGGAACCTATGCGTTCGTCAATCCGGCGGTCGCGGTCTTCCTCGGCTGGGCCCTTGGAGCGGAGCCAATTAGAGTGACGACGATTATTGGCGCGTGCGGAATTGTTGCGGCCGTCGCCATCATTGTGCTCTCAAGAAGACGGTGAACGCCAACGAACGCCAACGATGGACACCCCTCTCTTTCGCTGACCTTCGTTGGTGTTCACTGTCGTTCGTTGGCGTTCGATGTTCATCCCGAGTAGACAAGCAATCCCTTCAGAGCATCTACCGCTCGCTCCAGTTGCGAATCGCGGGCATGCAATACTTGCTCCTTCTCGGCGGTGCTGGAGAAGGCGCCCCGACGACGAAGCAAGAGCGCTCTCTCGTCTTCCCGGCTTAGAATGCTCAAAATGTCCGGCTCAACCCCCTTCTCCTGAATGGTTTCATGCGCGGGTGTGTAGTAACGCGAGACAGTTAATCGCATGCCTGAACCATCCGGCAGCGGAAACTGACCTTGCACCAAACCTTTACCAAAGGTAGTCTCGCCAACGATAATCGCCCGTCGCCAATCTTTCATCGCACCGGCAACAATCTCGGAGGCGCTGGCACTCTCGCTGTTCACCAATACCACCAGCGGAAAACTGTCTCGTTGTTTGCTTCGAGGATCAGTAAAGTATTCTTGGTGGGTGCTCGGATCGCGCCCTTCAGTGTAGACCACCATTGTTTTCGGCGGAAGAAAAACGCCGCAAGTATCGATGGCGCTTTGCAGTAAACCTCCCGGATTATAGCGAAGATCTACCACCAGAGCGCGCATTCCCTGTCGGAGCAAATCGTCGACTTTTTCTCCCAGCTCAACTGCGGTGGGCTGATTGAATTCAGTAATGCGGAGATAACCAATTTTTGAATTACCCGCGACCGAACTTTCCAGCAGATGCGCATCACGAACCGTTGTTACTTTGTAGATTTGGCGGGTCACTGAGACGTCCCAGTTCGCCTTGGTCGAAGGCCGAAAGACATTCAGCTTGACCACCGTTCCTGATCCTCCCCGCAAAAGTGGCGCAATATCTTCGACCGTCTTCCGCTCCACCTTTACCCCATTAATCGCCAGAATTTGGTCACCCGCCATCAGACCGGCCTTGGAAGCGGGAGCATCCTCTATCGATGACACAATCGTAATGAAGCCGTTGATCGCTGAGACAACGATTCCGATTCCGGTCACTTCCCCTTTGTTCTCTTCTTGCGAATCCTGGAAGTCGTTGGCATCGAGATAGATACTGTGCGGATCCAATTTCGCGAGCATCTGTTTGATCGCGGCATGAACCAAATCCCTGGCGTCCGTCTTCGCCGGGTCGACATAGTCCTGGCGGATGAGCTGAAAAGCTCTCGTAAATAGCCCGAGACGCGCCGCGAGCTCTTGACCGCTGTCGTCCGCACGGCCGCTGATAAGAACTCTTCCTCCGACAAAGAGGTCCAAGCAGACGAAAAATAGAAGAAAAATCAAGCCGAGTTTTCGCCTCATTCCAGGACGCACCTTTCGCGATGGTAGCTGCTTCGGGCAGCAACGCAAGTGTTGGCGGACGTTGATCGGCGTCGCGAACGTCAGCGAACATCAATGGATTGCGGATTGCGGGTCGCGGATTGTAAGTTGTGGTCCGGGCATCGCCTCCGGTTTCGTCGCGTTAGCCCAAGTTGTTACTTATGTCCTGGATCTGCTTAAATTCTGCAACCCGCGTTGCGCAATTCGCATTTCATCTACGCCGATGATTTTTCTCTGGGCAAACAAGCGCGATTGGCGGCACCCGGGCCCCATTGTCAATATTGGTCTACGGAACGCGTATCATCTGGCCGAAGCCGGTTTTGAGACCCACCTCTGTCTGGGAGCCGGTCCAGACTCGCAGACTAACGAAGACCTCAAAACTTTTTATCGGCTGGCTCCGATTCCCTCTCTGCATATTCATCGTATTACTCGCAAAGGATTGGTGGATCTTCGGCGTGGCCAGTACGAAGCGACGACTAGTCGCCGCATATTCGCCCAGGTGTCGCAATTAGTGGAGCGATCGGTCGCTGAGCGATCCGACCCGATTATCATTCTTACTCGTGAACCGTCGCTCCTACCCCGTCTCGCCTGGCTCCGTTGTCGGTACGGCAATCGGGTCCGCGCATTCTACGAAGCACACGACTACTACGCCGACCTTTCCTGGAAGAGAATGGAAGGCAGCAGAATCAAGGCCGGCGACATTCGGCAAAGTTGGCTGGAACGGCTCTTCCTTCCGCGTATCGACGGCGTTATTGGCATCACCAACGAACAAACTCAACTCTATGCTCGCCGGTTTTCGAAGCTGGCTTGCGTTTATCTTCCACTGGGCGCCGAGCTCAACGCCGACGAAGAGAGTATCGATATCGAACAACGGCGGACCCAACGCCGGCTGGTCTATGTCGGACGACTAACCCAGAGCAAAGGATTGCAGTCGCTCCTGCGCTCGACTTCGCTGCTAGCGGCCGCTAACATTCGCGTGGCTTTCTGGGGCGGTAACGAAGCCCAGGGACAAAAAGTAAAAAACATGGCCCGCGAATCCGGATCTGATCATTTTGTCGAGACGGTGAGTTCCCGGTCGCCGGATGCCTTGGCCCTTGCCTTGGCCAGCGAAGCGAGCGCTGGGCTGATTCCGCTGGAAGATGATTACTATAACCGAAATCTGACCTGTCCCGCCAAAGGACTCGATTATCTCGCTCACGGCTTACCGACCATTGCCAGTGATTTACCGTCCACCCGCGGCTTACTCGGGTCCGGCGGCGCAGCGCGCTATGTAGCTGCGGGCGATCCCAACGGGTTCGTGCAGGAAGCCATCGCTCTACTCAGCGATCCAAAGACGTACCAAGCCGCAACTTCGGCGGCGTTTGCCCGCGCGCGCGCAGTGAGCTGGAAGTCGCGAGTGAGTCAGCTCGTGGAGTTTGTAAGGCGCACGCTCTAGGGACAGTGAACATCAACGAACGAGAGCGCTAAGATGAATCTGAAGAGGAGGGAAATTTGGAGGAGCCGCTTGACAACTATATCGTAAGATATATATCGTCCGATACACTTATGAGAACCGATTGGAACGAATATTCTGGCGGTGGCCATTTCGCTCACGTCTGTCATCCCAGCTGGCGTCATGTCGCCAAATGGCGCATGCGATATGCCAAACGACACTTCGGCGAAGCATTTCGCGAATTTATGAAAACTTTTGCTGAAGAAGTGAGAGATTTCATGGGCCATTTTCGACACGAAGGCCGTCACGGCCGAGGACCCTGGGAAGATTGGGGACCATTCGCCCAGTTTCCCGGTGGTCCACGCGGCAGCCGATTTTTTGGTTTCGGGGAGGCGCGCCTGGCGATTCTCTCCTTACTCAAAGAAGGCCCGAAACATGGCTATCAACTGATCAAGGAACTCGAACAGCGCTCAGGCGGCCTCTATCGCGCGAGCGCCGGAACGGTCTACCCGACTCTGCAACAATTGGAAGATGAAAAGCTGGTGCGCTCGGAGGAACAGGAGGGGAGAAAGCTTTATAGCCTGACCGCAGAAGGTTCGGAAGAAGTCAACAGAGAAAAGGAAACTATCGATGGCATTTGGCAAAGAGCAGAACGATGGGGCGACTGGGCTCGTTGGACCGGTCCGGAATCGTTCGCTTTCTTTCGGCCACTCGGCGCGTTGATGAAAGCCACGTTCCGCGCCGCAAAATGGGCGGCAGGAGATTCGCAGCGCGAGGAGCGCC
>DASTDH010000615.1:0-17730 GCA_035710445.1 Chthoniobacterales bacterium
GAGCTATCTAGCAAGCCTTGGGCAGCCATTCTTCCTGGCCGGAACCACCGGTTTTCTGATCTTGTTTTTGCTTACCCTTACGAGCAATGACTGGTCCGTGCGGCGAGCAGGATTCAAGGTTTGGAAGGGTATCCACCGGCTGGTTTATTTGGCGGCCCTAGCGCTTTTTTATCACCAGCTGACCGCGGTTAAAGGAAATTGGGGTATCCCCCTGGCACTGTTCGTACCAGTGACCATTTTGGAGGCTTTACGCGTCGCCAAGGTTGTCCTTTCCGCCTCTGGTTTTATCAAACCAAAGCACGCCTGGAATGGGTGGCGACCATTTGTCCTGGATAAACGCGCGCCGGAAAGCGAAACGATCACGTCGTTTTACCTGAAGCCGAAAGATGGCAAACCTCTTCCGCCTTTCCAGCCCGGGCAATATCTAACTGTTCAGGTCAAAATCCCCGGGCAAGCGGAGCCGACGGTCCGCACTTACACGATATCGGACGCGCCCAATAAAAGTTACTTTCGGTTAAGTATTAAGCGCGAGCGGGAGCCAGGTCGTCCCCCAGGCATAGTATCAAACTGGTTTCACGACCGCTTTGATGTCGGCGACGAATTGTTTGCCAAGTCGCCAAACGGCCAGTTTTCCCTGGGAGCCTCCGACTCGATTCCGCTGACCGGCACGGGCGCAGCTTTTACGCAGATGATTCCCATATTGCGAGGCCTGATCGAGGGAAGCGCTTATCGGCAAATCGAAGATACTCGGCCTGTGGTTCTAATCAGCGCCGGCGTGGGCATAACGCCGATGATTTCTATGTTAAATGCTCTGATCGCGAAGAGATTCAAAGGACCAGTCTTTTTTCTCCATGGCGCGCGCAACGGAAACGAACACGCATTTGCCGGTCACGTGCGATCGCTCGGTCGAACCCATGAAAACATCAAGGTTCACGTCGCTTACAGCCGGCCTCGCTCTGACGATTTGTCAGGCGAAAACTACGATAGTCACGGCAGAATCGGCATCGAGGTCATTCAAGCAGTAGTGCCAAATCCTTATGGTGATTTCTTTCTCTGCGGGCCGGGTGCTTTTATGAAGGAGGTGTACGAGGACCTTGCCCAATGGGGTGTCGAACTTGAGCGCATACATTTTGAGTTCTTTGGTCCTTCCACTGTTGCTCTTGGGAACGCCACGTTGCCAAAAACCAGTGACCGGCATCGAATCTATTTCCATCCTGACAATAAGCCGCTCGCCTGGGATGGTACGAGCACGCTTCTGGATTGCGCCTTGAGTCATGGTTTGAAACCGAGATACGGCTGCCGATCCGGAGTTTGTGGGACCTGTGCGTGCAGACTATTGAAAGGTAAGGTGTCCTATGTCCAAACGCCGGCGGCCTCGACGACCAAAGATACAATTTTGCTGTGCAGCGCTCGGCCGGAATCGGACGTTACCCTTGCTCTCTCCGTACCCCCGGAGCCATTGCGCAATAAAGAATGGGCTGAGGTCCGTCAGATTGAGCCCACTACCGGCCTTAATTTCAGGTGCTTCCGTCCATAAAGCTGAGCAACGAACGACAGCGAACGACAACGAGTATGCACTGACGTTCGTTGGTGTTCATTGTTGTTCGCTCTCGTTCGTCGAATATCCCTACCCGGCATCAGGGTTTTCCCTGATAGACGCATCAGACAATCACCGAAACCTCGATTTTTACCGACGCACCGATAAGCTCCGAATTTTTGTAAGCCCGTGAATTCGTGTCTCCTATGAAGAGCCAAAATGGTCTCGTTTCCGATCAGGCGCGGTCACCGAAACGTGACCGCAAAAAAAGAACGCTATCTGCAACGAACGGATTCTGGTCAGAAGAAAACCCGAGTGCGGCAGCGCTGCTGAACGCATTGACGTCATTGAATTCAGATGACTTTTCGGTTCGGCTTCCCCTGCATTGGACGGGAATGGCCAGGCAAACTGCCGATACCTTTGCGGAAATCGTCGTCTCGAGTGAACGGAAAACAAAGGAATTAGCCGAGCTTCGTCAGGTGGCAAGCGAGAACAAAGCTCTGCTTAGCGCCCTCAGCGCGTTGGAGAGAGGCGAGTTTTCCGTGCGTCTGCCACACGAATGGACGGGAACCGCCGGAAAGCTCGCAGAAACGTTTAATCGAGTGGTCGCGCTCAATGAGCGAATGGCAACGGAACTTGCCCGGATTCGCCGGCTGGTCGGACGTGAAGGTCGGATTCATCAACGCGCTTCACTCGGGGAGGTAGGTGGAAGCTGGGCGGAATCGGTCGAATTGATCAACGAGCTGATTGCCGACTTGGTGCAACCGACCAGCGAAATGGCGAGAGTCATCGGCAGTGTGGCTAAAGGAGACCTTTCGCAGACAGTGGCACTGGAAATCGACGGTCGCTCATTGCAGGGAGAATTTCTTCGTTCCGCCAAGACTGTTAACACGATGGTCGACCAGCTTAGCTCATTCGCATCGGAAGTGACTCGGGTCGCGCGCGAGGTGGGCACGGAAGGGAAACTCGGTGGCCAGGCCGACGTTCGCGGGGTGGCAGGCACCTGGAAAGATCTGACCGACAACGTGAATCTGATGGCGAGTAATTTGACCAGCCAGGTCCGCAACATTGCGGCAGTCACCACGGCAGTCGCCAACGGTGATTTAGCCAAAAAAATCACGGTCGACGTCAAGGGCGAATTCCTCGAATTGAAAGATACGATCAATACGATGGTGGATCAGTTGCGCTCGTTTGCCTCTGAGGTGACCCGAGTAGCGCGCGAAGTAGGAACCGAAGGAAGGCTGGGAGGTCAAGCCAAAGTGGAAGGTGTTTCCGGAACCTGGAAGGACCTGACGGATGGGGTGAACTCGATGGCGAGCAACCTTACCAGCCAAATGCGCAACATTGCCGAAGTGACAACTGCGGTCGCGAACGGTGATTTGTCCAAGAAGATCACAGTCGATGTGCGAGGCGAGATCCTTGAGCTGAAGAGCACCATTAACACCATGGTGGACCAGCTGAACTCATTTGCGTCGGAGGTTACTCGGGTAGCGCGTGAAGTCGGCACCGACGGCAAATTAGGAGGCCAAGCGAATGTACAAGGTGTTGCCGGGACTTGGAAGGACCTGACCGATAGTGTGAACTTCATGGCCGGCAACCTTACCGCTCAGGTGCGCAACATCGCAGCAGTCACGACCGCTGTCGCCAACGGAGATCTGGCTAAAAAGATCACCGTAGATGTGAAGGGTGAGATTCTCGAACTGAAGAACACCATTAACACGATGGTTGACCAACTCGGTTCGTTCGCCTCGGAAGTTACGCGGGTTGCGCGAGAGGTCGGAACCGAAGGCAAACTCGGAGGCCAAGCCAAAGTAGAGGGCGTCTCCGGCACCTGGAAAGACCTGACAGATAACGTGAACTTGATGGCCGGCAATCTCACCGGACAAGTGCGCAACATCGCCGGCGTGACTACGGCGGTGGCCAAAGGAGATCTTTCGAAAAAGATTACCGTACAAGTCCGAGGTGAGATTCTGGAACTGAAGGATACGATCAATACCATGGTCGACCAACTCAGCTCTTTCGCATCAGAGGTGACTCGCGTGGCGCGCGAGGTTGGGACCGAAGGGAAGCTGGGTGGCCAAGCCGACGTTCGTGGGGTAGCCGGAACTTGGAAGGATCTCACCGACAGCGTCAATTCCATGGCTGGGAACTTGACCGCCCAAGTGCGCAACATCGCGGATGTCACGACGGCAGTCGCAACCGGCGACCTTTCGAAAAAGATTACGGTCGATGTCAAAGGTGAGATTCTGGAGCTGAAGAACACCATCAACACGATGGTGGACCAGCTGAACTCGTTTGCGTCGGAGGTAACGCGCGTCGCCCGGGAAGTGGGCACGGAAGGCAAGCTAGGCGGGCAGGCAAAGGTTGAAGGCGTCTCCGGAACCTGGAGAGACTTGACCGATAGTGTGAACTTCATGGCCAGCAACTTGACTAACCAGGTTCGCGGCATCGCAAAAGTAGTCACTGCCGTCGCCCAGGGTGATCTCAAACGAAAGCTTTTGGTTGAGGCGAAAGGCGAAATCGCAGAATTGGCCAACACCATTAACAATATGATTGGCACATTGGCGACATTTGCTGATCAGGTCACGACCGTAGCGCGCGAAGTGGGCACGGAGGGTAAGTTGGGCGGACAATCACACGTGCCAGGCGCGGCCGGCACGTGGCGAGATCTCAATAGCAACGTCAATCAACTGGCAGCGACCTTGACCACACAGCTGCGCGCGATCTCAGACGTCGCCACGGCAGTGACCAAAGGAGATCTGACTCGTTCCATCACGGTGGAAGCTCAGGGCGAAGTCGCGCAACTCAAAGACACTATTAACGAGATGATCCGCAATCTGCGGGATACCACGTTGAAGAATAGTGAGCAAGACTGGCTAAAGACCAATCTCGCCAATTTCACCCGAATGCTGCAGGGCCAGCGGGATCTGATGGCAGTGGGCCGAATGATCCTTTCCGAGCTCACCTCAGTGGTAGGCGCTCAACAGGGAGCGTTCTATCTCGTCCAGCATGGCACGGCAGGCTCCGGCGAAGGCGAAATGAAAATGAAGCTTCTCGCCGGTTATGCTCATCGAGGACAGGACGATGAAAAGACCGAATTCTCGCTGACCAAAACTCTGGTCGGTCAAGCCGTTCTCGATAAGCGACGCATTCTGTTGACTGATGTGCCCGGGAGATATGTAACCATTGCCTCCGGGCTAATCGAAGCACCGCCGGTCAACGTCATCATTTTGCCGGTCGTTTTCGAAAGTCAGGTCAAGGCAGTAATTGAACTCGCCAGCCTCCAGAGTTTCAATTCAACTCATCAAACCTTTCTGAGCCAGCTGACGGAGAGCATTGGAATTGTGCTCAACACGATCGAGGCCAACTCACTTACCGAAGATCTGCTCAAGCAATCACAGTCTCTGACCAACGAGTTGCAAAGTCGTCAGCTCGAGCTGCAAACAACCAATTTGGAACTTCAGGAAAAAGCGAAGCAACTATTTGAACAGAACGCGGAAGTTGAACGCAAAAATCGCGAGGTCGAGCAGGCTCGTCAGGCACTCGAAGAGAAAGCTGAACAGCTGGCCGCAACCAGCAGGTTCAAGAGCGAATTCCTGGCTAATATGAGTCACGAGCTGAGGACTCCCCTGAACAGCTTACTGATTCTGGCCGACCAACTGGCAGTCAATCCCGATGGCAATCTAACCTCGCGACAAGTAGAATTTGCCAAGACTATTCACGGTTCGGGAAAGGATCTGCTTCGGCTGATCAACGATATTCTCGATCTTTCCAAGATCGAGTCGGGTACAGTTACGCTGGATGTAAGACCGGTGCTTTTGCGCGAAATTTGCAGTTCGGTAGAGCGCATTTTTCGTCCGGTCGCACAAACCAAGAATCTCACCTTCAGTATCGAGTCGCTCGCGGATCTGCCGGTTGCATTGCAAACCGATGGTCAACGGCTGGAGCAGGTCCTGAAAAACCTGCTGTCCAACGCCTTCAAGTTCACCGAGCGCGGCGGAGTTGTGCTGAAAATTGGCTCGTCCAGTTCCGGTTGGAGTCCGAACCACCCAACCCTTGGCAGTCAGTCCGAGGTCGTCGCATTCAGCGTGACGGACACCGGAATCGGTATCCCTCCGGAGAAACACGCTATCGTTTTCGAGGCTTTCCAACAAGCGGACGGCTCGACCAGCCGTCGCTATGGAGGCACCGGACTCGGGTTGGCAATCAGCCGCGAGATCGTCCGGCTCCTGGGAGGAGAGATCGTGCTCGACAGCTCAATCGGCCGGGGAAGCACATTCACACTCTATTTGCCGATTGAAATCCCCAGTACTGCTACCCCGGCCGTTACGATGCCCGAACACGCTCTCTCCAGCTCGGCCGGAGAGGTTCCGCGTTCGTACACTCCAAGCATAGCCACATCCGAGGGGCCACCGATCGGCGAGGCGGTTGTGGCTGCGGCCTCTGACGATCGGTATGATATCCGGCCGGGAGACCGAATCCTGCTGGTGGCAGAGGATAATCTCGATTTTGGTTCTTTCATTTGTGAAATTGGCCGAGGGTGCGGAGTAAAATGTTTGCTGGCGCAAGATGGTTTTAGCGCATTGACATTGATTCGCGAGTATCAGCCGGATGCGATCATTCTTGATATTGGCCTGCCCCATTTGGACGGATGGAGACTTTTGGATCGCCTCAAATCCGACCTCGGTACTCGACATATCCCAGTAGCGGCGATTTCCGCGAGCGATGAGTGCCAACGCGGCCTGAAGATGGGCTGTCTTCGATTTTGTACTAAGCCGGTCACGCGCAAACAGATCGAAGAGATTATCGTAGCCCTGCAGCGCTTTGTGGAAGAACCGCTCCGACATGTCCTGGTCCTGGAAGACGATCCTGCTCAACAATTGAGTATCGCAGAGTTAATTGGGAATCCGAAGGTTGAAATCACAACCGCAGGCGATGCGGAGAGCGCCCTGATATTGATGGAACAACACGAGTTCGATTGTCTCTTGCTGGACCTGCGTTTGCCTGGCCGAATTTCCGGTAACCAGCTTTTGGAAGAGATCCAGCGCCAACCGCGGTATCGCAATCTGGCAACCGTGGTTTACACCGGGAAAGTATTGTCGCCGGAGGAGGAGACCCGGCTCAATCAACTGGCGCGATCGATTGTCCTGAAGGATGTGCGATCACCTGAACGATTGCTCGATCAGGCGACCCTACGCCTACATAATCATGTCGCCGATCTGTCCGAGCATCAACTGGCCCTGTTGAAGAGTCTGCACAGCGATCAAAACCTGTTAACCGGGCGCAATGTGTTGCTGGTTGATGATGATATTAGAAACGTCTTTGCCATGACCAGCGTCTTGGAACGATTCGGGATGGCCGTAGTCGCGGCGGAAAGCGGACCCGAGGCTTTAGCAAAACTGGAAGCAAACCCAGAGATTGATATTGCCCTGATGGACATCATGTTGCCCGAGATGGATGGCTACAAAGTGACCCAAGCCATCCGCTCACAAGCCCGGTTCAAAGGCTTGCCGATAGTGGCACTAACGGCTAAGGCGATGAAAGGCGATCGCGAAAAATGCATCGAGGCCGGCTGTTCCGACTACCTCGCAAAGCCGGTGGATATCGAGCAGCTACTATCGGTACTGCGGCTTTGGTTGCATCGTTGAAACGATTTCGAGCAATTTCGGGCCTGCTATGACCAACATTCCCGAGAAAGGGACTCCCGATGGGGCTGCGGGCAAGAGTATCACCTCAGTCGACGAGCGTGCCAATATCCTGCTAGTCGATGATCGCGCCGACAAGTTGCTGGCGCTCGAGACGGTTCTAGCTTCTTTGGGTCAGAACCTGGTCCTGGCTCGCTCCGGAACAGAAGCACTACGTCTCCTTCTCCAGAACGAATTTGCGCTGATTGTGCTGGATGTCAGCATGCCTGACATGGACGGCTTTGAAACCGCGGCTTTGATCCGGCAAAGACCTCGCTGCGAGCTGGTCCCGATCATCTTTGTTAGTGCGGTTAACTACTCCGATACCCATCTTTCCCGCGGCTATTCCCTGGGCGCGGTTGACTACATTCTGGCACCGATTGTTCCCGAGATCCTTCGGGCTAAGGTCTCGTTCTTCATTGAGCTTCATAAGAAAAATCAGCTGCTTCAGCGACAAACAGAGTTAGAAACCGAATTGATTCGTGCCCAAGTCGCACGAGAACAGGCGGAGGCGGCCAATAACGCTAAAGATCGAATGCTGGCCATGCTTAGCCACGAGTTACGAACGCCGCTCACTCCCGTTCTGCTCGCGTCTTCGATATTGAGCGAGATGCCATCAGTCCCAGACGAGATTCGCGACGAACTGAAAACGATTGCGCGCAATATCGAATTGGAGGCGCGGCTCATCGATGATTTGCTCGATGCCACGCAACTCAATCTAGAGAAGTTCAGTCTGATGTTGGAAATGATTGACGTGAATACCCTCATCCATTCCGCTCTGAAAATTTGCTCTCAAGAAATCGCCGCCAAAAAGCTGACGGTACATTGTGATCTCGCCGCAACTGAAAACAGCATTTGGGCCGACCCAGCTCGCTTGCAACAGGTCTTCTGGAATGTAATCAAAAATGCCATCAAGTTTACACCATCAAACGGAACGATTTCGCTCCATTCAAACACTCCGCAAAATGGCCGAATCCGTTTGGAAGTGATTGACAGCGGGATTGGCATCACTGCCAGCGCACTCTCCAAGATTTTCGATCCATTTGAGCAGGCCGGACAAAAGGGGCTTGGCGGTCTTGGGCTGGGATTAGCCATTTCCAAAGGGATAATCGAACTCCATGGAGGCGAGATTTCTGCATTCAGCTCAGGACCAGGTCACGGCGCGACTTTTATCATCGAGCTTCCGACTGGGGGAAAGTGACGGTTGCGCGGCTGGGAAAAAGAAAATCATTTCTATCGTCCCTATCGGGGCTTGTCGGACTTTCGATTGGGCAATGCTAAAATGTCCCATCAGGGACCCAAAGATAGTAGCCCCGCACTTTAGTGTGGGGTTCGGGTTCAAAGACGCGTCCGCCCCGGCAGAGACGATAGAAACGGAACGGCGACAAGTCGGCTTCACGCTAGCCGACCTTGATCAATCGTCCCTGATGGGACGATGCACCAAAAAACGCATAACACCCCACACTAAAGTGCGGGGCTACTTTCTTGTGGTCCCACCGAGATAAACTTTTGGAATTCGCACCAGCGACCAGGGTGACATATTAGCTTCACGCGGATGCCGAAGCTTCGTTGCCACCGATTTTACTCGTTTTCCCGGTCGGCAACTGAGAGCATGAACGATCCAGATCCGATCCCTCTATGTTTCAAAATGCTCGAGTGTTCTTTGGAACGCTAATTGCATGCGGCTTGATCCCGGCAGCTCTGGCTGCAGATAAAGATGTTGAATTGCTAACTGATGCGGAGTTTTTGCAACCGACTAGTACGCTCGAATTTCGATTCGCCAGCCCGGTCGCGGTCAAGGATGATGTTGGCACGGTTCCGACGGTCGCACCGATCGAGATCAAGCCCGCTCTGGCCGGCACATTTACTTGGTTAAGCCAGCGAAGCGGCGTTTTTGTTCCGAGCGGCCCACCCCACCTTGGAACTGAATTCCTGGTCACCATTCGACCAGGCTTTCAAGATCTGAGCGGCCATCCGGTTGGTCAAGCCTTTCAGGCCGTCGTTAAGACACCGGCTTATGAAGTCACTCGAGCGGTGGTATTCGAGGAGGAAGCAGGTTCGCCCAAGCCGGAGATTCGCCTTGCCCTCAATCTGGATACCCAATTGGATCCTCACTTATTCCGTTTCACGACGCCAACCGGTGAGTCCGTACCGGCAGACGTTCGTTACGCAAAGGCCAGGGATTACTTTCAGGTTGCGCCGGAGCTACTCGATTGGAATCGGCGTTGGCAGGGACGCAACCAGTCGGAACCGGAGACTTTAGAAGAGGAGCAGGAGAAACCGCAGCCCGACCGTCTCATCGTTACTCCCCAAGAAACGCTCGATGCAGGGAGGCAATGGCGGCTGGAAATTGCGCCTGGCTTGAAGTCGATCTCTGGAACCGAGGCGACTATAAAACCAAAAGTAGTTAACATCGGCGCGATTACTCCCTTCACCGTTAAAAATGTATCTACTGCTAATTACATCCATTCCGGCAAAACCGTCACGGTGGAGTTCTCGCGTGAGTTAGCTCCGGACATCACCGCAGAATCTGCTAATCGCCTTCTTCAGATCGAACCGGCGGTCGACCACCTCAGTTACGAGAACGACAACGCCCAGATCAGAATTTCTGGTGCGTTCGGGTTGGGCCAGACATATCAGATAAAGTTCAGTCCAGAGTTAGTCGACAAGTTCGGCCTACCGATGGAAGGTGAGCGTTCGCAATCCTTCCAGTTTACGCCGGTGAAGCCGCGGGTCTACCTTCCGGTTACTTCCGGTGATCAATTTAGAAACGGTAATCGCCAGTTTGAGGTCCTCTCGGTCAACGTGCAGCGTTTGCGGGTGCGTGCCGTGTTGGTTGATCCGGTTAACGGACCAACCGCAAAAAAGGCATTCGCTGCTTATGACCACGACGAAGAAGGTAGCCGCGATCCGGATGAGCCGAACAGACGCATCCCGGATGACAAGATTCGCGGAAAGGTCATCTACGATCGCGCAGTGAAACTCAATGGAGCGCAGGTAGATGTACAGCTGAAGACCCAGCTTAACTGGAGTGAAATCGTCGGCGCTGATCGAGGGGGAATGGTTCTCTTGACGATTGATGGGGAACCGATCTCCGGAATCGGTGACCGGCAGGTTGGCGCCCAGGCGCTCATTCAAGTGACCGATATCGGCGTATTTTGGACCCGCGAATCCGATAAGCTGCGGCTCTCACTGTTCTCACTTAGTTCCGGCGCAGCGTTGCCCGCGGCGGAGATTCTTTTGCTCGATGACAACCGAGCCCAAATCAGTCGGACTAGTAGCGATGCAACCGGCTCTGCCACTGTTCCGTTTACGCCGGGAATCGCGTGGTTGGTAGTTAGACGATCAGATGACGCTTACGCGCTCCAATTGGGCAAAGAGGCGAATGTACTTCCCGCTGCCGGATTCAATCTCCAAATCTACTATCCACCGTGGGACGCGGAAGCGGTTCCCGAAAATACTCGCTCTTTCGTATTCACCGATCGCCCCCTTTATCGACCGGGAGAGACGGTTCACGTCCGCGGATTGGTTCGGACTTTGAAGCGCTCCGGACTGGAGGGCGCTAAAGGTTTGAAAGGTCAGCTTACCGTGCTCGATCCTCAGGGAGAGACGGCTTCCTCCAGCGAAATTATGACTGACTCACAAGGCGCTTTCCAAACGGAGATTCCGCTAAAGCCAACGGCGCTTGGACGCCAGTCGATCCGCATTACGTTTGGAGATGAAGAATCGGAAGAAAGCTCTGGATCGGCCTTCGTCAATTTTGAAGTTGCAGACTATGAGCCAAATGCCTTCGAACTTGATCTGAAGGTTCCGGAGCGGCTCACCCCGGCAATGCCGGCGCGCGCCGAAGTGTCCGGGAAGTATCTTTTCGGTGCGCCGCTGACGCGGGCTCAAGTGCGGTGGACACTTCAATCGACCCCCAGCATTTTCGCGCCGGCCGGTTTTGAGAATTTCCAGTTCGCTGCCGAAGACCCGCAACCAAAGACCACGACGATCACTGGCTCTGGCAGTTATGACGGGACTCGGCCTTTGGTAGTCGAACCGGAGTTGCCAAAGGCCAATGGAAAAGTGATGCAGAGCGTTTTGACCGTCGATATGACCGATCTGAATCAGCAGACGGTGACAGAGTCACGTGTTTTCCAGAAGGATCCCGCCGCTTTTTATCTCGGTATCGCTCGTCCGGAGAACTCTGTTATTCGCGCCGGCACGCGGGTACCGATCCGATGTATCGCCGTTACTCCGGAAGGCAAGCCTCTTGATCGCCTGGTCGACGTGCAAATTGAGGTCATCCAAAAGCGCCATCAGACGGTTCGGGTAAAAGGGGCAGGTAAAAGCGTGTCGTTTCGCACTACCGATCTCGACGAGACGATCGGCCAGACTCGTGGCCAAACGCTCACCCCTGCGCTGATTGCTTCTCAATGGTCGATACCGGAAAGCAAAACCGCAGAGATCGATCTACCTACGGCCGGAGAATATCTGGTGCGAGCTAACTCGCAGGACCCGGATGGAAGATCAGTGATGTCGGAAGTCACGCTTTACGTTGAGGGCGAGAACGAAGTCGCCTGGGACTTTCGCAATGCCGCCCAGATCGATCTTGTTCCTGACAAAGCAGAGTATCACCCTGGCGAAACCGCGCGTGTCCTCGTCAAGAGCCCGTATTCGGGCGAGGCCATCCTGAACGTGGCACGGGGTACCGAGATTCTTCGCTCCCAACGGTTAACGCTCAATGGCAACACACCAACGGTCGAGGTTCCGGTGCTCGCGACTGATGCGCCGAACATTTATGTCTCAGTGATCCTTATTCGAGGTTCTACCGCCAGCACACGGAGAATCAAAGTTCCTGAATTCCGGTACGGGATAACAAACCTCAGCGTGGTCGACCCGGCGACGAAACTGCGGATTGCGATTACACCTTCAAAACCGGCATTCGAACCGGGAGAGCCAGTTGATATCGACCTGGAGATCAAAGATGGATTTGACCATCCGGTGCCAAATAGCGAAGTCACATTTTTTGCCGTCGACGATGGCGTCCTGGCATTGACCGGTTATCAGAGACCGGATCCTCACACGACGTTTTTCAAGACGTTCCCGCTTAATGTCGGAATGGGTCTGACCCTGGACTCCTTGCTGGCGGAAGATCCGCAGGATCTGCAGTATACTAATAAAGGTTACCTGATCGGCGGTGGCGGTTTGGATATTCCGGGAGCAAAACTCCGTACCGATTTTCCGGGAACCGCCTATTGGAATCCTTCGGTTCGCACCGACGCGACCGGGCACACCAAAGTCCAATTCACTTCGCCCGATGCGATCACGCGGTATCGATTGGTGGCCGTCGCCTTTTGTGGGAATAGTCAATTTGGTTCCGCCGAATCATCAGTGACGATCCGAAAACCGCTATTAATCTTGCCGAGCATGGCCAGGTTCACGCGGTCGGGCGATCGGCTGGGTGCGCGTGCAATCGTGCGGAATGAGACCGATCACGAAGAGAACGTGCGAGTGCAGCTGATACTAGATGAACGGATTACTGCCGCTCAGCCAACAACGACTAGTTTCTCTCTGCCGTCGGGAAGTGCGCGAACGGTCGATTTTCCGATCCAAGCTAATCATCCTGGCACGAGCCATTGGCAATGGTTAGCCCGGTCAGATGATCATGCCGATCGCGTCGGCGCGAGCATCGAAATCCATCCGGCTGGACCAACGTTACGAGAAACCTATTTGAGCGATCTCACAGATAAGCGAGCGGATTTATTAGCTGGCACCAATCCGCAACTGCTCGAAGGACAAGGCTCGCTCAGCGTCACACTCTCCAACACTCGACTTACTTCGTTGCGGGAAGCGATCGTGACGCTGCGAAGTTACCCGTATCAATGCACGGAGCAGTTAGCATCCGGGCTGGTCCCTTTACTGGTTCGCGATCAGTTAAAGTCGGCCTTACCAAGCCAGATCTCTGATACCGGCGGACAAGTCATTGACGCGGCGAAGACGCTGAGTTTGCTCTTTAGTCGCCAAACTGGTTCCGGAGGCTTGTCGCTCTGGCCCAGAGGTGAACAGCCGGCTCTTTTTGCCAGTGCGTACGCCGCATGGGTGATCGCCGGTCTACAACGGGACGGTGTACAAGTTCCTGCGGAAAAGTGGAAACACCTTCTCGATTATCTCAGCCAAAGTCTGCGCGGCCTGGCGAAAATTCATGATGAACTCCGGCTCAATGAGGAAGCATTCGTCCTGCTGGCGTTGGCTGCAGCCGGTCAGGCGGAGCCAAGCTATTATGAACAGCTGATCAGCCGGAAGGCAGAACTATCGCGCGAAACTCGCGCCATTTTAGCTCTGGCGATACTCGCCGGCAATGGGGCGACCAGAAGCGTGGTAGATTCCCTGCTCGATGCAAAGGCGGCGGCCCCAGAGAGCGAATCGTTATATGGCGGAAGCGCGCGCGAAAATGCGCTTCTTCTGCTGGCGTGGACTCGATATAAGCCGCGGTCACCCGAAGTAGGTCCACTGGTCAAGGAACTGCTTGCAGCCCGCCATTATGGCCGCTGGGAAACCACGCAAGAGAATGCCTGGGCATTGTTGGCACTGGCGAATTATTATCGATCCACCGAAAGCGGTGGGAAATCTGTGACCGGCACACTACTAACAGCGGACCAATCACTCTCTTTCGAGGTTACTCGGCAGAAGCCTTCTTGGACTACATCGCTACCGTTGGATCCGGCAAAACCTCTGCACGACCTCACCATCCGGCACGACGGGATCGGGAGCCTTTTTAGCGAGGCTCAATTCGAGGTTTATCCTGCCGTCACTGAACAACCTCGCCAGGATCGAGGATATGCTGTCACACGCTTCTATCAGAAACTGGGCGACGACGGCAAACTGCAACCGGCGGAAACCTTCAAAGTGGGCGATCGGATACTGGTGACCCTCAACGTGAAATCGAGTCGGCCGGGACGACTAGTAGCGATTGACGATCCGATTCCGTCGGTCTTCGAGGCGATTAATCCTGACTTTAAGCTTGAGGAAGAAGGCGCAGATTCGCCGTCGGGCGATCAGTACTACGCCGACTATCGAGAGATTCACGGAGATCGCGTCCAGTTCTTTTGCGACCAATTGCGAGCCGGAGATTACACGTTTCGTTATCTGAGCCGAGTGCGCTTTGCCGGAGAAGCTACGGTTCCGCCCACCAAAGTAGTCGAAATGTATCGGCCGGCTAGATTTGGCCTCGGCGCAACCGCTAAGATAACGAGTACGGCCACGGACCACGAATAAGTCCCCCAAGCACGAATGGGCGCGAACCGACGGAACCTTTTCTAAACCACGAATCGACGCGAATAGACACGAATAAAGGAACCGTTATTCACGTTGCTAGCTTAGTCGCTGGGTTCTGAGATGTACCCTGTGTTGGTAAGTTTAGCTGAAGCGTATCAATTCATGCCCAAGGCCGGAAATTTCTCCATCGCCTCTTACTCGGGCAGTTTTGGGCCACCTGACATCCGAAACGAACGAGTATCCGAGTAGGACTGAGGCCCCTCGTTTGAGTCTCCTCGACCTATCTACGACAAACAAGCAATCAAATGAATCCGCATCTTGGTTCCTTTATTCGTGTCTATTCGCGTCCATTCGTGGTTTAAAATTCTGCGCTCGATTTAGTGTCCCTTCGCGGTTATTGCTTCGCAGGCCTGAATTCTTTTCGAGAGGAAATTCTTTTCCGACTTAATTTCCGTCAATTGCAGGGAAGTCCGAAAATGTTCAGCCGCAATCTTTGGATGGTCCAATTGGACCTCGAGTTCGCCCAGAACGGCATACAGCAAATAATAGGAACTCAACTTTCCACGATTCCGAATTGCTTCCACCGCCTCGATTCCAGCGGTTGGACCGTGCACATTGGCCACCGCGACGGCACGGTTGAGGGCAACGACCGGCGAATCATCAAGTACGACTAACCGATCGTAGAGCGACAGGATTTGCGGCCAATCCGTAGATTCATAGTCGCTGGCGGCGCAATGACAGGCAGCGATGCCGGCCTGGAGATGATAATCGCTGATTTCGTCGCCCTCGGCCGATTGCAACAAGTGAGACATCCCGCTCCCGATCATTGCGCGATCCCAACGGGATCGGTCTTGCTCTTTGAGTCGGAGGATATTTCCCTCGGTATCGGTCCGCGTCGGGAACCGCGCCGCGTTCAGCAACATCAGAGCGAGCAGGGCATGAAGCCGGGGCTGATGACCCACTGGATGTTCGACCAGCAGCTTGGCCAGACGGATTGCTTCATTACAGAGATCCTTTTTCACCAAGCTCTCGCCGCTGGACGCCTTGTACCCTTCATTAAAAAGAAGGTAGAGGGTTTGCAGCACTCCATTCAAACGAACCGACAATTCGCTGCCCGATGGAATTTCGAATGGGATGCGTAGCTCGCGGATTTTCTGCCGGGCTCGCGTCAATCTCTTCGCAATCGCCGCCTCTGTTGTCAGGAACGCTTTCGCAATTTCGGCCGCACCGAAACCGCAAAGTGTCTTGAGCGCGAGAGCGGTCTGTTCATCCTGAGCAATAAGCGGATGACAGCATGCGAACATCAACCGCAGCCGGCTATCCTTGATTTCAGTGTCGAACAATGGCGAATCATCAGACAAAGAATCGGCAGACCATTGGTCGACCGATGCGGCGATTTCCGGCTGTTTATCGCGGAAAAGCTTCTCTCGTCGAATCAGATCCAAGGCGAGATTCTTCGCCGTCTGGGTGATCCAGGCGGCAGGATTTTTTGGAATTCCATAGTAGGGCCAGGTCTGCAATGCACGGATCAAAGCTTCCTGGACGACATCCTCAGCCAATTGCAAGCGGTCAATGCCGAAGATACCTGTTAAAACCGAAACCAATTTTCCCGCCTCCTGCCGGAACAAATGTTCCGCCAATTGGGAAATTTCCCCATCAACCGGCGACTGGCCTTTATCTTGAGGTCTCTTCACACGGCTATACGATGCGCGGCCAATCTGAGTCAATCAGCCGAACCTCTACGTTGATATCGTAGTCCAATCCGGGGCACTCTCTGGCTATCTCAACCGCTTCATCGAGGCTATCCACTTGTAAGAGTATATAGCCGGCAACCGTCTCCTTTGACTCCGCGAAAGGGCCATCGACCACAGTCCGTCCTTTCTTTCCAGAGACGACCTTACCGGTTCCGGTCAGTGGTTGACCGGCTCGGGCCTTGCCAGTTTGCGTCAATCGATCGAACCACGTGATCCATCGACCCATGACACTTTGAATTTCTTCTGGGGACAAGTTCCTGTCCCAGTGCATACCTCGAAACAGCAGCATGTATTCAGAGGTTGTTGATGGCACACTCATATTTCTAAAAGATTCACTGTTTGATCGACCGTTTGCTCACTTTGACTATACAACGAGCGAGCGGTTGCACCCAGCACAAGTTGTGTGGCGAGGGCAGCAATCAATAGCCGTATTCGATCGCGCGCATCTATGGTTGTATCTTCTTCTCCCGCCAGTGAGGGATCGTAGTCAAAGGTAGCGCTTTGCATGCTCAGCGAGTTAGTGGTCAGCACAGCGATTGCAATGTCCTACCCACTGATCAGTCCACGGCCGGTCAGCCTGCTCGCAGCGGTTGCTTCTTTGAGCAGCGAATATCGTCGCGATGACCGGGCGCATGCGTTTCGCAGCCAGGTATAAAAGTGACACCGCGCACAAGGTGGCAAGCAGCACCCGCAGATAGGTCATCCCTGACAGCGAAAATCCGACTCCGGCTCCAATCGCGGCGTAGGTTGCTACACAAGCCGGGCACTTTGGTAACAATGCCAGCAAAGTGCCCGGAACAATCCAGCCGGCATTCTCGAGAAAACGGCGCACAAACGTCGGTCGCTGCGACTTGCCGACGAAGACCGGTTTTTTGGCCGTTTCACGGGCTAAGTGAGCCGCAGCATTCTCACAACCGTTGGCTCTTACGGGCGGTCGATCCGGTAAAGGAATTACCCGAGTGAGCAGCGAATGATCGATATCCGGTAGCTTCGATTCAACCACAGAAGGCAATTCCTGAGTCTGAGCAAAGCCAGCGTGGTTTCGGGTTGATCTAACTGCCATAAAAAGATGAAAGAGACCGGAATCGGTATTCATTTCCCATTTCTCCTCTGTTTGGTTTGTTTGGTTTTTCGTTTCACTTCAATGAGACGACGAACCAGGCAGCGCCAGAGGGACACATTCCTTGAATTTTTTCCTAGTTCGGCCACGCTAGGGAGTAGCCCCGCACTTTAGTGTGGGGCATCGGTGTTCCCAAACGCGTGCGTCCCGCCAGGGACGATAGAAAGTAGCCCCGCACTTTAGTGTGGGGCATCGGTGCCCCCAAACGCGCGTGCGTCCCGCCAGGGACGATAGAAAGTAGCCCCGCACTTTAGTGTGGCGCATCGGTGCCCCCAAACGCGTCCGTCCCGCCAGGGACGATAGAAAGTAGCCCCGCACTTTAGTGTGGGGCATCGGTGTTCCCAAACGCGTGCGGCCCACCAGGGACGATAGAAA
>DASTDH010000616.1:0-3697 GCA_035710445.1 Chthoniobacterales bacterium
GCGAGTACCGCACGATTTGCTAGCTGAAGATCAGGTTACGCTCGACGGCAATCCGATTCCCGACGGTTCGATTCCCTTAGTAGATGACGGCCGCGAGCGCAGCGTCGAGGTACGGTTGAGATAAGGGCTACAAATTGCAGGACAGGGCACGGTCGTATAGAACAAAAACAATCAGTGCCCGGATACTCCAAAGTCCCGGCAGACTGAGTTCAAAGGGTCAAAGTCTTATCGCTGATCAATGGGGGCAAAGACTCGACCAGCGGCCTCGCCGACGTACTCGCTTAGTGGCCGGTACAACCGGTTGTCAGCTAATTGCTCGAGAATATGTGCGGTCCAACCGGCGGTGCGGGAGATTGCAAAAATCGGCGTGAAGAGGTCGGTCGGCATGCCGAGCGAGTAGTAGACCGTCGCGGAGTAGAAATCGACGTTTGCGTAAAGACCTCGTTTCTCCTTCATCAATGCGGCGATCCGCTCGGACATTTCGATCCATTTCGGTTCGCCCAACTCCTGACTCAACTCGATCGCTTTTTGGCGCAGGATAGGGGCCCGTGGATCCAGGACTTTGTAGACCCGATGGCCTATGCCCATGATCTTCTTCTTTTCCGCCAGCATCTTTTCCACGTAGGCATCGACCTTATCGACCGAACCGATTTGTTGCAGCATGTGGATCACTCCCTCATTGGCGCCACCATGAAGCGGCCCTTTCAAAGTAGCGATTGCGGCGGTCAGCGCCGAGTACATGTCGGTTAGGGTCGAAATCGTTACCCGGGCGCTAAAAGTCGAGGCATTCATGCCGTGCTCGGCATGGAGGACATAAGCCAAATCCAGCGTTTCGGCTTTTTTGGGAGATGGATCCTTCCCATCCAGCAGGTAAAGGAAATGAGCCGCCTCGCCTAAGTCAGGTCGAACTTCGGGAAGGTCGAGGCCATTCCTCGCCCGATGAAAATAGGCAATGATCCCACCGACTTTGGCTAGCACGCTAATTGCCCGTCGCCGGTTCGCATCCAACGAATCGTCCAGTGCCAGCGAGGGATCGTGTAGGCCTAACATCGAAACTGCGGTACGCAGCACATCGATCGGTAAAGCCGTTCTTGGCGTTGTTCGAAGGAATTGGACCACCTGATCGGGAAGCTCTCTTTCGGCGGCTAGCGCCTGCTTCAGCTCGGCCAATTCCGCTCGGTTCGGGAGCCGATTGTTCCAAAGCAGATAGACCACTTCCTCGAAACAGACCTTTCCGGCGAGTTCGTTAATGTCGAAGCCGCAATAAATAAGTTGCCCTTCTTGGCCGCGCACATCGCCGAGGCGAGTCTCGTTTGCAACAACCCCTTCCAATCCTTTCGCAAAATCAGACATAGATTACCCTCTGGCTATCTTGATCAGCGTCTCAGCGATTGTTGCCGGAGTATCAGCAATGGAAATGCCGGCCCCACGCAATGCTTCGATCTTTCCTGCTGCGGTCCCTTTTCCGCCGGCAACAATTGCTCCGGCATGACCCATGCGCCGCCCCGGCGGAGCAGTGACGCCGGCGATGAAAGCGCAAACCGGCTTTTTCAAGTTAGATTTAATCCAAGCCGCCGCCTCTTCTTCCCCCGTGCCACCGATTTCTCCAATCAGGACCAACGATTCTGTCTCGGGATCCTCGGCGAACATTTTCACTGCGTCCAGGTGAGAAGTTCCATGGACTGGGTCTCCACCCACACCGATGCAGGTCGATTGCCCGTAACCGCGTTGGGTGAGTTGCCAAACCGCTTCGTACGTCAATGTACCGGAACGAGAAATGACTCCGACACTGCCTCGCTTGTGAATGTATCCCGGCATAATGCCGATTTTGCATTCGCCCGGTGTAATGATTCCCGGACAATTCGGACCGATAAGACGGCTAGGGCTTTCTGCTAACGCCGCTTTTACCCGCATCATGTCGATCACCGGAATTCCTTCCGTAATGCAAACAATGAGCTCTACTCCGGCGTCGGCTGCCTCCAGGATCGCATCGGCGGCAAACGGCGCCGGGACGAAGATCATCGTTGCGTTGCATCCGGTCTGTTTTCGCGCCTCGATCACCGTATCAAAGATTGGTATCTTGCCGTCGAACAACTGTCCGCCTTTTCCTGGAGTCACTCCCGCCACGATATGCGTGCCGTAATCGAGGCATCCGCGTGCATGGAATGCGCCAGAGCTCCCGGTGATGCCTTGAACCAGAAGCCGTGTGTTCTTGTTGACCAGAATAGACATGGGAAATGTTAGTGCACCTGCGGATGTCTTTTGTGGATCGTAATCTTGTTGCCGTCCGGGTCAGCAATGACCGCCATCCGGCAAACTGGAGTCTCCATCGCTTCGACCGCGAAAGGGATGCTTTTGGCTTTGAGTTCAACAACAGCTGAATCGAACTCTTCAACTTCCAGACCTACGCTCGGGCCATCGGCTGAAGGGTTCCACTGCCCGGGCGGCATTTTGGCAACGGCAAAGGTGTTTGCCCCAAGATCGTATTCTATCCAGCAGTACCCCTCACCCGCGAACTCCCGGCTCGGCCGCAATCCTAACACACCTTCATAAAATCCCCGCGCACGTTCGATTTCGGTAACGGGATAAGCAACGAAAGCGATTTCGGCCACTTTCATCACTGTCCTCGCGAAGCTGCAACCACCAACTGCGCCGCTTCCGCCAGGTTGGCGGCGGCCCGAATCGGTAGTTTGGATTCCTGGAGCAACTTCTTACCCTGCTCCACATTAGTGCCTTCCAGCCGTACCACCAGCGGCACGGGCAACGAAACCGCCTTGACCGCGTTAATGATTCCTTGAGCGATCACGTCACATTTCATGATACCGCCGAAGATATTCACCAGGATCGCTCGCACATTTTTGTCGGAAACGAGAATCTTGAACGCCTCCGTCACCTGGGATTCACTCGCACCCCCTCCGACGTCCAAGAAGTTAGCGGGCTCTCCGCCGGCATACTTGACGATGTCCATGGTAGCCATCGCCAAGCCGGCGCCATTCACCAGGCAGGCGATGTTACCGTCCAGACCGATGTAGCTAAGGTTGAATCGCGAGGCCTCAACTTCGCGCGGATCTTCTTCCGCTATGTCTCGCATCTCCACAATCTCCGGATGCCGGTATAATCCGTTGTCATCGAAGTTGAACTTTGCATCGAGGGCAACGACCTCGCCGCCCTTGGTTAGAGCCAACGGATTGATTTCTACCAATGAACAGTCGAGCGAGATAAAGAGCTTATAAAGGTTACCGAACAACTGGGAAGCAGCCTTAAGCTGATCCCCTGTGAACCCGAGCTGTCGGGCCACTTTCAGGCACTGGAAGGGCTGCAGACCGAGCAAGGGATGTACCTTCTCGCGGATGATTCTTTCAGGATGCTCCTCGGCAGTCGTTTCAATGTCGATTCCGCCTTCGGTACTAGCGACCACCACCGGAGTGCTCGTCGCCCGATCGATAAGAATCGCCAAATAGGCTTCCCGCTGAATTTCCACTGACTCGGCAACCATCACTTTACGAACAACCCGGCCTTCGGGACCGGTTTGGTGGGTGATAATAGTATAACCCAACATATTCCGGGCCAGTTCCGCAGCTTCGGCCGGCGACGAACAGAGATGCACTCCCCCCTTGAATCCATGCCTGAATGTGCCCTTGCCGCGGCCACCGGCATGAATCTGCGCCTTTACGACTAGGTGGGACGTCTTCAGATC
>DASTDH010000617.1:0-24329 GCA_035710445.1 Chthoniobacterales bacterium
TTCGCGAATATTTTGAAACGCGGAAAGAAGATCTTCTTCAACTCATTCTCGAAAAACTAGCGATCGACAAGGATCTCGACGAAAAGCTTCACGCCGCGCTCAAGGACTTTAAGTCATCGTATAAGCCATAAGGGAAATGCCAAGTACCCTCGACATCCGGCGGCGAATCCGCTCGGTCAAAAACACCGCGCAGATCACCAAAGCCATGCAAATGGTTGCAGCTTCCAAGATGCGCAAGTCGCAGGCGGCGGCACTGGCAGGAAGGCCGTACCAGGAGGTGCTTAACCGAGCGCTCGGCGCGCTTCGGGGAAGGATCGATCCTCAGGCAACGCCGCTGCTAATCGATCGGCCGGTTCGGTCTGAGCTGATCTTGGTGATCAGCAGCGACAAAGGTTTGTGCGGCGCCTTGAACACGAACCTCTTCCGCGAACTCACCGCAATCGATATGACCGCGCCTTCGTTCGCAGCGGTAGGTCGAAAGGCGGTTCAATTTCTGGCTCGCACCAGGCGAAATTTGCTTGCCGATTTTCAGGTGAGTGAAATACCGAACACCCGGGAAGTGCGACCAATCGCCGATTTTTGTGTCGAAAAGTTCTTGTCGGGCGAGGTCGATCGGGTGCGCGTCCTGTACTCGAGATTCGTCAACACTTTGGTGCAACAAGCGACGACCGTGAATCTGTTACCGGTTTCACCGGTGGAATTACTCGGGGAACAAAAGGAACCAACGGTTTCGAGTGGCGAGTTCCTTTTCGAGCCCAGTGAACAAGAGGTGCTATCGGGGATTCTACCTCATTACGTCAGTTTCCAGATTTTTCAGATGATCCTAGACGCGCGCGCCTCCGAGCACAGTGCGCGAATGGTGGCGATGAAAAATGCTACCGACAATGCGAAGCAATTAGTAAAGGATCTAACCCTACATTATAACAAAGTGCGGCAAGCAGGCATCACCACCGAGCTGCTCGAGATTGCCAGTGCGCAACTCGCCGTAGGATGATTTCAGCATGAGCGAAGGTACAATTGTGAGAGTGGTCGGTCCGGTTGTGGACGTCGATTTCAGCGAAGCCAAGGAAGTCCCAAAGATTTACGACGCGCTGGAGGTCACTTCCAATTCAGGCGGTGAAAATCATCGTCTGGTTCTCGAAGTCCAGCAAGATTTGGGAGACGGCTGGGTTAGAGCGATAGCCATGTCAACCACCGATGGGTTGAAACGCGGCATGAAATTGACCCACACCGGAGATTCGATTTCGGTTCCAGTGGGTGAAGGCGTGCTGGGGCGAATTTGCAATGTGATTGGTGAGCCGGTCGACGAGCGCGGCCCGATAAAGTTCGAAAAGCGTTACCCGATCCATCGCAAAGCGCCTTCCTTGATCGAACAAGACACGTCGGCAAGTACGCTCGAAACCGGCATCAAGGTCATCGACCTGATCTGCCCATTTGCCAAGGGCGGTAAGGTGGGAGCGTTCGGAGGTGCTGGTGTGGGAAAGACCGTGGTGATTATGGAGTTGATCAACAATATCGCCAAAGGACATGGCGGCTTCTCGGTCTTTGCTGGCGTCGGTGAACGCACGCGCGAAGGAAACGATCTGTACAATGAAATGTCAGAAGCCGGCGTGATCGACCAAAAGGATCTGAGCAAATCTAAGGTCGCGCTGGTTTACGGGCAAATGAACGAGCCGCCGGGGGCACGCCTTCGAGTGGCGCTGACCGCGCTTTCGATGGCGGAGTACTTCCGGGATGAAAAGAATCAAGACGTGCTTCTTTTCATCGATAACATTTTCCGATTTTCTCAGGCGGGGTCTGAGGTCTCGGCGTTGCTGGGCAGAACACCTTCAGCGGTCGGCTATCAGCCAACGTTGGCCTCGGAAATGGGTGATCTGCAGGAGCGCATTACCTCGACTAAGAAGGGTTCGATCACTTCCTTCCAAGCCGTTTATGTTCCTGCGGACGACTTGACCGATCCGGCGCCGGCTAACACGTTTGCTCATCTGGATTCGACCATCGTTCTGGATCGAGCTATTTCCGAACTCGGAATTTATCCGGCGGTGGACCCGCTCGCATCCACATCGAAGGCCTTGTCCCCAGAGTTTGTCGGCCAAGAGCATTATGATGTCGCCCGAGGCGTCCAACGGGTACTGCAGCGCTACAAGGATCTGCAGGATATTATTTCCATTCTCGGGATGGATGAATTGAGTCCGGAAGATAAGTTGACCGTTTATCGTGCGAGAAAAATGCAACGCTTCCTTAGCCAGCCGTTTCACGTAGCCGAAGTGTTCACCGGGATAGAGGGCAAATACGTCACTACCAAAGAGACTATTCGCGGGTTCAAAGAAATCCTGGACGGCAAGCACGACGATGTTCCCGAGCAAAATTTCTATATGAAAGGCGGCATCGACGAGATTCGCGCCGAAGCCTGATCAGCGATGGCAAAGTTGAAGCTCGAGATCGTCACCCCGGAGGGAAGAGCGTATGAGGACGACGTTGACATGGTCGTCTTGCCCGGGAGCGACGGAGAACTAGGTGTTTATGCCGCTCACGCCCCCCTGATGACCCAGCTTGCGCCGGGTGAGGTGCGGATCCTTAAAGACGGCAAGCAAACCGAACTGGTGGTGGGGTCCGGCTTTGCAGAGATTACGCAAACCCAGGTTTCCGTACTCACCGATTCGGCCATGGAAGACTCGGCGATCGACGAGAAGGCCACCGAAGAAGCCATCCATCGCGCTCAAACTGCCCTCAGAGACAAGAATCTCGCGTCGGAAGAGGCGGCTGAAGCGGAAGCGGCGCTGGCCCGATCGCTCGCCCAACTACAATTCAAGCGGCGCAGGCGGCACTAACTGCAGCGAACGTCAATGAACACCAGTTCGGCGTTGTCGTTCGTTGGTGTTCATTGTCGTTCGCTGTCGTTCGCTGTCATAAACCGGACCCGAGCCGAACGTCCGTGTGCTTCCAACTGTTCTGCCTGGCTCAATTTATCGAGGATGGGTAGCGATTTTTGAAGAGCCTCGGCAGTGTAGCTTATGAGGCTGGTTCTTCTCTGAAATTGATCTACGGTCAGTCCGCCGAACGATTTTCCGGCTCCTCCGGTCGGTAACTCGTGGCTTGGACCGGCCATAAAATCGCCGGCGACAACCGGCGAATAGGGACCCAAAAAAATGGCTCCCGCGTTTCTAATCTGGCGTGCGACGCTCCACGGATCGTGCGTGACGATCGATAAATGCTCGGGAGCAAAGTCGTTTACGAATCGGATTGCTTGAGCAAGGTCGGCTACCAGAACTGCATAACCACGATTCGAAAGCACCTCTTGCAGAAATTTCCGCCGTGGAAGATCTACCATCTGCCTGGTCATTTCTAGTTGAGTCGCTTCCAAGATGGATCGGCTCGACGAAACCACGCAGACTACGCTTCCGGGGCCATGCTCAGCTTGAGCCAGCAGATCCGCTGCTAGCCAGGCAGGTGGAGCGCTATCGTCGGCGAGAACCAGGATTTCACTGGGGCCGGGCAATAGGTCGATCGCAACGTATCCGAATACTTGGCGTTTTGCTTCCGTAACGTAAGCGTTTCCTGGGCCGAATATTTTGTCGACCTTGGTTATCGTCTCCGTTCCAAATGCCAACGCAGCGATCGCATGGGCACCTCCGATCTTAAAGATCTCGGTTGCTCCGGCTATCTGTAAGGCACCGAGTAGCGCGTGGCTAACCGTCTTGTCCGGTCCGGCGGGCGAGACGACCACGATCTCGGGCACACCCACTGCCGTAGCGAGGGAGACGGTCATAATGGCAGAGGATACCAGAGGAGCCGTGCCGGCCGGCACATAGATGCCGACCCTTTGAAAAGGATGAAAGCTTTCGCCAACATCAGCTCCTTGCGCATTCTTCGCTAGCCAATCGGTACGCTGACTTTTTCGGGCGAACTCCTGGACATTTTGTTTGGCAATCTCAAGCGCGCTGCGAGTCTCAGGGTCCAAATTCTCGATCGCTTTGCTCATTTCGCCTTGGTGGACTCGTAACTCTTGCCGAGAAAAAACCGTGTGGTCGAATTTTTCGACCAGGCGGAGAAGCGCCGTGTCACCGCCCAGGCGCACCTGATCAAGAATCGACCTTACCTGCTCGACCAGATGTTCGGACGGAAGATATCTCCGATCCAGTTCTGCACTTGCGACTGCGATCTCCGGGGAATTCAGGTCGATGAACTTCATGCCGAGGCGGATACTGTACCGTGAAGTGGCAGCTCGCAAGCCGGCGATTCCCCGTCACGGTCAGACGGAAAAGGAACGTTGATTTCCTGGAAGATCCAAGCGTATGGTCCTGAATAGATAAGATAGAACGGATGCCGGCCGCCTGTGAGGCAGATATTCGATTGGAGCGAACGAGCGGCCCGTAAGAATGGAAGCTGGAATTTGTATGGGTAGTCCAGTCAGTCCAACTCGTCGATGCCCATTTCATTTTCCAGACTGCCGATCAATTCTCTTGCGGATTATGAAGTCAGGTAAACCACGATCGTGTAAGAAACGCCGTACTGGTGATTCTTGGCCGTGGTTGGGCAGCTGGGGAAACAATCGTAAACCGCTCGCTCGGTTGTTGCGATGAAGAAAGCTCTCATTCGCACACTGCAGGCGGCTTTCACCATTGGAATCTTAATTTGGGTATTTCACAGCCCGGAAAAACGCGCCCAAATGGCGGCGGCGTTTACCCAGGCGGACGGCCATTGGATGTTAATCGGACTGCCGGTCGCTTTAACCGGTGAGATTGCCAACATCATCCGTTGGAAGATTCTTTTGCGAGTGCAGGGTATGCGCCTGAGTTGGCCGCGAATTGCCCAACTGTTTTTTGTCGGGTTGTTTTTCAATTTGTTCATGCCCGGATATACCGGTGGAGACTTTGCGCGGCTTTATTTCTCGATGCGGGAATTTCCTGACCGAAAAAAAGAAGTAATCCTGACTATCGTCATGGATCGGCTTATTGGCATGCTGGCCCTGGTCGTTGCAGCCGTAGTGACAACTGGCCTCCGCTGGCAATGGCTACAGCAAACGCCGCAAGCTTCTTTTTTGCTCTGGATTCTTCTTTCCATGCTGATCGGTTTCACGGTCATTACCGTCGGATCTTTTTTAGTGAGCGGCTTGAAGCTGGCAAACCGCTTGCCGCGCCATACGCCATTTCGTGATCGTCTGATTGAAACCTCGGAAGCGTACCACGTGTTTGCTCGCACCAAAGCGTCGCTCCTGTGGGCATTTCTGTTGTCGTTCCCAGTGCTTTTTTCGTTTTACGGAGCATTCTACTGCGCAGCGCAGGCCGTCCACGCGCGAGTTTCGTTTCTCGACATGATCACGATCATGCCGATCGTCACGTCGATCATTTCTCTGCCGATCACGCCTGGCGGGGTCGGTTTTCGCGAATCGCTGTTCGAGATTTTACTTAGCGATCTCTGCAAGGTACCCGGTGAGGTAGGGGTATTGATTTCGCTGCTCGGCTTCTCCTATTTCGTTCTCTTCGGGATGATCGGAGGAATCTGCTACTTATTTTACTCTCCCAGAGGACGGGCCCGTTGGCGCGAGATGCAAGGCGAGGTCGAACGAGTTCACAGCGGCAGGACTGAACCGAATTCCTCCGCCGCTGCCTCCTCGAAAGATTTGGTGGACAGAAGGTTGCAGCCCTAGACAGTTCCGGCTTTGTTCCGCCATGGACTTACTGCTTGGGCATTCCCCGGACCCCGATGACGCGTTCATGTTCTACGCGTTGGCGGAAAACAAGATCGATACACGGGGATACCGTTTTCAACATATTCTTGAGGATATCGAAACGTTGAACCAACGAGCGTTGCGGAGTGAGCTTCACATTTCCGCTGTTTCGATTCATGCTTACGCGTTTCTGACTTCGCAGTACGCGTTGTTGCCGTGTGGGGCCAGCATGGGAGACGGATATGGCCCGATGCTGGTTTCGTTGTCCGAGGCACCGAAAACTATCCCGGAAATCGCGCAATGGCTTGCCGACAAGAAAGTTGCCGTGCCTGGCCTGAAAACAAGCGCCTATCTCGCTTTCCGACTTTTTACTGGCAACGGATTCGAGGCGGTCGTGCCGTTCGACGAAATTTTCAATTTCGTCAAAGCCGGCGAAGCGGATATAGGCCTGCTGATTCACGAAGGCCAACTGACCTACGCCCAACAAGGATTCCAGTTGGTGCTGGATTTGGGCACGTGGTGGAAAGACCAAACCGGTCTACCGTTGCCGTTGGGCGGAAACGTAATCCGGAAGGACATTCCGCCCCGGCAACGCAAGGAAATTTCCGATATTCTGAAAGATAGCATCCGGTACGGGCTGGAACATCGGGCAGCCGGCGTGCAACATTCAATGCCACTCGCGCGTGACCTGGATCTGGCTCAAGCCGACAAATTCATCGGCATGTATGTAAACGACTTTACGTTGGACTACGGTAAGATCGGGCGGCAAGCGATTCGTGAATTTCTGGGACGGGCCGACGAGCGAGGGTTCATCTCCGGACCGATCGAGATCGAGTTCGTAGAATAGCGAGGCGGCCGTGAGGCGTTCCCAAAAATAGGGATGTCCGCGGCAATTTTCGTTTGCGCTGCCTCACCCAAAAGGTAGGGGAAAAAAACTTTTGGAACAACCCCAAATGGCTCAAGCCGATTCGGCTGAGGCCGAATCAGGCTTTCGCCTACCAACCGTGCTCCTACCGGCCTATCGATGAAACGAAACGTTTGCCGATTCGTGCTGTTCCGGAGGACAAGGCGCGTTGATTGGCACCTCGGTTGGAGTGGAGCTCGATTCAATCAAATGGTTTTCCACCAGGTATTGCTCCACTTCCTCGCCACTGATGTCGGCCAGCATCACGCCGTTAATCTCGACGCAAGGCGAAAGCGGTTGGCCGCTTTTTTGCTCCATCTCCCAGCGGAATGCCGGGTTCTGAATGATATCCTTCTCCTGATAAGCGAGGTTGTACTTACGTAAGACTGCGCGAACCCCGTTGCTCCAACCACATTGGGTTTTTAAGTACGCGACAATTTGTGGTGTATCCATGCTAATGTGTTTTGCTTTGTTATTTCTAATGCGCGGTTTGCCGGTGGCCGTCAAGCAAGACCCTTCGACTCAGTGCAAACTCGGCTTGTATATGGGGAAGCTGCGGCAATATGGGTAGATTCTCAACGAAAAAGGCGCCCGGAAAACTGTTCGGGCGCCCTCTCCAGAAACTACTTTTTCCGATCACTGGGACGATATTCTTCTTCGGCTGCTTGAAACGCCTGCTCGAGGCCGACCATATCCTCACCCGGCCGGAGACTATCAAAGGCTTCCGTCTCGCGGCGCAATTCGTCTTCGGAGTAGTGAGCCGCCTTAATCGAAAGACCAATCCGTCGTTCCGCTTTATCTACTTTGATGACGCGAGCTTCGACATCTTGGCCTACCTTCAGTACGTCTTTGACCTTGGCAACATGTTCCTCGCTGAGCTGAGAAATATGCACCAAGCCGTCAATGTCGTCTTGCAACTGAACGAACGCACCGAAGCTAGCCAGCTTGGTTACCTTTCCTTTGACCAGGTCACCGATCTTGTATTTCTGGTCGATCTCCTTCCATGGATCGGATTCGAGTTGCTTAATCCCTAAACTGATCCGCTGATTGACCTTGTCGATATCCAGCACAACCGCTTCGACGTCGTCACCCTTCTTCAGAATCTCGCTTGGATGATTGATCTTACGCGTCCAGCTGAGATCCGACACGTGAATCATCCCGTCGATGCCCTCCTCCAATTCGACAAAGGCACCATAGGCAGTCATGTTACGGATTTTGCCTTTCACTTCGGAGCCGATCACATAACGCTGCTCGATTGCATCCCAAGGATTCGGCTCAAGTTGGCGAACGCCCAGAGAAATCTTTTGTTCTTCTTTGTTTACGCCGAGGACGACGGCATCGATTTCCTGGCCTTGAGCGAGAACGTCAGATGGGCGGGTAATGCGCTTCGTCCAGGAGAGCTCGGAGACGTGGATAAGACCTTCCACTCCTTCTTCGATCTCTACAAAAGCTCCATAAGGGACCAGATTGGTAACTTTGCCGTGCACTTTCGCGCCCACCGGAAAGCGTTCTTCGATTTTATCCCACGGGTTACGTTGAGTTTGTTTCAAACCCAGCGAGACACGTTCCTTTTCCTTGTTAATGTCGAGAACAACCACATCCAGAGTCTGGCCAATTTTGAGCAGTTCGCTTGGATGTGTGAGCCTTCCCCAGGTCATGTCGGTGATATGAAGAAGTCCGTCCATGCCATCAAGATCAATAAACGCGCCGAAGTCCGTGAGATTTTTCACGCTGCCTTTGACCGTGTCACCGACCTTGACCGATTCCAGGAATTTGCTCCGTTTCTCCGCGCGTTCTTGTTCGATGATTTCGCGCCGGCTCAAAACGACGTTCTTTCGCTCGTCGTTGATCTTAACAATTTTGAAATCGTAAGTGTTGCCTACGAATTGTTGGAGATCCTTTGGAGGCACGATGTCGATCTGTGACCCGGGAAGAAAAGCCTCCACTCCGATATTGACCGTCAGTCCACCCTTGACCACCGCCTTCACCTTCCCTTTGATCAGACCATCGCCCTCAAAAACTTTAACGATTTTGTCCCAGTTTTGCTTATGGGCGGCCTTCTCTTTCGAGAGAACGACCATTCCGTCCTCGTTTTCGAGCCGTTCCAGCAGTACCTCGACCTCGTCGCCCACCTCGACCTCGTCAGAGTCTTCAAATTCTGACACTGGGATTACGCCCTCGGACTTGTAGCCGATATCTACGAGCACTTCGCGGGGCCGAATCTCCAAAATCCGCCCTTTAACGATACTGCCTTCTTTGAAATCGCGCAGGGACTTCGCGATTAGCTCCTGCATTTCAGTCATAAAGAAATTACAGACACAAAACAATCCATGGTTGCCACTAAGGGTTATTCTGTTCCCGGACGACCTGTCTCAGGGCGTCTTCGCGGGATCAGAGGAGGGGTGAACATAGCCATTCGCCTGCAAGCTGCAAGGGAATAGTAGCCGCTGCGCCCAGCTGCGCAGGTCGACCTCGCACCGGGCAGATGCGCCCACTGCGCAATGCCCTACTTCATGAGGAGCACGGAGCGGGCTCGCTTGATTTCCCGTGTAATTTTGCGATGCAGATAGGCGGGCATGCCGGTGACACGCCGCGGCAAGATCTTGCCGCTTTCGGTGACAAATTTGCGAAGCAGGTCGGGGTTTTTATAATCCAGCGCCTCGATCGCGATATCGATGCGACGCCGAGGCATGGCGCGATTGGCGCGACGAAAATTCGATCGGCGTTTAGCGGTTTTGGGTTCCATAAGGCTACTTTACCTCGCGATGGAGCGTATGGCGTCGGAGGAAGGGATTATATTTTCTCTTTTCCAAGCGGCCCGGGGTATTTGGGCTTTTTTTATTGCGGGTAGAGACATAGCGGGAGACGGGTTTCGCTAGGGCTCTGGCCTCGGTGCACTCCAGGATAATGATGTCTCTTGGCATAATTATTCCTTATTGTCGGATGCCGGTTCTTCTTCCTCACCGTCACCGCCTTCTTCGTCCGTCAATCCGAATAGCGAAGTGACCGGTTGCCGGATCCGAGTCGCTTTCTTCTGCTTCTCGATCAACGTCTGGCATTCCACTGTATAACGAGCAAACGGAATTGCCTCCAACCGAGCGTGAGGTATGGGTTTTCCTGACATCTCGCATACACCATAGGTTCCTCCGTCGATTCGTTTGAGCGCTTCCTCGATCTCATATAGTGCATCCTGCTCTTGGGAGAGCAAACTGAGGGCAAAGTCGCGATCGTAGGCGTCGCTGCCCGCATCAGCCTGATGCATGCCGAACGCAGAAGCCTCGCTTCCTTCGGCTCTTGCTCGCAAGGTATCCCGAGACACCCCCATCATTGCGTCCAGAAGGCTGTCCCGAAGTTGAAGAAGCTTGGCTTTTTGTTTCTTGAGGAAAGGGCTGAGCTTGTCGTCTCCGGCTTCATTGTTTGTGCCAGCGGCTAAAACCTGACCGGATTGGTCCGCCGGCGCATGCCCATTCGGAGACGCCTCATGTTTTTTCTGTAATTTCGATTTAGCCATAAATATCAATGCGTCGAGCTACTCCCACGCTCTCCCCTTCCCGAGCGAGGAAGGGCGAACATATACTGGCAATCACCGTTCGGTTCAAGGGGAAAGATCGGCGGTGAAATCGACCCCCTTTTGGCCGCCGCTCCGGAGAATGCTTCTATCTGAATTCGCTCGACTTGTGTTCGACGCCGAATCCTGTCCGGACGTTTAAAAACAAATCAAAATTCGCGAAATTATTCTTTGGAAGAAGCCGGATTCCAAACCTTGACACGGTCAGTCAAGAGCTGGCGCTCGAATAGTGGTTAAGGGCAGCACGCCAGATCAGCCGCGAGAACACGATCATCATCAAGGAAACCAGCACGAGGTGACCGACGAATTGCCAGGGAGTTTCGCTGGCGTGAATCAGCACTCGCGCCGGAACATTAGTGACCACCATCACCGGGATAACCCAGCTAAAAAGAAACTTAGCGAGACCCTTAAACACTACGTCAGGATACCGAGCTAGGTTCATAATGTTGTAGTAACCATAAATGACTCCTTGGGCCCGAACACTCCAGAAACTGACAGTCGAAAGCCCGAACATGACGGCATAATGTAATGAGACACCGATCAGCACCGTGGCCAGATAAAGCACGATCTGGCCAACTGACGGCATTACCTGGAGGCGATGGAGCGCATAGCAGACAATCACGATGCCAACGAAAGCATTTACCACACTGTCAATACCGAAGCGGCGGACGGAGGTGGTAAACTGTGCGTCGATCGGCTGCAACAAAACAAAATCGAGCTTTCCGGTCCGAACCAGCTCGGAGAGGTTCATCAGATTGGTAAAGAAAAATGCGTTAAAGATCTGGCTGATGATCTGGTGGGTTCCCACTAGTAATACCATGTCCCATTTTGTCCAATCACCGATGGCGTCTACCTGATTATAGATGACTTCGATAAAGATGAGTTGCCCGGCGAACCAAAACGCTTCGACCAACATCCACAGCAGGAAGTTGAGCTTGAAGTTCATCTCTCTGATCAGAGAGTTACGCAGCATTACGGCGTAGACACGCAGGTAACTTCCGAACTGCTTCATCTATTTGGTGAGGCCGCGCCTCGGGCTCAAGAGCTTCAATCCGCGCCTTCAAATCCGCAAGGAACTAGCGAGGCAGCCGCTCAGTAGCGGCCGGCCACTTACGGCATTGCGCGCACCTTTAATCGGCGATCAGACGGTTCTGCAGAAATCCTCAAATCGGTCCATTCCTCGCTTGATGATATCGAGACTGGTCGCGTAACTGAACCGAATCGTGCGGTCGTTGCCAAAAGCGATCCCGGGAACCACCACGACGTTCGCTTTGCTTAAAAGGCGATCCGCAAAATTCTGTGAGGTCAGGCCGAGCCGACCGATGTTGGCCAGGACATAGAACGCGCCAAATGGTCGGACGACGCTGAGATTAGGAATTTTCGATAACCGATCCACCATATACTGGCGGCGTAAATCGAACTCCTCGCGCATATCGGAGATGGTCTGCTGGTCCCCTTTTAACGCGGCCAACGCACCTTTTTGGGCGAAGGAACACGGATTCGAGGTGACGTGGCTTTGGATGGAGTCGATCGCTCGAGCGATTGGTTCCGGGGCGCCCAGATATCCGAGACGCCAGCCGGTCATCGCGTAAGCCTTGCTAAACCCGTTAACGGTGATCGTCAGATCATAGTACTCCGGCCCCAGCGATGCGATACTCAGATGTTCGGTGCCCTCGTAAATGAGTTTTTCGTAAATCTCGTCCGCCAGAATCAGAATCTCTTCCTCGGCGGCGACCGCAGCGATCGCTTCCAATTCTTGCCGAGTGTAAACGGCTCCGGTTGGATTGTTCGGAGAATTGATGATGATCATCTTCGTCCGCGGGGTCATCGCGTTTTCGAACTCTTCCGCGGTAAGCTTCCACCCGGTCTCTTCCCTGGTCTCGACGAAGACCGGATCGGCGCCCGCCAAGCGCACCATTTCCGGATAACTCAACCAATACGGTTTTGGGATAATGACTTCGTCACCCGCCTGGCAAGTCGCCAGGATCGCGTTGTAACAAGAATGCTTTGCGCCGGTGCTAACGATGACTTGGGACGGGTTGTAATTGAGTCCATTGTCCTGATGAAATTTGTCTGAGATCGCCTGGCGAAGTTCGGGGATGCCGGAGCTGGGTGTGTATTTGGTAAATCCGGACTCCAATGAAGCGATAGCTGCGGCTTTAATATGCTCAGGTGTGTCGAAATCGGGTTCACCTGCAGCAAAGCTGCACACGTCGATCCCTTCGGATTTCATCGCCTTGGCTTTGCTGTCAATCGAAAGAGACAACGATGGTATCAAACTGGTCGCTCTAGCGGAAAGTTGCATAAAAATCTTCCCCACGAGTATATGTTACGAGAGGCTATTTCAACCAATGAATAAGAAATGCGGGGCGCGGATTGCGGCTCACGGAACGTGAACTCGCGACTGGTCCTTCCGCGTTCCGCAATCCGCATTCCGCATTTCTTATCGGCGTGCTTTCTGTGCGAGCAAGGTCACCCATTTTCCTCGTGCCCGGATGAGCAGAACCGGTGTGCCTTTTGCTTCCAGCAATTTGCGGATTGGGTCGACTTGGTCTCGCATCAAGCCAGAAACGATGAGGTGCCCGTCCGGCAGGAGAGCGCGGCCAAGTCGTACGGCGGATTGGCGAAGCAGGTCGCTGTAGAGATTTGCAGTAACAATTTGGTAAGCGGGTTTTGGAACGAAGCAGAGAACATCTTGTTTCCAAAAGCGGATTCTTGTCTGCAGCTCATTCAGTCTGGCGTTTTGTCTGGCAGTCCGTACCGCCGTCGGGTCGAGATCAAAAGCATCGACATGGGAAGCTCCCAGCTTGGCAGCTGCAATCGCAAGGATGCCGGCGCCGGTCCCGGCGTCCAGCATTTGCCATTCACCGGATTTCGGGGCGATATCGCACAAGAACCGCAAACAACTGGCGGTAGTGGCGTGATCCCCCGTGCCAAAAGCTAATCCGGCTGGCAGATAGAGGTGCTGAGGTCGGGTCGGCCGATCAGTACCAGGTTCGCGATTCAAGATTTTCAGCCGGCCGCGAATCGAGATCGGGCGTTTTTGAACGACAGCTCTTGCCCAATCGGCCGTCGACCGCTCGAGGTTACGAATTTCGCCACCAAACCGTTGGAGCAGCAAACTTGCTTCTCGTTGGGTGACCTCGAAGATCTCAAGACGTATCCGGTTTCCACCTCCCAGCTGAGTTATCACCAGCCGCTCCCATCCCAGGAATAGAAGCCGTTCCTGCCAGCTGTCAGTCCATTTCTCGGTGCTTATTTTCCGCCAAACCAGCATTGTTGGATAAATCCTTGCCTAGGCGTAATCTTGTTCTTAGAAAAAGGGTTGCGCATGATTCATCACATCGTTCTCTACAAACCCAAGCCGGACGTTACCGCGCAACAGCTCGAGGTGATCATGATGCAAACGCGGATACAACTCCTCAAGATCTCGTTTGCCTCAAACGTTCGCTGTGGAAGAAGAATCGACAAGGCTAACGAGTGGGCCTTTTTCGTGGCTATCGACTTTGATTCAAAGGAGCGATTGGCGATGTTTCACGACGACGCCATCCATATCAAGTTTGTCGAGGAGATCATTAAGCCGAATATGGCATCTTCGCTCGTGCTCGACTATGACGGTGATCCGAGGCGAAAGTAAAGGCACCTCACGGTTAGATTCCGTCGAGGGCGCGTGCTAGCCATTCGACCACAAAATCGATCTCCTCTTCGGAGATCCAAAATGGAGGCGTGAACGATAGAACGTTGCCTTCCGGTCCGCCGCCGAGCAGAATGATACCATCTTGCAGAGCTCGGTTCACGATGTGAGCGGCGCATTTCCCGTCGGGAGCGCCATTCAAATCGACTAACTCCATGCCGATCATCATGCCTAGCCCGCGGATGTGGCCAATTGATGGATGGTGAAGGGCTCGCAGCCGTTGAAGAAAGTATCGCCCGGTCCTCTGTACTTGCGCCGAAATCTCGGGCGCGAGATGCAGGTCGATAGAAGCCAGAGCCATCGCACACCCGATGGGATTGCCCAGAAATGTCGTTGTGTGTAGCGCTTCCCCGGCCGACTTCGGCCATGCATCCATGATTTCTGCCCGCCCGACACAGGCGGAAAGAGGAAATCCGGCGGTAAGCCCTTTTCCCAGGCAAAGAATATCGGGATAGACTCCAAACTGCTCGCATGCGAACAGAGTGCCGGTCCGATTAAAGCCGGTATAGATCTCATCGAAAATGAGCAGGATTTTGTGTCGATCGCAAATACTTCGAAGCAAGCGCAGAAAGTCGAGCGGCGGAACGATCTCTCCGCCGCGACCCTGGCACGGCTCCACGATAATGCAGCCGATCTCCCGCTGCCGGATGGCTTGCGCGATCTGATCTTCAATCGACTCAAGGCAGGACAAAGCGCAATTGGGAAAGCGTGTGCCCTCGAGCCGATAGCCTTCCGATCTTCCAAAGGGACAGCGAAAGCAGAACGGATAAGGAACCAGGGTGACGTAGTCGCGAAGTTGCGCCCGAAACGGTTCACGGAACCAAGGGATTCCGATGATCTCCAAGGCGCCGTAGCCCAGTCCGTGATAGCCATTCCGAAAAGCAATCACGCCCGGTTTACCGCTATGTAGCAAAGACGTCTTGATCGCGACTTCAACCGCTTCGAAACCAGAGTTGCACAAAGTCGTCTTGGCCAGGCCGAGATTCCATCTTTCGAATGTGATGGCGCTGAGTTTTTCGCAGAGTTGGGCTTTGCTCGCGCCCGGGTGCACGTCGCCCATCGCATGGAACAGGAGATGACTTTGATCCAGAATGGCATCTCGAATCTGCGGATGGGTGTGGCCGTGAGCGGCAACGGCAAAGGCAGCAGTTAGATCGAGATACCGGTTCCCGTCGACATCCCAAACGTTAACCCCCTCGGCTCGTTGCCAGAAGACTGGGAACGTTTCGGCTAAGAGAGTGACATTACGGTTTTCGTACCTCGCCAGCACCCCGGCCAGTTCTCTGGATGTCGGGCCGGGTATGGGCGTGCAAAGGTGTGGCAACATTGGAAAACCAGTAGCAGACAGCAGATGGCAAACAGCAAAGGGCAGATTATTCGGATTTTCTATCTGCTGTCTGCGATTTGCTATGCAGCGTTCGGCGACAGCAGAATGCTGGGATCAGGCGGGCACTGCGCGCCGATGACGAAGCAATTCGGCGTAGAGTTCGGCATAGGACTTCGCGGACTCAGCCCACGAAAAGTCGGCTGCAATGCATTGTTCTACGAGCGCGTCCCAGTACTCCTTCCGGTCCCGCGTCCAATAGGTACGGCGGATCCCATCCCAGAGTCCCTCGGGTTGTTCACGGTAATACACAAATCCGCGCCCCTGCTTCCGCAAGGGATCGAAATCAGTAACGATTTGTCGTAGTCCGTTTCGATAACGGACAACGGGAACGGTGCCGTAACGGAGCGCAGTAGTCAGCGTAAGCGCACGTGTTCCCAGGGAACCGGGCAACAACACGACGTCTGCGCCAGCGAGGCTCAGGTTGCGCGTTCGCGGATCTCCCTGAGGATCATAGGCAAACCGGCGAGGGTATTTCCGCTCTGCCACAATAATTTGAGGGGTGAAAGCAGCGGGTAGGGGTCCGGACATGATGAGGCGCGTTCTACCGGTCAAAAGACGGTCGAATAGCTGGACGAGCTGAGACAATCCGGCGCTATCATTTGGTTGGGCGGGACAGGTTGCGACCAGTTCGGTACCGTCGGATTCAAGGTTGAGTTGATTGAGCAGATGCTGGCGGCAAGCCGTCTTTCCAGAGGTTGTCTCGTTTTTCGAGCGGCGAGAAAGGAGTTTCTCGAACGGTGGGTTGGTCTGCGAGTAGTCAATTCCCGTCGGTATTCCGACCGTGCGCGCGCTGTTTTCTTGAAGGACCAGATGGAGGCCGGCGCCATATTCGGGCTTCAGCGCGGCCTGAAGCGCGATCTCGCCGGAAAGCGCTACGGCATCGGCGAATAGGATGCCGGATTTTACGAAGTTTAACCGTCCATAGAATTCGACACCGCGCGGCCCGAAGTAGCTGCCGGCCAAGCCAGTCAACGCAAAGTCAAAGCTCCAAAATGAACCTTGATATTCCAGATCGTACAAGCTGAGTACGGTTTGAAAGGGCAGTCTACGATCTTTGATAAAGACCGGGATCAGCGCAGTTGGCCAGTCATGGCAATGTATGATGTCGACCGATGGGCTCAACCGGCGTGCCAGTTCGACCACAGCTTTGCTGAAGAAGATGAAACGTTCGGAATTGTCCTCATAGGCGCGGCCATTTCCTGAGTAAATGCCGGAACGGTCGAAGTATTCGTCTCGCCGGAGCAGCAAAAGTTGAATGCCGTCGGCCGTTTTTGCCTCAAAAAGCTCCGTGGTGACCTTTTTTTCGCCTAGAAAAACATAAAACTCTGACCCAGTGGGCTCGATCGGGCGGCGACTTTCGCGAATTGACCGGTAGAGAGGTACGGCCACACTTACCTCGTGCCCCAAGCGTTTGAGCTCCAGGGCCAAAGTCCGTACGTCATCTCCAATTTCACCGGTGGAAGCGAGCGGAGCAAACTCGCTGGTTGCCATCAAAATTTTCATGATTAGGTTTCTCCCTTGTCCCGGAACTTTCTTCCTACTGCAACATCACACGGTTTCAAATGTAAATTCGACGATCCGATCCGCGGCATCTTTGACGCGAATCAGCCTTGTCAACCGACAGCGACTTGATAAGGTGCCGAATCCTCGATCGTGAGCTTTATGACTTTGGGCTCCCTCTTATCTGTAGATCAAATAATCCCCGAAATGAAATCCACCGAGCGGTGGGCAGCGATCGTGGAATTGATCGATCTTTTGGTTCAAAAAGGACATGTTCAACGGGCGGACCGCGATCCGGTCCTGCAGGCACTTCGTCAGCGAGAAGAGACGATGAGCACAGGAATCGGCTTTGGCATCGCCATTCCGCACGCTTCTTCCAATTGCGTGAACGAAGTAGTGGCGGCGTTTGGCCGTTCGTCGACCGGTATCGAATTCGATTCGCTGGACAATTCGCCGGTGAAATTCATCGTGCTCTTCGTCGTGCCCAAGGACCAGTTCCAGGTTCACTTGAGGACCTTGGCGGCCATAGCGAAGTTTCTGAACGACAAGTCTGTCCGCGAGCAGCTTGGGCGCGCCGATTCCGCCGAGGAGATATTGGCTATTTTCGACCATAAGGCGCCCAAGCCTCAGGCTTCGTGAGCCGATGGCTACCGTCATCGAGACGTTAAGGGAGAAGCTGCACACCGCTCTCCGCAACCTGGGGCTACCTGTAGATCAAACCATTCAGGTAGTTCCCGCAGCCGACACCCGTTTCGGCGACTATCAAACCAATGCCGGCATGGTGCTGGCGAAGGAGCGCAAAGAGAATCCTCGGTTGCTTGCCGGCCGGATAGCTCAGGCGCTGGATGTGAGCGGTATCAGCCAATCTCCGGAGGTAGCTGGCCCCGGCTTCATTAATTTCCGGCTGGAAACGCAATTCATCGCCGCGCAAGTGGTCGACGCCTATACCGATGAGCGTCTAGGGGTGAGCAAGACGGCTGATCCGAAGACCTTAATCATCGAATTCAGCTCGCCGAACATCGCTAAGCCGATGCATGTCGGGCACATTCGTTCCACCGTACTGGGCGATGTACTGGCTCGCATTGCCCGGTTTATTGGCCATACCGTGATCACGGACAACCACCTTGGCGATTGGGGAACGCAGTTCGGAAAGGTTATTTACGGCTGGAAGAATTTGCGCGACGAAGATGCTCTGGCGACGCGTCCGGTCGAGGAACTCGTGCGCCTATATCGAGCTGCCGATGCCGTGACCAAAGAGGATCCGGCCGTGCTCGAGGCCTGTCGGAACGAGCTGATCAAGTTACAGCAAGGCGATCCGGAAAATATTGCCATCTGGGAAAAGTGCATTGAGCTTTCCAAAGCGGAGTTTGCAGGGGTTTATCGAATTCTCGGAGTCGAGTTCGACCAGCAACTTGGAGAAAGCTTTTATAATCCCGAGCTTGCCGGCGTTGTCGAACGCTTACTGAAGGTGGGGATCGCAGAGGTAAGCGAAGGAGCCGTAGTCGTCTGGGATCGAGGGCTCTGGGACGCTCCCTTCATGATACGCAAATCAGACGGAGGTTTCGGCTATGCCACTACCGATACCGCCACTTTGGAGTATCGGATTCGACGCTGGAACCCAGACGGAATCTGGTATGTCGTTGGCACGCCGCAACGGCTGCATTTTCAGCAGTTATTTAGTTTGGCTCGAAAGCTAGGCATGAAATTAGACCTGCAACATGTCGAGTTTGGAAGCATTCTGGGAGAAGATCGAAAGTTGATGCGAACCCGATCCGGCGAATGGGTTCCGCTGAGGGAGTTGCTGGATGAAGCAGTAATCCGTGCAAAAGCGTTGGTTATAGAAAAGAACCCGGATTTGGCGCAGGAAGAGGTTGAACGGATCGGTCAGATCGTTGGGATCGGTGCCATCAAATACACCGAACTCTCACAGCACCGTCTCACTGATTATGTCTTTTCCTGGAGCAAGATGCTTTCATTCCAAGGAAATACGGCCCCCTATTTGCAGAATGCCTATGTGCGTAGCCGGTCGATCTTTCGGCGGCTGACGGAACAGTTCCACCCGCCCTCCCGGATCGTGTTGGGTGCGCCGGCGGAACAAAAACTGGCGAAAAAACTGTTACAGTTTGGCGAAGTGGTGCCGGCGGTCCTCGACGGTTTTCGTCCCAATGTGCTGGCTAACTATCTTTATGAGCTGGCGGCCGACTACCACGTCTTTTACGAACAATGTCCGGTTCTGAGCGCGGAGGCTGATCAACGGAACCAGCGGTTACTGCTTAGCGACTTGTTCGCTCGAACGCTGAAACTAGGATTGCATCTGCTTGGCATCGACGTTCCGGAACGAATGTAATTGGAGCCGCTACATCAGAAAAAGTCACACAAAAGTAATGCTTGTGTTCGAAAATATAACTATAGTTCAAAGAGGGAGCGACGATATTGATTAGAGGCGGTAACGACGAAGATGGCGGCGCTTGGCAGGCATATCAGTAGCAGCTTTGAAGGAGCGCTCACCGCTCTCCGAAACAGTGTCTTGATGATGTCGAGTCTGACGGAGCGATTGTTGAATCGCTCGATGCAAGGCCTTCTGCAAAGGGACAGCGATCTCTGCAATTTGGCAATTGCCGATGATGAAGAGGTCGATTTTCTGGAAAAGGAAGTCGACCGGGAAGGGGTTGAAATCCTGCTTCGGTTTCACCCGGTGGCCTCGGATATGCGCCACGTCATTTCGGCGATGCGACTGAGCGTGAACCTGGAGCGGATCGCAGATCAGTCGGTGTTGATCGCCCGGCGAGCCAAAAAATTGAATAAGGAATCTAGCGTCCCGGAAGTCTCTCTGCTGGAGCCGCTGTTTCGCGAGGCAATGGGTATTTTTCATGACGCGATGAAGGTTTTTGTGGACGGCGATGCAGAAATGGCGCTGCAGCTTAAGCCGCGGGATCGGGTTCTGGACGCGCTGAACAAGGAGATAGCAGATAAGTTCATCGAGCGAATCGCGGTCGATCCGAGCAGAGTCCAATCCTATATCAATTTGATTTTGATCGCCCGCGCTCTGGAGCGGGTAGGAGATCATTCACCCAACATCGGGGAAGATGCTTTTTGGGCTTCTCACGCCGAGGATATTCGGCATACATACGAGAAGAAAAAAGAAGAGTGATTTCGGGGCGAGCTGGGTTTTCAGCCGAGAGTGACGCTAACAGCCGGGCCTTTTTGCTCTTCCCCATTTTTATGACTAGACATAGAGGCCTGAAGACCAGTGCACCCTCTCACGCGCAGTGACTAGGTTGGGGTTCTTCATCCATGTTTGAAACCACTTCTTCCAAGAAAATCGCGGTCGTGACTGGCGGGGCCGGATTTCTTGGATCGCATTTGAGTGACCGCCTGATTGCCGAAGGCTTTCGCGTCATCGCCATTGACAACTTAGTTACCGGTTCGCCCGATAATATTGCTCATCTGGCCGGCAACCAGGACTTTCAGTTCATACGCCACAACGTTAGCGAATTTATCTTCGTGCCGGGGCGAGTTGATTACGTATTTCATTTTGCTTCGCCCGCCAGCCCGATCGATTACCTTGAGCTACCGATCCCGACTTTGAAGGTGGGGGCGCTGGGAACCCATAACACTTTAGGGCTGGCCAAAGACAAAAAAGCGGTTTTCGTGCTGGCTTCGACGTCCGAATGCTACGGCGATCCGTTGGTCCATCCGCAGAGTGAAGACTATTGGGGCAACGTCAATCCAATCGGGCCACGGGGTGTGTACGACGAGGCTAAACGATTCGCCGAAGCGATGACTATGGCCTACCATCGCTATCACCGAGTAAATACGAAAATTGTCCGGATATTTAATACTTACGGGCCACGGATGCGGCTCAGAGATGGTCGAGTCGTTCCGGCGTTCATTAGTCAGGCCCTTAGCCGAGAGCCTCTGACAGTATTTGGCGACGGGAGCCAGACTCGCAGCTTTTGTTATGTATCGGATCTTATTGATGGCATTTTCCGTCTTGCGCTCAGTGACTATCACGAGCCGGTTAACATCGGTAATCCCGATGAAATGACCATTCTTGCTTTCGCTCACAAAATTCTTGAGATCACCGGAGCGAACTCGGAAATCGATAGTAAGCCGTTGCCGGTCGACGATCCAAAGGTGCGCCAACCCGATATCACTCGAGCGAAAAAGCTGCTGGGCTGGGAGCCCAAAGTCGACTTCGAATCAGGAATTCGGGAGACGATAGAGTATTTTAGAGATAAGTTAGGATTTTAGACGGTCCAACGCGTTCTTCGGAAGATTGACGGAAATTCCGCTTCTTTGGGACCGCTGGTCAGCGCGTTTTGTCCAAGCGCCGAGCTACGTTAAAGTATGTCAGCAATTGGCATTACCGGAGGGATTGCCACCGGAAAATCAACGACCGCCGCCACCCTCCACCAATCGCTCTCTGCCCAACTGCCGGTAGAATGGTTTAGTGCTGATTTTGAAGCCCGGAGATTGACGGATAACGATTTGGGTGTACAAGAGGAGATTAAGTCGGTCTTCGGGGCGCAGCTGTTCGACAGCGAGCGACGTTTGCAACGGGAACGGTTACGCGACTTAGTGTTCCGCGATCCGTCAGCGCGCAAAATACTCGAGAGCATTCTGCATCCGCGTATCCGATCGGCGTGGCTGGAGCGAGTAAATGGCGGCACCCTGCTTCTTGCCGAGATTCCATTGTTGTTTGAGACAAAAGCAGAAAAACATCTTGATTTGGTGGTTGTTACCGCATGCAGCCGATCGACCCAGATAAACAGGTTGATTGAGGTGCGTGGGCTGACGCTAGAATTGGCCGAAAGCATGATCGCGGCACAAATGCCGCTCGAGGAGAAAATTAAGCGCGGCGATCGTTTGGTTTGGACCGACTGCCCACCCAAAATCACCACCGCCCAAATCGATCGTTTAAGTGCGGAATTATTGGAACGTTATGGAGAGTCAACCCGCTGAGAGCGTCCAAGTTCCGGGAGAGAAATATCTTTCTTCCGATCGCTCGTTATTAGAGCTGGACCGGCTCCATTCCCTCAATCACACGCTCCTTCTTGATTTGGCGCGCGAACTGGGACTTCGGGTTTCGCACGAGCGCACCCGCCATCAACTAGTTTTTGACATACTAAAGGCGTTTGGCGCCCGTGGGACCAAAATTTTGGCCGAGGGAATGGTCGAACTTTCCGGTGAAGCGTACGGTTTCTTACGCTGGCCTCGGTTTAACTTCAATCCCAGCCCGGAAGACGTGTACGTGCCGGCCGCGGTACTAAAGCGATTTGGGTTGCGTCTTGGTCATAAGGTAAAGGGGCTTATCCGGCCGCCTCGGGACAAGGAGAAATTTATGGCGCTGGAGGAAGTGGTCGCAATCGAAGGGATTCCGATCGAACAGTGGACTGAGCCGAAGCAGTTCGATCAGCTTACTGCGCTTTTCCCTGACCGGCGGATTCTGCTTGAGAACGACAAGACCAGAAGTGTCAGTGCCAGGGCAGTCGATTTGATCACTCCGTTGGGGAGAGGTCAGCGCGGGCTTATTGTGGCCCCGCCACGGGCTGGTAAGACAATCCTCTTGAAGGAAATTGCGCTCGCGATCCGCGCGAATTCGCCGGAAATTCATTTGATCCTCCTGCTGGTGGATGAGCGACCAGAGGAAGTCACTGATTTGAGACAGTGTCTGGACTGCGAGATTTTTAGCTCAACCTTTGACGAATCACCGACCCGGCATGTTCAAGTTGCCGAGCTGGTCAGTGAGCGGGCCAAACGCCTGGTCGAAATCAAAAAAGACGTCGTGATTCTTCTCGACAGCATCACTCGCCTGGCTCGAGGTTACAACGCGCTACAGCCAGGTAAGGGCCGGATTATGTCCGGCGGCGTGGAAGCCAAAGCGTTACTGAAGCCGAAAAAATTCTTCGGCGCTGCCCGAAATGTTGAAGAGGGCGGCAGCCTAACAATTCTGGCAACCGCATTGATCGAAACCGAGAGCAGGATGGATGAGGTGATTTTTGAAGAGTTCAAGGGAACCGGCAACATGGAGCTCCATTTGGATCGTACTCTATTAGAAAAGCGCATTTTTCCTGCCATTCACATCCTGAAATCGGGCACTCGTCGGGATGATCTCCTCTATCATCCGGCCGAATTTGAAAAGATCACGGCGTTGAGGAAGTATCTGGCGCAGCTTCCTGCGATCGAAGCGATGGAAGTGCTGCTTCAGCGTATTCGGGCGACGAAGACCAATGCGGAGCTTTTGCTCACCACGCTCCGTTAGCACGCCGTCAATCATGCATTCGGAGGAGGTCTTGGCGCTCAGCGATACCAATGAGCTGCTGCACTGGTGCGATTCCATGGCCGGGGAAGCGAGAGTCGCAGTCGATACGGAAGGCGATAGTCTCCACTGTTACTATGAAAAGCTGTGCCTGATTCAGCTTTCCGTCCCCAACCAGAACGTCCTGATCGATCCATTTCAACCGCTTGATTCCGAGATTTTGACTCGTTTCCTGCAAAGTCGAACAGTCGTTTTTCATGGTTGTGACTACGACCTCCGCATGTTGCGCCGGGGTATCCAATTTGTTCCCGGTCCGGTCTTTGATACTTACCTAGCCGCTCGGCTAATGGGAATGCGGGAGGTCGGCCTTGCTTCACTGGTCAGATATTTCTTCGCGATTGAGCTACCCAAGTCGTCCCAGAAAGCCAATTGGGCCCGGCGGCCGCTTACCGACGTGATGATCGCTTACGCGGTCAACGATACCAAGTATCTGTTGCCGCTGGCTGAAAGACTGGAGCAAGAATTGCGCAATTCTTCCCGATGGCATTGGTATGAGGAATCGTGCGCCCGCGCTGTAGCCGCCGCGGCCGAAGATCGAGAGAGAGATCCGGAAAAAGTTTGGAAGATTCCCGGGAGCGCGGCTCTGCCGATGCGTGGTCTGGCGGTGCTCCGAGCCCTGTGGCACTGGCGCGAATCGGAAGCTCAGCAGGCGGATCGCCCGCCATTCCAGATAATGCGCAACGAAGACCTGGTCGGACTGGCCCAAGCCACCCTGGCCGGTTCACATCTTGATCTTCCGGATTGGCTTCCAAGCTCGCGCCGGCGGCGACTGCTAGCGACGATTCATCAATCTCTGCAAATTCCGGAAGCCGAGTGGCCGCCGCGAAACCGCCACACCCGGGTGAGGCCAACCAGTGAACAGGAGAAGCGGTTCGAGCAGCTTCGCCTGAAGCGCGATCAACTGGCCGCAGAGCTGGCGCTCGACGCCAGTGTACTGGCGTCGAGGAGCGCCCTGGAAAAGGTCGTAAGAGAACCGGATACTGTCGAAACCGTCCTTATGCGCTGGCAGCGAGACTTGCTGGGGCTGTGAGGGTTAAGTCGGAAGCAGTGAATAGTGAGCAACACTCTTACCGATGTTCTGGCTACGCCCCATATACCAATCACCTCTCACTATTCGCTGTCGTTTAAGGTTTTAGGAGTTTCGGTTGGTCTGCCCAGTTCGCAGGATCTGCGCCGCGCTTTTTTGTTGGCAAATCTGGAAGGCTACGTTATCTGGTCTAATCGCCAAAGATGAAATCCAACGCCTGCCCAGCCTGCTCCCCCAGGGCCTCTTTTGAGTTTGT
>DASTDH010000618.1:0-17248 GCA_035710445.1 Chthoniobacterales bacterium
CAAGGCGCTAGCCTGGAACGGTCCGCTCTTTACGGATAATGATTTGAGCGCTGTCCAGCGCGACCAAATGGCCATCAAATGTTTGCTCGACGCCGAAACCGATCTCATCCTGGGATGTCTCGGAATCGGTTCGCGAGCAGCGGAGATTATCAATCTGGTTTGCACGGCAATGGCTCACCGTCTTTCTGCGCGCGAGCTCGCCAACCTCTCAGTAGTGCACCCGAGCGCGACAGAAGTTCTGGTTCGAATATTGCGACAGCATTTCGAACATCGGTTTTCTGGCGGATAACCGGAAATCATCACGGGTTCCGGGCGACGTAGTCACTGCGCTCCCGTTTCTGGTAAGAGCAGAACTTGCTTGCCCGGCTTAAACCTCCCCAATAGCTGCGCTGAGGATTGACCTGCAAGTTACCGACGGGGTGTGGCAGTTGGTGATGGAGATGTCGCGGGTTTGGCACCCGTGCCGGGGCGTGGCGTAGCGCTCGAAATTGGAAGGATACCTGCCATATCCGGAGTTTCGATTACTCCCACGGTGTTTCTGAGCGGACGAGTACTCAGATTTTTAGTGGGAGTCCAAAGATCCGACGTTACGCCACCCATGCGGATTCTGGAAAGGCCGGACGCCGCTTCGGTTTCTACCAGGAGGACAACTTTGCCTCGCCTCAAATAATACGCGCGACCAATTACTTGAGAGACGGGCTTGGTTCCGACGTGCGAACGCTCATTTTGTGCGTCTTCCTTCTTGATATACGCGTAGGGCCCGTTGACTGCCGACCAGCGGTAGCCTTTTGCAACCCAATCGGTGTTATCGGCGGCAAAACCAGTTGACGCAAGTCCTATCATCGCCATGGCAACTGAGGGAAAATTGGGGAGCTTCATAAATTATTCGAGTGGCAGTCCGCTTTGAGCCGGCACCGTCTCAGCATCATGCAAAAATGGGGGAGGTGCCGCTATTGCACTTTGGTCCCATAGCAGTGTTTCAGTGGCATGCTTGATTAGGGGAACGGGCTAGCTCACCATTGGCACATTAGTTCCGTGAAGATCCGGATCAGACAAGCGTCGAATTTCTGATCCTATGAGGATACTAACTCTCGACCGACAAAATGAAAAAAAAAGAAATCATCGAAAGGTCCCAGAAATTCGTCGCACCTTACCGCGTAATCAGCGGCAAGAACTTTCGGCTCAAGGACATCGATCCCAATGATACCGGTGAAGCTACCTCCGAAGATAAGCCGCGGGCGAAAGAGTTGCTGGAAAGAGGCGTTGAAGTACTTGCCGAGTTGCAGGACGTGCTTTACGCGCAGGATCAATGGTCAATCCTGCTCATCTTCCAGGCAATGGACGCTGCCGGGAAAGATGGTGCGATCAAGCACGTCATGTCCGGCATCAACCCGCAGGGATGCCAGGTCTTTTCATTCAAAAGCCCGTCGGCGGAAGATCTCAAACACGACTATCTCTGGCGTTGCCTGAAGTGTTTGCCCGAACGCGGTCGGATCGGTATTTTCAACCGTAGCTACTACGAAGAGACTCTGGTGGTCCGCGTCCATCCCGAGCTGTTAGCCAAGCAAAAAATACCCCCCGAGCTTATTACTAAGAATGTCTGGGAGGAGCGCTACCAGGATATCCGTAGTGTAGAGCGCTATCTGGCGCGCAACGGCGTCGTCATTCGAAAATTCTTTCTGCACGTATCTGCTGACGAACAGAAGAAACGCTTCCTTGAGCGCCTCGATAATTCAGCGAAAAACTGGAAATTCTCGTCAGCCGATTCCCGCGAGCGTGGCTTTTGGAAGGACTACATGAAGGCTTATGAGGATATGATTTGCAGCACCGCGACCGATTACGCCCCGTGGTACGTCGTACCGGCGGACAACAAGTGGTTCACCCGAGTTGTTGTGGCTGGGGCTGTGATCGATGCACTCGCGTCGTTAGATCTGCGATATCCGGAAGTCGATGAAGCAAAGCGCCAAGAACTCGACGTCGCGAAAGGGGAACTGATAGCAAGCGACGCTCCCTAAAAATCCCGATCCAGTTGAAAACAGACTCGACAACCGAAACGGCTTCGAACTCGCCGAAACTCAGTAGATGGCGAGATTTACCGCTTTGATCCAACGGTCACGACGCCAGTATCGGTCTGCTGTTATTCGGCGAAAAGCTTCTTCCCGGCCGCCCGATCGCACTGTCAGACTGACTCATGTCGACCTGTTCGGTGCGGAGACTTTGCAGGCAGCTACGGCCTTTGCCGGAGAGGTGTCCCAGTCGGAGATGGACTAACTGATGGAGCCGGACCGGCGTTCGAACCGGGACTTGGGGTAGCGCTCGAAATTGAAAGGACGCCGGCCATCTCCGGAGTTTCGATTACTCCCAAGGTATCCCGGAATGGGCGAGTGGTCAGGTTTTTGGTGGCAGTCCAAAGATCCGATGCTACGCCACCAATGCGGATTTTGGAAAGACCGGCGGAAGCGTCGGTTTCGACAACTACAACGATCTTGCCGGGCCTCAAATAGTACGCATGACCAATGACGTCGGACGCGGACTTACTACCGCTGCGCGAACGATCGTTCTTTGCGTCTTCCTTTGTAATATATGCGTAAGGCCCGTCGACTACCGACCAGCGGTAGCCTTTTGCGACCCAATCAGCGTGATCGTCGCCTGAACCAGTTGAGGCAAGTCCGAGCAGCGCGAGGAAAGCGGATGCAAAAGGGAGGGATCTCATGGGGCTTATGCGTTTTGACTTGTCATTTTGACAATTCGATGCTCGGCTGGAAAGCTCGGAAGAATTTTTAGCGCTCTTTCGGAGACCCCCAATGTGCAACCTCCAGCAAACGAGCAGCGAGCGCGATTCGGCACGGGCGCTCTCACCCAGACCGATGCTTCGTGTTGCTGGTTGGATTGTTGCAACGTGTGTTTTGCTTTTCTGCCAGTGCGTTCCGGTTCACGCAGGATTGCTCAAAGCGGATGTCGACTTCTCGAATTATGATGTGCCGTTATACGAGCAGATCGTGAACCGCATCAAGGCTAAGGCGGCGGCGCGGTTGGGGGAAGCCAAGAATACACGGGATCGCTATTTTATCATTCCTTTCGCTTACCAAAACCGATGGAATAACCCGGAACTTTCGCACTCGTTCATCTCGGTGATACGCGTGTTAGCCGAAGGCAAGCAGCCCAGTGTCCGATCGGGATTCCGGCGAGGGAGATACAAGAAATGGAATTTTGAGGCATTTACCATCAGCTGGCTGCCTCACGATTTCGACAGGAATCCGCATCTGTGCGTTTTCGACGGCGTCGGCAGCCGCATTGTTCCGAGTTGGAACAAATGTCCTATCTCCGTCGGAAGAAGCTTCAAGCTGGAGGATACGCTAAAGCTTGCGGTAAATGCCAAAAATGCGGTGGGCATGTGGGGACCCTACGAGATCAAGAAGGAGGCGTTTGATCTTGGCGTGAAACGGAAAAAGTTGCTGGACGGAGGGACTATCCGGTATCGGGCCGATGACCGCCTTTATCGGCAGGGTCGACTCGCGATCAATTGTTTCCACGCGATGGCGGGGCTGGAAGAACTTTACCCTAACGGCGGATTTCTTGGGACGGGATTCAAGATGTGGGGCATCAACGGCACCGCACGGGTTCTGCTCGAATACACCAAGAAGGTTCGTAACAAAGGTTTGCTCCTCGAACCGGTTGATATCAAGAAAGATCTCTACGGATTTGTGTACTCTCCGGAACGGAATCGCGGTGGCCTCTATAATCCTTTCCCGAACACATCGGCGTACCACTAGATTTTTGTGGAGACCCGATGGACGCTTCAACTCCTGCTCAACGAAGTGTGGCTGTGTGCCACTGGGCTCCGGCGCGAGGATCGGCTAGGCTGCGGAAAAGATGCATAAGGGCATGTCGATAACTCGGAAAGGGAGCTAGTTCGCCGGGGTTCTTCGGCGCGAGCACCGAAGCGAATTGTGGCAGTTCGGCGTGCGGCAGACCGGCATGTCGATGATGGACGCCATGATAGGGCTCATGCAGCAGCGTGAAAGCTACAAAGCGGCCGAGCAGGCCCTTTGACACGATGCTCCGTGTGGAGCTATTCACCGTGGAACCGGTGAGTCCAACGTGTTCGATGTACTTGCGCCAGCTCTGCATGTTCGCCGCTAAATATGCCGGTACAAGATACATCCACAAAAAGTAATTCCATACACCCCACCACGTCACCGCTGTCAAGATGCAAAGCCACACTACACCGGTGAGGGCAAACTCAGCCCATATTCGGCGACGCAGTTTTTTGTTCCGAATCGGCGAACCGCTGCGGAGGAAAGTGCGTATGAACAAAAACGGCGTGTAGAAAAAGCCGAGAACCAGCTCAAGAATGGCTGCCAGGATCCTCTTCCATCGCGGAGTCCCAGGAATTACGAAAGGCCAAAGTTCTTCGTCCCGTTCGGTGGCCAGGTGTGCGTGATGCAGTTGATGCGCTGCGCGATAAAGGCTGAAACTCATCAGGCTCATGATTCCTATGATGACGCCATCGATCTCGTTCAAACGGCGGTTCTTTCGTAGAAGCCCGTGAGACGCCTCGTGAAAGGCGATCAACATTCCGTGCATGAGGTGGCTAAGGCTCAACACCAGCAGCACCGCGAGCCAGACTAATCCTAAGTAAATGGCGGCACACAGCACAACTTGATTGAAAAAAAGGACTATCGCGAGGACCGGAAACGCCGCACGGCTGACCCAATGAGTTGGCGGGGGTTCGAGCAAGTCTTCTGTCGCTGGTTGCGTCGTATTCATCGAGTTCAGGTCCTAAGAGCGGCAATCCGACTTTCCGGGGAACGACAAGTGCCTGCGAGCACTTCCTGGAACAGGTACGCCAAATTTTTTATTTCCGCCAGAGAGAATAGCTTTCGCCGGAAAAGCCACACCACCTGCAGACCCTCTTCTACAGCTGTGATTTCGCATCCGACGTGAAAACGCGCTGTACCGGTCGACCGCATCCGGAGCCGGGCGGATAAGCCGTGCACCGTGATGTCCGGAACCGGGTGGTTTTGTAGTGCAAACCGCACTTCAAAGATGGGATGATGCCCTCCGTCAGGCAAGTCTCCCAGCGCCCGAACAAGCTCGACAAACGGCATCGCGTTCGCGAAGGAATCTGTGGCCGTTTGATGGACGGCCTTCAGGCTATCGGAGAACGGACGGTCCGCATCGACTTGTCCTCGAATCGGCACAATGCCAGCGCAGTAACCCATCGTTTCCCGCACCGCCTGCTTGGTCCGATTCGCGACCGGTGTACCTACGAGAATATCGTCTGCGCCTATCCATCTAGACAGCGTGATCTGAAACGCCGTCAATAGTGTACTAAACAGTGTTGCACCGTGGAGGCGGGCCAGTTCCTGCGCGGCGGTGGCCAGGTCGATCGGAAGATGGGTAACCCATCGCTCGGGTGCGCCCGCCGTAGTCTCGGGTTCTGCCAAAGAGTTCCAGAAGCGTTGCCTTCCAGCGAGATTGGATTTCCAGAAGGCGGCACGTTGGTCCAATTCCTGGGGTTGCCAAAAAGATCTTTCGGCTGCGCCCCAGTCAGAATAGGTGAGCGGCAAGGGCGGAAGCGCCTGATGTGGGCTCATCAGGCCTTGCACATAAGCGGTACACAGATCCCGGACGAATACGCCCAGTGTCCAGCCGTCGGCGATAGCGTGATGAATCGCGAATACTATCACATGATCGTCAGCGCCTCGGCGGAGCGCGACTGGCCGGTAAAGTGGTCCCTTGAGCAAATCGAACGGTTCACTGAAGATCTCTTTCGCGAGCTCCTCGATCGCTTGTTCATGCCGCTGTGCAGAAGAGAGCTCACGATAGCGAAAATTGGCTTCTCTGCTCTGGCGAACCATCTGGACGGGCCGGTCCTTGCCCGGCAGGAAAGAGAGGCGCAATACTTCCTGCCGTTCCACCACGCGCTGAATCGCAGCCAGGCAGGCTTCCTGGGTAATGACGCCCTGCACGTGAATGAGGCAGCAGATGTGGTTCGCCGCGTCGGCTACAGGTACGGGCGAGGCTTCCCACAATTCCCGCTGGGGAAAGGTTAATGGATGGAGCAGTGCTTTCCCGCTTGCCAGCCACTGTTTGAAAACGGCGCGTTTATCTTCGGACATGTGATCTGGATTGCTTACCGCACGTGCTTGGGGTCTAAGGCATCACTCGAGATTCCATCATCGCTCAGCAATGTTTCGATCTCCTCATCAGAAAGTGCATCCAAGTTCGCTTCAGCAGTGGATCGCGGCTCTGGTTTTGTCGCGTCTGCTGCAGTCGTGGTCGGGGACGACCCACTTCCCCTCTTCGCGCCCATATGCTCAGCAATCAAGGCAACGATCTGATCAATGGTGCGTGCTCGAGCCAGGCTGGCCGGTGGCAGCGCCACACCCAAAGACCCTTCGATTGAGCTCTCAATTTCAACTCCCATCAACGAATCCAGGCCTAAATCGGTAAGCGGTTGATCATCGCGAATAGAGTCCGGCTTTACTCGCAGAGCCGAGCCCACCGCCTCATGCACAGCCCGGCGGATGATCCCTTCCAGTTCTTCCGGTGACGCCGATTCGAGCTTGAGGCGCAGGTCACTGATTGTCTGACCCAACTCTTGATTTTCCACCGCTGCGAAGATCCGTTCGAGTAAGGGATTTTCCTGCATGCCGCGGAAAAATTGTCTCCATTTGGCCCAATCGACTCGGATCGCCATCAGCTGCGTGTTGCCCGCTTCAAGCGATGATTCCAATAGCCCCATTACTTCGGTTGGTGAAAGTTCCAGCGTACCCTGTCGCGCAAGAAACTCGGCCACCCGTTCGTTGCGTGCCACATAGCCTTCACCACCAAGAACACCCCAATTGATTGTTAGGGCCGGGAGACCCAGAGCACGGCGATGATGAGCAAGCGAGTCCAGGAATGCATTGGCCGCAGCATAATTGGCCTGCGCCGGATTTCCAAAAATGCTCGACACCGACGAAAACATCACGAAGTAGTCCAGTGCGAAATCCCGAGTAGCTTCATGCAGCAACCACGCACCGTAGGCTTTGGGAGCCATCACGCTCCGCATCCGCTCGCTGGTGAGAGAAGCAAGGGGGGTATCGTCGATCACCATCGCCAGGTGGAACACGCCCCGGAGCGGCCTATCGGCTGAATGAATCTCCGCAATAAGTCGGGTCACGTCATCGGGCACACCGATATCTGCCCGTACTACTTTCACATCGACGTCGCGGTCACGAAGACTTTGCACCAGCTTCTCTGCATTGGGCGTGGCCGCTCCGTTCCGACCACAGAGCACCAGGTGGCGGGCACCACGACCGACCAACCACTCCGCAAGTATTTTCCCGTAGCCGCCAAAGGCTCCGGTGATCAAGTAGTTAGCCTCCGAATCGATCGCGAATTCGGGTGCAAGCGATTCTCCTCGCCGAGGACGGAATGTTTCGGGGAACGTCACTACGATTTTGCCAATGTGTTTGCCTTGGGCCATCAGCCGGAACGCTGTGTCCACGCGACTTGCCGGAAACGAGCGGAACGGGAGCGAACACAGCGCGCCGCTCTCGACCAATCCGGAAATCTCCTCCAGCATTTGCCGAGTCAATGCTTCATCGCCGGCAAAGACTGCATCCATGGCTACCACATGAAATGACGCGTTGCGGCGCAGCGGCCAGAGGGGGATGCGAGCGTTCTGGTAGATATCCCGTTTTCCAATTTCAATGAAGCGACCGAACTCGGCGAGGCAGGAGAGGCCCATCGGAATCGCTTCAGCGGCCAGCGCATTCAGGACGACGTCTACACCGTGCCGATTGGTCAATTCCATGACTGCGTCGGCAAAATCGGCCCGACGCGAATCGATCACGTGCTTTACTCCCAGTGTTTCTAGAACTGCGCGTTTGGTCGGGCTGCCCGCAGTAGCGATGACCTCCGCCCCAAGATGATGAGCAATTTGGATTGCCGCCATGCCGACGCCGCCGGCGCCAGACTGCACCAGGATGCGCTCACCCTTTCGTATCCGTGCAATATTCTGCATAGCGTGCCAAGCGGTCATGAAGACCACGGGCAGTGTAACTGCCTGCTCAAACGATAACGCGGCCGGAATGCGTCGCACGTCACCTCCTCTTGCTATGGTGTGGGAAGCGAGTCCAAACACCGCCAGACCGAAGACGTGATCTCCCGGTGCGACATGATTCACTCCTGGTCCGGTGGCCCTGACTACGCCGGCTACCTCGTCGCCGAAGATGCGCGCGTCTGGCGCTTCTCCGGGATATAATGCAAGCGCCTTGAGCACGTCGCGAAAATTGATCCCGGCTGCTTTCACTTCGATTAGCACTTCGCCCGGGCCGCAAGCCGGCACGGCGAAAGGCCTGAAGATCAGCGTATCGAGGTGCCCGCGCTCGCGAGATTCCAGATGCAGCGCCACTGCAGGATCCAGCCATTCCTCCTGCGACGATCGGCCGCGGACCAAGCGCTGCACATATCGGGCTTCGCCCCGAAAAGCAACCTCGCGCTCGCTATCCTTACTCGTCAGTTCAGTCCAGAGGAGGGAGTGGTCAGACGTCGAAGCTTCAGGCGGGAGGTCGATCGCGCGCCCGGAGAAGTTGGGATATTCATTCCGAATGACGCGCAGCAAGCCGATGAGGGGTGCTTGCATCGCAGACGTTGCATGCTTTGTCTGTCCGGCCGGTTGCGCTCCGCGCGTCACCAGATCGACATGTAATTTCTGCGAGTACTTTACATTTTCGGCTGCTTGGATCAGATGGAGCAGCCCATCTGTGTCCATCAGCTCAGCGTCCCACTCGGTGTGGGGATGCCGCGTGTCCAAACTCCACAAGAAGACAAAACGCTCTGGCGGAGCATCGACCGCGCATTCGCGAAGAAGCTGTAACCAGTCGGCGGACTCCTGCGCGCGCAAAATGAACGTGTCCGTCCCGTCCATTGCAAAGCTGTGGCCACGACGTACGACACGACAACGGGCTCCCAACGTACGGAGTTGGGAAGCCAGTTGCTGGCCGAGCCCGGAGGCATCGGCGAAAACGAGCCATGACTTCTCCACCGGAATCGCGTCCGGCATGGCGAATGCGACGGGGGTCGAGTCGTGCCAGCGTTTGCGCGCAAGGATGGCCATCTGGCCTTCACCTTCCGGACCGAGCAATCCCGGCAGTGAGGCGGTTTCCTCAAAGCCCGCTTCCCGTAACACGAGCTCCCATTGGGAGCGCGTCAGCAATGGATGCTGCGTCCGCAAATCTCGATCCGTAAAGCGCCACCAGCCCGTCGTTAGACCGAACACTAGCTCTGTCCACAATTGCGGATTCGCCACGTCCATAAAGACCAGGGTGCCTCCTGGTGCCAGCAATTCGTGAATATGCCTCAGCGCTGATCGCAAATCGGCCACCGCATGCAGCACATTGGTGCCGATAATAAAATCGAACACGCCGGCCTCGAACCCTTGCGCTGCTCCCGGTTTTTCGAGGTCAAGAGTTTTGTACTCCACCTTAGGAAATCGGCTCAATTTCTGAGTAGCGCTGCTGAAAAATGCCGCGGAAACATCACTGAAGGTGTACGAATGTAAATCGCTATCGATCACCGGCAGCACATGCGCTGATAATCCTCCCGTTCCGGCGCCTACTTCCAGAATTCGCAGGCTGCGGCCCTCTGGCAGATGACGGGCCGCTTCCTCCACCGCCGCAGCAATCGCCGCCAGCCAATGGCTTGTGTAGAGGCCCTCGCCATAGAATTGGTCCAGTAACTCTGCCGAGTTCCCGGCAAACAGTACTTGAATGGCATCCTTTTCACCCCGCAGAATTGGACCGAGCTCGGCACAGTTGGAGGCGCAGAGCATGCCTTCGGACAGATGCCCGGAATGACTCGAAATGAACGATCGCAGCTTGTCTTGGGCGCAGTCGGCTGCTTTAGCAAACGCCGCGGTCGGACGACGACGGCCGTCGCCGTCTGGTTCGAGCCAGCTGCGTTTTGTGAGGTTCGTGATCAACCGGTGGAACGCTGGTCGCATCGGTTCTGCTATCGACAGGGAGTCGGCGGTGAAGGTTCCGCTCGTTCCCGAGGCGGCGACCATTTCTCTCAGACCTCGGGCGAGCAGTGCCGCCGCGAGCTCATCCGAGTCTGCCATAGCTTTCTCCAGCATATCCCGCCCTCGCAAAGCGACTATCTGGTCCAACGCTTCCTGCGCCGTCTGTCGCAGACGATCCAACGATATGGGCAATTGAGAGGCCGGACGCGACGCACCAGAGGTGCGTTCCCAGGCCAAATGATAGAGAAGATTACGGCTTGCTCCGAACCCGCTTGACCGGTGCGCTCCTGCGACGCTGATTGCGCGGAAGCCGTCTACGAGCACACAAGGTTTTCCTGCCTCATCATATAATTCGAGCCGGCCTTCGACGTAATTACTGTTGTAATGCTGCACGGCGGCGCGAACGAAGCTGGAGGCTCCCGGTGGGCGCAGAAATAGAATTTTGGCGAAGCGCACCGGCAACTTCAATCCGGCGTTGTTACCCTCGACTGTCGCTGCGCCCGCGGACAAAACCTGCAATGCGCCGTCGAAGAGGACCGGATGAAGGGAGTACTCGGCTGCGCGACGGGCGATTGCATCCGACAACGAGACTCTGCCCGTTGACCGGCCGTTACCAGCCGACAGCTCGCGGATGGGCCGGAACTCCTCGCCGTAGCGAAGTCCCATGTCACTCATGTGGCGGTAAAACTGCTCTACCTCGACCGGCTCTGCGTCGGCTTGCTGACCAGGTTCCCAGCCCAAGGACGCGAAACTCGCATCGGTGCGCTCGCCCCGCATCGAGCCCACGACATGCAGAGACCATGTCGCGCTTTGTTCGAACTTGCTCTGAATCGAGAAGGTGCGCTCATGCGGATCATAGGAGAGCTCCATTTTGAGTCCCGAGACCTCATCCGGCACGATGAGCGGTCTGCGAATTTCAAAATCCTCAATGACAAAAGGACGCCCGCTGAACAACTGGATGCCGGCTTCCAGCACCATTTCGACAAACGCGGCGGCCGGAAACACTACCAGGTTCTCGACCTTATGATCCATCAGGAACGCCATGTGGCGGCCATCGAGTCGCGCGCTCCAGGTTGGCGTGGCTCGAGGTAATCGGACGTCAAGCAATCCGCGGCCGCCCGAGCCAAGACGACCTTCGCGCCAATCGCTGGACTCATTCCACCAACGGGCGTTGTCCCAAGCGTAGGTCGGCAGGGGTAGCAGTTGCCGAGATGGCGTCATATTCGCAAAAGCCAACGGTACGCAGGAGCGGTGCAAATCCATTGCAGACTCGATCATGGATTCGTGCTCGTGTTCTCGGCGTGTAGAGGAAACGACCAGTGCGTTGGCGCCGCGCTCAACGGCACATTCCTGAATTGAACGAGCCAGCGCAGGGTGCGCTCCGATCTCCAACCAAACGTCAACGCCTGTATCCAGTAAACCGGTAATCGCGGACGCAAACTGCACCGGCTGCCGTATGCCTCGCCCCCAGTGAGTAGCGTCGCACATTTCGCCCGCACACTTCTGACCAGTCACCGTGCTGAAAAATGGAATCGTCTCTGCGTGAGGCACCAGATTACCCAATTCTTTTTCCAAAGCTTCGGAAGCCGGCCGCATCAGGGGATGATGAAAAGGATGGTCTACCCTTACGAACCGCGCAAAGACCTCATTCGACTCCAGCTCAGCGGCCATGGCCTCCAGTGAAAGCCGCGGCCCTGCCAGTGTAAGCAACCGCGGTCCATTTAAGGCAGCAATCGTGACCGTGCGGTCATGCCGAGCGATGAGCACCTCGATTGCATCCTGGTCTAGCCCGACCGCAAGCATTGTTCCCTCACCTCGTGCACAATTTTCCATCAACCGGGCTCGCAGTACGATCACTCGAGAGGCTTGCTCCAGACTGAGCACTCCAGCGACGCATGCCGCCGCCACTTCACCGACGCTATGGCCGACGATTGCCGCAGGCTGAACACCCCAGAATTTCCAAAGTTCTGCCAGCGCCATCTGCATCGCGAATATTGCCGGCTGGGCAATTTCCGTTCGATGCATTTGGGAGCACTCTTCGGTGCGGCCAAGCTCTTCCATTAATGAAAACTTCGCCCAAGGTTGCATCGCGGCGTCACAACGCTCGATTGTTTGCCGAAATACAGGCTGATGCTGCATGAGCTCGCGGCCCATGCCCCACCATTGTGGACCCTGTCCGCTCATGACGAAAGCGATGCGCGGCGCCTCTCCTCGACGCGGCGCGAAAGCAGCTCGCGCTTTGGTGTCGTTTTGGCCAGTCGCAAAACGATTGAGCTCATGGATGGCCTCTACCATTGACTCCGCGACCAGAGTTAACCGATACGGATGGTGATTTCGTCTGGCCCCGAGAGTATAGACCAGATCCGGCAGTACCGGAGAGTTGCCATTGGAATTTGACCGCTCTTCCAGCCAAGTACTCAAGCGCAGCGCCGTAGAGCGCAGGGCCTCCTCAGATCGTGCGGATAGCACCAAAGGCCACGCTCGGTTAGCGCGCGACTCTAAATGCTCCGGCTGAGGATGGGAAGGCCACTCGGCGAGCAGAACATGCGCGTTGGCACCGCCAAATCCAAATGAATTGACGCCCGCGATGCGCGGGCCCTCCTTCTTCGGAAAGGGCTCGAGCGCACTGGACACGCGAAGCTTCAGAGCAGCAAAATCGATGTTCGGGTTAGGAGTTTTGAAATGTAGATTTGCGGGAACGCTCCCGTGTTTTAGCACCAGGAGCGCCTTGATTAGACCAGCGATACCTGCGGCGGTCTCCAAATGTCCGAGGTTCGTTTTTACCGATCCGATCAGCAGCGGGTCTCCGGCTGAGCGATCTTGGCAAAGGGCTTGAGAGAGCGCATGGGCCTCAATCGGATCGCCCACCGCCGTGCCTGTACCGTGAGCTTCAACGAACCCGATTTCGGACGGATCAATTTCAGCGTCAGCACATGCGTCGCGAACGAGCTGTGCCTGCGCCTCCGCGCTCGGAAGCGAGATACCATTGGTGTGGCCGTCCTGGTTAAGTGCTGTGCCGATGACCACTCCGTGGATCGAGTCACCGTCCGCAATAGCCCGGGAGAGTCGTTTGAGGAGGACCACACCTGCACCCTCGCCTCGAACGAAGCCATCAGCCGACGCGTCGAATGCCTTGCATCTGCCTTCTGGAGAGAGCATTGAGGCTTGAGAAAAGCCAATGAATCCTCCGGGCGTGATCATGACGGTGACACCGCCGGCCAGAGCCGTATCGCCACGACCGGCTCGGATGTGCTCACACGCTGCGTGCACCGCAGTCAGCGCAGACGAGCACGCAGTATCCATTGCGACGCTCGGTCCCCGGAGATTGAAGCAATAGGAGATGCGGTTGGCGGCAATACTATGTGCGCTGCCGGTAGGTGAATGCTGACTTACGCCAAACTGTTCCCATGGCGTGCCCTGAATCGCCTGATAGTCATTATGCGAGATTCCGACGAAGACGCCGAGATCCGTTCCATGCTCGAGATCCAGAACAAGACCGGCATCCTCAATCGCCTCCCAAGCGGTCTCGAGGAGTAACCGGTGTTGCGGATCGACATAGGGCGCTTCCCGCGGCGAGATTCCGAAAAACTGTGGGTCGAACTGGTCAATAGCCTCCAGAAATCCCCCGCGGCGGGCAATCGACTTACCCGGCAAGCCCGGCTCCGCATCGAAGAATCGTTCGATATTCCAACGGTCGGGCGGCACGTCAACCACGGCCTCACGACCCTCTGTCAGTAGCTTCCAGAATGATTCTGTATCATTGATTTTTCCTGGGAATCGGCAGCCGACTCCAATGATTGCAATAAGATCTTTGCGCATAGAATTGGAACGCCTGACGCAATCCGAGCTTCATGACAGCATAACAGACGACTTTTCGATAGTGACAATTCAATGTGTATTGGGCCTCTCGGGATGGTGCAAGCTCCGGGAAGGCTGGGCGGATCGTAAATAAACCCGGTCGTTTTTCGAGTTATATTGAGCAGGATGCAACGAAAAAACGGTTGTTGGGGCCTGTGCCCTGCACTAAAAGCTGCCTTATATGTGCGGTATCGCCGGTGTGATGGATCTGACCGGGGAGCGACCTATTGCTCACGGGGTCATTCAGAGGATGGCCGAGGCGATCGTTCATCGCGGCCCCGATGAGGAAGGATTTTTTCAGCGTCCAGGACTGGCTCTTGCCTCGCGGCGCCTGAGTATCGTGGGCTTGGCCGATGGGCAGCAACCCGTTGGCAATGAAGACCGGAGCGTTTCGGTCGTTTTTAACGGCGAGTTCTTCGACTATCTCGAGAAACGGGCAAAACTGGAAGCCCGCGGGCATCTTTTTGTGACTCATTGCGATACCGAAATCGTTCCGCACCTCTGGGAGGAGCACCAAGAGCGCATGTTCGAGCATCTAGTGGGCCAATTCGCTCTGGCGTTGTGGGATGAGCGGCGACGTCGCCTGGTGCTCGGGCGCGATCGTTTCGGCATCTGTCCGCTTTACTGGACACGCCGGGGAGACTGGCTCCTGTTCGCATCAGAGATCAAGGCTCTCCTGGCTTCCGGTATGGTGCCGGCGAAACCTGACCTTCGTGGTATTGATCACGTTTTCACATTTGCTGCTCTGCCCGGCCCGATCACCTGCTTCGAAGGCGTGCAACTCCTGAGCCCGGGAAGTTACTTGCAGCTGAATCCCGGAAATGAACATGGCGCTTCCCCGACCATCAGCGAGCGTGCCTATTGGCAAATGGATTTCCCGGACCTTGGCGACGAGGATCCTGGGAAAGATCAGCGTGTTCTGGTTGATCGATTCGAGCAGATCATGCTCCAGGCTGTGGAGGAGCGATTGCGCGCCGATGTACCGGTAGGTTCTTATCTATCAGGTGGGGTCGACTCCAGTATGATCGCCGCGCTCGCCTGTCACCTGAAAGGGCCCGCGATCAACACCTATACTATCCGCGTCCATGCACCCGATCTCGACGAGCTCAGCGCGGCCAATCGGGTAGCGCGACACATCGGCACAAAAGTTCCGATTGTTCAGGAATTCCATGCCAAAGACACACTCCACACCTATCCCGAACTGATTCAGGCCGCCGAGGCACCGGTGATCGATACATCCTGTGCCGCTTTGCTGCTATTGGCGCAACGCGTTCACACCTGCGGCCAGAAAGTGGTCTTGACCGGTGAAGGCGCGGACGAGTGGCTCGTCGGTTATCCTTGGTATAAAGCGGCCAAACTGTTTGCTCTACTCGATGTCTTGCCGGGCTTTCAGCTAAGTGATCGGATGCGCCGAGCCTACCTTCACCTGAACCGAGTACCCCAATATCGCCCGGAATTTCGAAGAGAAGTAGAGAAATCCATCGGCGGCCCCAATGCCTGGATCGATGCTTACGGAGTGCTCGGGCTGTCCAAGCTTCGCTTCTACACCGGGCGAATGCGGGAGGTGCTGGAAACAACCAATCCCTGGGGCGACCTGCAAATGCCACTGGATCGAGCCAAACGCTGGCATCCGCTCAACCGGGGCGTATGGATCGCCGCGCGCGTTACTCTGGCCGGACACCTGCTCCAAGCTAAAGGCGATCGCGTATCTATGCATTCCTCTGTGGAAGTGCGATATCCGTTCCTCGATGAGAATGTTTTCGATTTCCTCGCTGGATTGCATCCGCATTGGAAACTCCGCGGCTTTCGAGACAAACACCTGCTCCGGTTGCTAGCCGAACGCTGGGTGCCTCCGGAAGTATATCGACGACGCAAGGTGATTTTCCGCGCACCGCTGGATAGTTTCCATATTGAGCCGGAGCCGAAATTCGTAGCTCAGCTCTTAAGCGAAGAATCCCTGCGCCGTGCTGGTTATTTTGAGGTTGCAGCGGTGCGCCACTGGCGGCAAACTTTCCGCCGAATGCGGAGTGGTTCCTTGCCACGTCTTTCGATAGAATTGGGGTTAACCGCTGTGGTAGCGACACAGCTCTGGCATCACCTCTTTATTGATCCCGAACTCGCAGAATTACCGGCGTGGACGGCCGATCGAAGAATACTTGAAAACGCTTCGGTGTAGTGCGCTCATTATCACATCTCCCCAATCGTCACATCATCCGGTGAATCAAACGTCAAGTCTGGAAGAAGCACCTTACCATCTCGTACCTGCTCTGTGACGGGCTGATCCACGCTATCCAATCCAGTACCTGAAATTGTTCGTCCTGTTGCGTGAGATCATATAACAAAACCGAAAAGCGCTATAAGCAAACCGCTGGGTGGATTCGCATCGGAGTTTTGCTGGTAACCTGCTTCAGCGGTTGCGCGATTCACGAGAAACGCTCGACAAGCGGCTTACACCGTCATTCCTTCATTGAATACTGGCCACCCGAGAACAGCGAGCAATTGACTTTGGCAGTTAAAGATAACATCGATATCAAAGGTGTGGTGACTTCGGCCGGCTCGGCCTATATCGCGAGAACCAATCCGCCGGCTGCCCGCGATGCGGCGTGTCTGGCGATCGCCCGGAGCCGAAACGTAAGGATTGTTGGAAAAACGAATCTCAGCGAGTTTGCACTATCTCCCTCGGGCATCAACGATTACTTTGGTACTCCCAGAAATCCCTTCAGTAGATGGAGTAAGTTTATCCCGGGAGGTTCGTCCAGTGGCTCAGCAGCGGCGGTTGCAAGTGGACTGGTAGACATCGCTTTTGGGACAGATACCGCCGGCTCCGTCCGCGTCCCGGCGGCTTGCTGCGGCATCGTGGGTCTGAAGACAACTTTTGGTCTCGTTTCTCTGAAGGGTGTGTTTCCGGTCGAGCCAAAGCATTTGGATACGGTTGGCCCGATGGGCAAAGATATTGAGCATGTAGTACGAGGAATGGATCTCTTGGAGAATGGATTTGCCGCTCGATATCAGACAGCGGTGGCCGCCAAACCGTCGGCTAGAGAGATCAGGATCGGGCGGGTCTATCTGAATGGCACCGATCCGAGGATCGACAAAGCCATTGATGACGCTCTGACCCGAGCTCACTTTAAAGTGATCCCACTTGACCGGACCTTCCAGGCGAAGTGGGACCAAGCCAAGAAGGATGGGAACACTTTAGCTGCCGCCGGTGCCTGGATGAGCGATCAAAAATACAGTCTCGCCATCGGGGTAGGAATCAGGACTAAGGCAGTGATCGCCCTGGGCGGGCTTTTGTACGAAACAGAATATCAAAATGCTCTGCGGAGGCGCCCGCAATGGCAGCGGACTCTCCGCCAGGTCTTTCGGAAGGTCGAC
>DASTDH010000619.1:0-2778 GCA_035710445.1 Chthoniobacterales bacterium
GGGCGCGATGCTGTGGGCCAATCTGCACCTGTTGTTCTGGCTTTCGTTGTTTCCGTTTACCACCTGGTGGATGGGCGAAAACCATTTCACAGCGGTACCCACCGCACTCTATGGCGCCGTCCTGTTGATGGCTGCGATTGCGTATTTGCTGCTCCAGCAGGCGATCATCCGGGCGCAAGGTCAGGATTCAATCTTAAAGAAAGCGATCGGGCGTGACTGGAAGGGCAAGTTGTCGGCGGTGCTGTACATCATAGCCATCGCAACCACGTTCCGTTCGACGTGGGTGGCCCAGGCGATTCTTGTGGTCGCCGCGCTGATCTGGCTGATTCCGGACCGGCGCATCGAAAAACATCTCGCCGTGCTGCCGGGGCGGAATTGAATTCCAGATACCGTGACAATGAACCAACCTTCTGTATGACGATGAACAAATGCGGAGAGATGAGTCCGCACATGGGATCATTGGATTGGATGCCGGATCTTCTACAGAAACGTTTTCGGCCGCTACCCGCAAGCATCATTTCTGAAATTCATTTGCTGACATCCTGCAATCGCGGCTGGTGAAGATTGCGCTTTCACCCAGCGCATTTCCTCCAGACCGCGCTAAGCATGGTGTCACAAAGTTCCTCTTGGTTCTGTCCTAGCAATGGCAAGGAAGCCGACGGCCTTAACACGGGCGCCTTGTTATTGCCGCATGGGCCTGTCCTGGCCGGCAGCAACCTCAGGGCGGCGAACGCGAAGCAGGAGGGCTCAGATGAATCACGAAGCGAAGACGGTTGCATCAGCGCTGGCGCTTGTCCATCAGGATGCGTCGCGGACCGGGCTAATTGCAGGCTTCAGCCTGCCCGATAGCCCAGTCATCACCGAAGCGATGGAACATGCGCAACGCCTTACCGAACCCTATTTGTTCAATCACGCGATGCGTTCGTGGCTGTTCGCCGAGGCGATTGGCCGCGTGAAGAGAATTGACTACGATCGCGAGGTCGTGGCGATTGGCACGATACTTCATGACATCGGCTTCAGTGCCAGCGTGTCAGGGCCCAATCGCTTCGAAGTGAATGGCGCCGAAGCGGTACGGTCGTTCATCCAGGGCAGGGGTCTATCGCAACGCCAGACGCAACTGATCTGGGACCTGGTTGCGCTCAACTCGACCCCATCGCTGGCGCTGCACAAGGAGCCGGAAGTGGCTGTCGGCACGATGGGCATCGGGCTCGACTACGGCGGCTTTGGTGTTAAGGAACTTCCGGCAGCCGATGTCGAGCGTATCCTCGGAGCGTTCCCCCGACTGGGGATGAAACAACGATTTTCCGCCGCGTGTCGTCGTCTCGTCACGGCCAAGCCGGAGACCAGCTACGATAATTTCCTGCGCGACTTCGGCGAGCGATTTGTGCCAGGCTACAAAGCGGTATCGACGGTCGACCTCTTGATGGAAGCTCCTTTCGATGAATAGCCCGAGGCATGGTGTCACAAAGCATCGCTTCGTTCTGTCTTAGCCAGTACAAGACCGATGGTACTAAAATGCAGCGATAAATCACGAAAGGAGAATCATGAAACTGGTAGTGATCGGCGGCACCGGACTTATTGGATCGAAGCTCGTCAAGACGCTTCGGGAGCACGGACAGGAACCGGTAGCGGCATCGCCCGACTCGGGGGTCAACACTCTCACGGGCGAGGGACTGGCCGAAGTGCTGAAGGGCGCTTCGGTAATGGTTGACGTATCTAACTCCCCAGCCTGGGAGGATGCGGCCGTGATGAAGTTTTTCGAAACATCCACCCGCAACCTCCTAGCCTATGAAGCGGCGGCGGGCGTACCGCATCACGTCGCATTATCAGTGGTGGGGACTGATCGGCTGTCCGAAAGCGGTTACATGCGGGCCAAGATTGCGCAGGAGAAATTGATCAAAGAATCGTCCATCCCGTGGACCATCGTTCACGCCACGCAATTCTTCGAGTTCCTCAAGGGCCTCGCCGACATTTCCACCGACGGCGCCAAGGTACGTTTGCCCCATGTTCTTTTTCAGCCAATGGCCGCCGACGATGTCGCAAGCGCGTTAGCCACGATCGCGACAGGCCCGCCCGTAAAAGGAACAGTCGAAATCGCTGGGCCGGAACAGTTTCGCCTCGATGACCTGGTTCGGCGACGTCTGGCCGCACTGAAAGATCCCCGCGAAGTCATCGCTGACCCCAGGGCGCTTTACTCTGGAGCAAAGCTGGGTGAGAGAACTCTGCTGCCGGGCAATGATGCACGGCTCGGCCAGACGACTTTCGATGTTTGGCTTACGCAATCCGGAGGAACAATTTCAAGCGCCAAGGCCCCAGCCGCGTGAGGGTAGCGCGCTAACGAGTCCAAGACCGGGCCGCTGGCCGGCCTCAACACCTGACCAAAACCGACGAGATCCAAGGGTGTGCGGCGGTCATGAACCAGGTGACGATCGTCGCCTCGCATGCTACCGGTGAGCACGCCATGGAAGAATACAGCCGCGATCACCTCTCGCCGACCCACGTCGAGATTACACGACTCACCTTCACCCTATAGCAGCTGCATGGCCGACAGGTCAGCCATGCCAGCCAAGGCTGAATGCCGAACAGGAACTCAAGCGTGGATCACGCGTAACTGCGATCGACCGATCAAAAAGAATCATGGTCCATTGAAATGGCGTCGATCCAACGAAAGGTTGCTGTATGACGATCACAAAGATGGTCCTGGCGGTGGTCTTCCTTATGTTTGGGTCGCTGGTGGCCCAGGAGGCCAAGGTGACGCAGCTCATGTCGAAAGACCTG
>DASTDH010000620.1:0-6358 GCA_035710445.1 Chthoniobacterales bacterium
TCTGGGTCTCTCTTAAAAGCACACGCAGTTTAGGTTTTAGATCGGCACAACCCTATACTTACTTTAGGCATTGTTCGTGCCAGACTCCCGGAAGTCCCTTTAGTTATAAAGTTCATCTCCGCCGTGATAGAAGCCCAGCTCTTCGACGACTGCTTCGACATTATGCAGTTTAGGCTGATCTTGTGTAAGAGGATTATGATGTTTGCACGTCGTGGCAAACTCTTCCAAGACTGTCCGGCTTGCGATTCTAAGTTTGGTGCCCTTTAGAAATTCTGGACTGTAAAGAACTTTCAACACCCATACGGCTTACAGCGGCTTGCTAAGTATCGCAACTCGCGGTTACGAAACAAAGTCATTAATACTAGCCCTGCAGCGATAGCTCTTCAGCTGCGCCTCCGAAATGTCCCTTTCAAACGCTGGCCGACGAATCCCCAGAAGCACTGCCAGTTCTGTCGGCGAATAGGTGCTCTGTCACTTGCAGTTAGAGCCAAGGGAAATTTCGTTCCATGGTATAAGCCGGTAAATGAAAAGGCGCCGCGCAATAACAGAAGCTTCACGGAAATAGTGTCATGTGGATGGAGAATCACCCATCCGGTATGCTCGGTTTCCGTTTGACAGTCTTGGAGTTCTCCTGCGGAGCCGAAGTTAAAGTCGTTGACCTGGTGAGGGCCTCGCCACCTCAGATTGAGCCGGACGGCGCCAGCTGATCCGTGGGGATAGTAGCTCATTACTACCGCTTTATCCGCTTTCGCCCCTGTCTCGCCTTGGCCTGCTTCAGCCGCGGCAGATCGCGCGTTTTTTTGGATAAAGTGGCCGAGCTCTTGTGCGTCATCTGAGCGCAAAGAAAGTAACTTTTGAAATGTTGTCATGGCGACCTACAACGCGTTTTTTCGGGCGACATTTCAGTTTTTCTGCCGGCGGGTTTTACTTTCTTGGAAAACATGAAAGTGCTAAGAAGAGCGTTGGGTAGATTTACACTGCTCACCCATGAACCAGGACCACAGCTCGGTCCCTTTTGCTCCGGGGCGCTTTGACGCCACGCACTGGAGTTTGGTGCTGGAGGCTGCTCAAAGCGAGGCGCCCGGGGCCGTGGAAGCCCTGGCGGAGCTCTGCACGCAGTATTGGCCGCCGCTCTATGCTTTTGCGCGGCATCGGGGGCACTCGCCTGAGAATGCCCAAGACTTGGTCCAAGGTTTTTTTGAACACCTCATCGGCAGCCATGGCTTACGCTCGGTCGCGCCGGCCAAAGGCCGGTTTCGTTCCTTGTTACTGGCCTCGTTTCAAAACTACAGGGTGACCGAAATCCGCCGATCGCACCGCGAAAAGCGCGGCGGCTGCGCGGAGCTGATCCGGCTGGATTGGAAAAATGCCGAGGGACAACTCGCATTCGAGCCCGCCGACCGAATCACCCCAGAAATCCTCTACGATGCTCAATGGGCGCTTTTGCTCTTGGACCGGGCAGCCAAGCGGCTCGAACAGGAATACGAAGCGAGTGGCAAAGCACAGGTTTTTGCGACTTTGCGGGGGTTCTTAGGCAACGAAGGCCCACAGGAGAGGGTGTCCTATGAAGAATCTGCTCGAGCCCTCCAAAGCAGCGTGTCAGCGATTAGGACCATGGTCCATCGATTTCGGCGCCGCCATGGTCAACTGGTCCGTGAAGAAGTGGCGCAAACTGTGACGGACCCGGCGCAGGTCGACGCCGAAGTACATGCGCTCTGTGAGTCGCTCATCGCCGCGGGAAGGCGCGTCTGCCGTAGTGGCCACGCGGCCGTATTTGTATGAGCCCAGGCGCGAACCGCTTGCCAGAAATGAGCTCGGTAGCAGAAACACAAGTCTGTCCTATCTGCGGCACTCCTTACTTAGCGAAAAAATCGAAGGGCTGCCCAGTGTGTCTCCTGCGCGGTGCGCTGGAGTCCGAAGTCGACTCGCTGGCTGAGGGAGCAGAATCCTCCCGTCAAGGCTGTTTTCATCACTACGAGGTTCTCCGGTGCGAAGACGGTGCCTTCGAAGAGCTGGGCCGCGGGGCCATGGGCGTTACTTATCGCGCCCTCGATACTGTGTTAGGCCACACAGTAGCGCTCAAAGTGCTCGGTACGCGGCTAGCGGCCCACCCTCAAGCCCGTGAACGCTTCTTACGCGAAGCCCGCGCTGCTGCGCGGCTGCGTCACGCCAACGTGGCATCGGTTTTTTATTACGGGGTGCGTCCAAGCGACGGCCAATGCTTCTACGCGATGGAATTCGTCGATGGTGAGACGGTAGAGGCCCGAGTACGCCGCACCGGGCCACTGCCCGTGCCCGTTTCGCTGCAGATCATCACACAAGTGGCCCACGCGCTAGGAGCTGCTGAGAGCCAAGGCGTGGTGCACCGAGATCTAAAGCCCGCTAACCTGATGCTCGTTAATGATGGACCGGAAATGGTGGTCAAGGTGATCGATTTCGGCTTGGCCAAGGCAGCGGACGTCTCCAACGCGAGCGATCTGACCGATGGGGGCTTTGTAGGTACGCCGGCTTTTAGTAGCCCAGAACAAAGTGTTGGTGGGCCCGTTGACGCCCGTTCAGACCTTTATGCGTTAGGAGTCACACTTTGGATGATGCTCGTGGGCCAGACTCCGTTTCGAGGCACTCCCGAGGAGGTTCGGCAGCAGCACCGGCGGGCGCCCTTGCCGCTCGAGCAACTTCGAGCTGTCCCACAGCCGGTCGTGGCATTACTGAAAAGGTTGCTCGAAAAGGACCCCAGTCAGCGGTTCCAGCACCCGGCCAAACTACTGCAGGCCCTGCCGAGAGTGACGGCCGCGATTGATGCAGGTCGCACCCTCAGTGATCGCCGTTTACGGCGGGCGCTCCGTGGCACTGCGCCTCACAAGGTCCAGGCATTACCACGCGGACCAAATCGCGTCTCCGTAGCCAGATTGCCTGTGACAGGAAGCGAGGTTTTTGGTCGAAACGAGGATATCGCTTTCCTGGAGAGCGCATGGGCGAACCAGGACGTAAATGTCGTTACAATAGCTGCCTGGGCTGGAGTCGGGAAGTCCACGCTCGTTAACCATTGGCTCCGGCGGATGGCTGCTAACCACTATCGTTCGGCAGAACTTGTTTTTGGGTGGTCTTTTTACCGGCAAGGCGCCAGCGGTGGCACCTCATCCGCCGATGAATTTGTTGACGCTGCTCTCATTTGGTTCGGCGATCCAGATCCGCGGCTCGGAACGGCTTGGGAGAAAGGCGAGCGACTCGCGAAGCTTGTCGCGCGTCGCCGAACCTTATTGGTTCTGGATGGCCTGGAACCGCTCCAAAATCCGCCTGGGCCACAGGAAGGCCGAATACGAGAGCCTTCCCTCCAGGCGCTTCTGCGCGAGCTTGCTGCTTTCAATAAGGGGCTTTGCGTGATCACCACACGGATGCCGGTAGCTGATATTGCAGATCACGAGGGCACCTCGGCTCTGCGTCGTAACCTGGAACAACTATCCAGCGATGCTGGCGGGAAACTGCTAAGGGCGCTAGGCGTAAAGGGAGATGAGGCGGAGCTGCGAAGTGCCAGTGAGGAGTTCAGCGGCCATTGTCTGGCGCTAACGTTGTTAGGCAGCTATCTGACCGATGCGTACGATGGAGACATTCGTTGCCGCAGCGAAGTGTCAGGGCACCTTTCTCACGACGTACGACAGGGAGTCCACGCTCGTAAAGTAATGGAATCTTACCAGATCTGGTTTGGTGGGAGTCCCGAGGTTTCCGTTCTTCGCATGTTGGGTCTATTTGATCGGCCCGCTGACGAAAAGGCTCTTGAGACCCTGCTGAAACCGCCTGCGATTCCTGGCCTGACAGAGTCATTAACTGATTTGCGCCCTACCGAGTGGCAAACGATTCTCGCCAAGTTACGAAGAGCGAGACTCCTGGCGGCAGAAGATCCGCATAATCCTGGCTATCTTGATGCCCATCCTCTCGTTCGCGAATACTTTGGCGAACAGCTTCGGAATCAGCAAGCAGGCGCTTGGAAGGAATGTAATAGGCGGCTGTTTCACTACTATCGAACGCTTGCACCGCAGTTGCCAGACAGTTTCGGGGACATGGAGCCACTTTTCTTAGCAGTAAGTTGCGGTTGTCATGCCGGTTTATTTCGTGAGGCCTTGCATGAAGTGTACATTTCGCGGATCCAGCGCGGGGATACCTGCTTCGCAGCGAAAGTCCTCGGAGCCAGAGCAGCACTGCTGATAGTTCTACTTCATTTTTTCGAATACGAACGCTGGGATTCACCCGTGCACGCAGGCATCGAGGGGCAAAGTCTCACCGCGGAAGACCAGCTCTTCATCCTGATGGAGGCCGCCCTCTATCTAGCGGCGACGCGTGGGTACGCATCATCGGAGGCATACATTTGTAATGAGCGTTTAGGATCCTTGTGTAGTTCCGTTAATCATCCTCTAATCCTGTATAGGGCCCTGATAGGCCAATGGCGGTATTCGTCATTCATTGGCAAGCTGAGGGCAACCATACCGATCGGCGAACGGGTCTACTCACTGGCGCAGGAGCAGAACGATGCGGCGCTAATGATAGGAGCCTACAACGTCTTGGCAGCCACGCACTACTATTTGGGCGATTTCGCGACTGCCCGCCAATACACGATGCGCGGTGTTCAAATTTGGCGCTCCGGTAGTGTACAGTCTCATGTGGGAGAACTCGAGTCGCATGTCGTTGTTTGTCTATGCGAAGCGGCGTTATCCGAATGGTATTTCGGAGATATCGCCTCTTGCCAAGCGGGCATCGCCCAAGTGATTTCACTTACAAGAGAGCTGAATGATTCAAGTGCACGAGCCTTGGCGCTTTATCACGCAGCGCTTGCCGGCAACCTTCAGCATGACCCAGTCGACGTGGAACGCGTAGCATCAGAGTTAATTGAATTGTCAACAATTCAGAATTTTGCGCATTGGCTGGCTCTAGGGACTGTACTCCACGGTTGGGCGCATAGCGCTTTGGGTCACATCACTGAAGGCATCGCCCAAATCGAGGACGGTATAGAAATTTATCGGAGAAACCGTTCGGTAATCGATCTGCCATATTTGCTATCACTAAAGGCCGAAGCTTTGCACCTTGCGGATCGTAGCGTGGACGCTCTTGAAACAATACGAGAGGCGGAGAGGCTCGCCGAAAGGTCTGAAGCACGCTGGTGGTGTGCCGAGCTGCACCGGCTCCGCGGGGTGCTTCTTGCGGCTATCAATGCTGACGAAACGCAAATTGAGGCTTCTTTCTGCGAATCCATCAGAATCGCAAAGGAGCAGAAGTCCACTTCACTCGCGAAACGCGCAGAAGCAACCTACGCCGAATACCGCCGCCAAAAAGCGAGCGGATCAGAAGGACGTGGATACCGACTACCTCTTTGCTAAGAGAGAGTGACGCGGCAGGTAACCCTCGCTTTCTGATAAAGGCTATTGAATCTTTGATCCTCATGAAGGATTTCGCAAGCCAGCGGCCCCAAACCCTGATGGACCATCAGTCGATCATCCCCGATACTCAACTGCGCCGTTCTTATCTCGGACCGAGACCGAGTTTCCCGGCTCTATCAATTGAAGGGAGAGTGTCGTACCATCCTCACAGTCGATCACGAACTCCGTGCCGTCCTCATAGACCCGGCGGATCTGGGAACCTTCTCGTAAAGGTGGGCTGTTGGACTCCATAACCTTAACCTTCATCGTGGAGCCATCCTGAAAGGCGATCTCCACTTCGCTAGGGCCTTCCCGACAGTTTTTGACAACTCGGTCCTCAACGACGCTGCTGAGCTCTTGGTTGATCGCCATAGCCATTCTCCGAGGCCTCCAGGAGGGTTCATTGCGATTTCCCTGGCTCTCCGAGGAGCCGTCGGTAGTATACTCTGTTCTCCCTTTGTCAAAAAGGCTGCATCTAGCGAAGCGCGATTTTTTGGCACACCAGGCTGGATAAGCTGCGCCGGCGGCGGCGGTGCCAATGGGCCGGGTACTCGATTTGCGCTGCCGCATTGATCCGAATTCCGGCTTGCCTTTATGTATCTCGATTCGCCCTATGAATTTGACGCGCTTGCCTTCGATGTCTACCAGCACGGTCGATTTCGAGACTGCCGATGCCGGCGGTTTGGGTAAGCGGCGGTGCACCGCCATACGTCAAAATGCCTATAAACAACGTAATTTAATAGTGGTACATGCACCGCAGGAAATAAATCCTACCGTCGAATGGAACGGCGGCGTTCGCCCTTTGCGGTCGAGCACGTCAACTGAGACATTCTGCGCTAAGCTCTTGATGGGAGCGGAGAAATGAGCGCGGGCGACATAGAGGTTGGCGACACCGTTATGTGTCACGGTAAGAACATCGGAAAGGTGGTTGATAAGTTTCGGTCCGAGAC
>DASTDH010000621.1:0-4129 GCA_035710445.1 Chthoniobacterales bacterium
CGTCTCCAACGATTTGTGCCCCATCCAGTGCTGAACCGTTCGCACATCGAAGCCGGAACGCAGCATGCGCGTGGCGTAGGTCGAGCGGAATGTCTTCAAATCGAACTTTGCGGAGTCTAGTCCCGCGCGCTCCGCGATCGCCTTGCATTTGAGCAACATGTTGTGCTCCCGCTTGCCAGTTGGTGAGGGGAAAATGAACCGCTCACTATGAAGGTGCGGACGCTTTTCGAGCAACTCGGCCAACTGGACAGGGATTGGTATTTCTCTCTCTTCCCAGCGCTTCGGTGAGAATCCGAGATTGGGCTTCGAGGTCACCCGAATCGTCCTGAGCTTAAGATTGATGTCGCTCCAGAAGAGGAACACGACCTCCTGCTCGCGGAATCCGGTCAGAAGGAAGGTGGAGAATAGCTCCCTCTCGCGATCGGTGGTGACTTCGAAGAAGGCTGCCAGTTCTTCCTCGGTGTACTCAAGCGGCAATGGCAGTATTCTCTCTGGGAGGTGGAGCAGCCGGGTCAGGCCAGGCCTTTCGTTCCGCTTACAGAATTGGGCGATAATCACGACGTTGTGGAGAACTGTGTTCGCCGACATCCCGGACTTCATCAATGCGACGACGTAGTCGTTCAACTCCTCTGTCGAGATCGAATCCAGAGTGCGTCGATCGAAGACTTTGGCGAATCTTGTCAGGACGGCGTCGTACTTCCGGTGCGTATTCGGCTTTTTCAGAGTCTTGATCTGGTCCAGGTATCGGTCGATTAACTTCTGAACTGAGGGCGACTCAGCGGCCGGGACGACCTCCGAGATTTCATTCCGCAGGGCTAATCCTAACGAATGGGCTTCGAGCTCGTGCCGCTTTCGCCGCTGCTTCTCCATCGCTTGCGCGGCAGTGTTGCCTGCCGGCTGACGCCGACGCCGTCCCCCCTCGCGCCACTCGACAAAGTAGTCTCCATCTGGCAGGGCTGCCCAATCGTAGTGTCCAGATTTCTTCTTGGGAATCGATCGCAAGATCCATTTGCCATCGACTTTAATCTGCTTTACGATGTTGACGCGTCCCATGGCACAATCCAAATACCATGGTTTCGAAAGGAGAGTCAAAAGTCGGACAGTAAACTGGACAGTAAGGCTGGAAAATAGTTGATCCTATTGAGGATACTCAGGAAGCTGGCGTTCTACCACTGAATTACTCCCGCGTTCCTGCGTTTTCCGCTACTTAACTGTCCCGCAAGGATTGATCCATAAATGGACGAGCCGCACGCCTTCAATCCTCATCCACTTCACAACATCTTCACGATATCACAACGCGCAATCGACTAGCCCTGCTCCCTTGGCGCCTACCTATCGGTAATCGAGAACTACGGCCCGCCCTCCCGATTACGACTTACGGGAGCATCTCCATGGACAATGCGCGGCGCGGAGTTTTCTTGAGCGAGTCCGAGCTCGCGGCAGTTGTGTCATCTTCTTAAGGCCTAATCTTGGGTTTTTCATTTGCGGCGTCCGGCTAACTCCACGGGGGCCGGCCAACTGTGCCCCTGTCGAACCAGAAGACCTTGCGTGGCATCTGGGCCCCAAGTGCCACTGGCGTAATTCGGAAAATCGTTGGGAGGACTGGCCTTCCATGCGTCGAGCACGGGCATCAATAACCGCCATGCTGCCTCCACCTGGTCGGCGCGCATGAATAGCGTGGCGTCGTTGTTGATCACGTCCCAGAGCAATGTCACATAGGCCTCCGGCGATGGCGTGGAGAAACTCTCGCTGTAGTTAAACCGCATGTCCACTGGCTGCAAGACCATCTTCGGCCCAGGGTGTTTTGCCTGAAAGCGCAACACGATGCCTTCGTCGGGCTGGATCGACATAACCAGGCACGACGGTTGCCAGTCGAGGGTCGCCTCGGCTGGAAACGATTGATGTGGAACCGCGCGGAACTGAATGGCGATTTCTGAAACCTGGCGAGGGAGGCGTTTGCCGGTACGAAGATAGAATGGCACATCCTGCCACCGCCAGTTGTCCACGTACAGCCGCAACGCCGCAAACGTCTCCGTATATGAATCGCCCGGTACGCCGTCTTCTGCGCGATAAGCGCGCACCTTCTTGCCGTCGATCCAACCCTTGTCGTACTGTCCGCGAACCGTGAATTGATGCACCGAGTCATATGGAATGGGCCGCACCGCGTGCAGCACATCCACTTTCTTGTTCCGAATCTCATCTGCTTGGAACGAGACCATCGGTTCCATCGCTACCAGACAGAGCAGTTGCAACAGGTGATTCTGCACCATGTCGCGCAGTGCGCCGGCCCCATCATAATAGCCGCCGCGATGTTCCACGCCCACCTGTTCGGCGACAGTGATGGCCACGTAGTCTACATAGCGCCGGTTCCAGATCGGCTCGAACAGCGGATTGGCAAAACGGAACGCCAGAATGTTCTGCACCGTCTCTTTGCCCAGGTAATGGTCGATGCGAAAGATTTGGGATTCTTGAAAGACTCTGGTAAGTGTGCGGTTCAACGCCAATGCCGACTCCAGGTCATACCCGATAGGCTTCTCGATGACGATTCGCGACCGTTCCCGGTCGGCCGCCAGGTTCGCGTGACCGAGGAATCGCGGGATTTCACCAAACAGGGAGGGTGGCGTGGCCATGTAAAAAATGCGCTGAGCTTTGGATCCCCACTCTTTCTCCAGGCTTGCGCACTGGCGGCTGAGTTCCGTATAGGTTGCGTGGTTTTTGAAATCGCCCTGCAAGTAGCGGATATGCCGGGAGAACTCGTTCCACTCCTTGACTGCGGTTTTCCCGCTACGGGCGAACTTCTTGATCCCCTCATGCAGACGCTTGCGTAGGGTGTCCTGGCCGAGTTCGACGCGGTCCACCGCGATAATCGCAAAATGGACCGGAATACTATGGCTCTGGGAAAGGTCAAACAGGGCCGGCATCAACTTCCGCCAGGTCAGGTCGCCTGCTCCGCCGAAGATGACGAATATGTTTGGTTCCATTTGATCGTTCGTTTTCATCGCTCTCAATCCTTCGCTCAGTTCGTGTTCCACGCCTCGAGTTGGACACGCTCTCGATCTTATCGCGCGAGACCCTACGCAGGACGACCCAGGGGTCATGCGTGATCTCCTTGGCACTCTTCAGGCTAGCGCTGCGACAACCGCCGCTGCCGTGCAGGTCGTGTCCGAAGGCCACGGCAAGGCTTACCTGTTGGTGGCGGCGCGGGGCGGCGTGGAAGCGCAGTTGAATGGCGACATCCTCATGTTCCGCGGTCTATTTCGCGGCTAAAGGCGCCGCCTTACCTTTATTGACCAACCCCGCCACACCCCAGTCCTTCAGTCTCGTCACGCGGCCTCCACCATGTGGCGGCTTCAGTTCCTTGACGTGAAATCTGACAGCCTTTTCCCGCACCTCCACCACCGTGTATCCGAAGAACCAACCGTCTTCGTACTTCCGCGATGCGCGGAGGTGTCCGCCTGAACTCGCCATCGAGACGTACGTCACGCCATCGAGGTCGACATGCAGCATCTGGTGAACGTGACCCGCAATCACATACTGCGCGCCATACTTCTTTGCGAGCCGATGCACCGCAAAGTTCCGATTCGCAAGCACCGCGTGCATCAGCCAGGAAGGCCGGTGCGAGACAATGAATTTGACAGGCTGTGCCACATGCGCCTGCAAATCCCTCTCAAGGAAAGTCAACTCGCCTGCCGAAAACTCGTCCGAGCGACTGTTATCAAGAATCGTAAAATGCGCCTGCCCGTAGTCGAAGCTGTAGTGCGGCTTATGACGCGCATACTTCCGGAACAGTCTGCCGGACCTCTCCGACCAGATGTCGTGGTTTCCGGGAGCGAGATAGAGCGGATATCGCCGGTAAGGCGCTAGAAGCTGCTCCACAATAGACCACTGTGTCTCGGCGGTTGCGTCGTTCAAGCCCTCGATCGTGTCACCGACACTCACCACAAACGCCGGCCGGTCCGCCACAGCCTCCTGCCACACCTGTTCATAGACGCCCGGCTGCGCCTCGCCGGTCCGGTCGCCAATGATTATGAACAGGAATGAGTCCGGACTCAACGCTGCCGTGAGCCGCACCATCACGGCTAGCAGCGTCACAACGAAAAATAGCTGCCGCGCCCGGTACTGCATCGAT
>DASTDH010000622.1:0-5733 GCA_035710445.1 Chthoniobacterales bacterium
CCGTTGACTCGAGGGCCGACTAAACCGCCATCAGCCTTCGATCGAGCCGTCCCGATCGAATCAGCTGCAAATGGCAACGGCACATTATTGCGACGCATTTTCCGCAGAGTAACCTCCACGACGTCCGCCAGCGAAAAGCGATCGAGAATATTGGAGATCGCGTTGCGTACATCCAGCATGACCATCCGCAGACCGCAATGTTCTTCATCGGGACATGTGCAGCGTTCGTAGGCGACCTGGCTTACGCATCGAATTGGAGCTAACGGTCCATCGATCAGGCGGACCACTTGTCCGATCTGAATGTCTTCTGGGGGCCGTGCCAGCAAATAGCCGCCATGTTTTCCCCGTCTGCTTTCCAGATAACCGGCCGCCTTGAGTTGCATTAGAATCTGTTCAAGAAACTTCACCGGCAGATCCTCCTTTGATGCGAGCTCGTTCACCTGCAGCAGCGGCCTTCCCATTGCTTGAGCCAGTCCAAAGTCGATCAATGCCCGAAGGGCGTATTCGCCCCGTTTCGAAAGTTTCACAGCCCGCGACTCTAGAACGACCTGCCGGTAAACTCAAATCTTTGTGCGTCTTGGCTGCGTGGATGTCATCAGCAGCCCGACTCCAGATCGGCTATGTCTATTTTCAGGCTGCTGCCATGGGCCGCGATCGCCCAATTGAATCGGCTGGCGACCGCACCACTCAATTTCGCAATCATCTGGCTGCTTTGTTGTTGCAAACAGATTGCAAATAAATCAACTTCCGCCATGAAGTTTCACTCGCTTCGGGTGAGCGCAGTTCTCTTTTTCAGCGTTGCCTTCGGTAGCGCCCACGCTCAGGATAAACTAGCAATCGCCAGTTTTTCCACGATCCTCACCGAAATTGCCCAGAAGGTGGGCGGACAGGAAGTGGCTGTCACCGGCTTGATCCAACCCGGACAAGATCCGCACGAATTTCAGCTCAGCCCCAGCGATCTACAAACAGTAAGCGGGGCGAGGTTAATTCTCACCTCCGGAAAGAATCTAGAGCGCTATTTCAATAATTTACGCGATGCCACCAAGGCAGACGTGCTGCCGGTCGGCGACAAATTACCCAGCCTGAAAATGCAAGCCGGAGAAGACGACAAAGCAGCCAAGGGCGGTTTCATTGAGGACCCGCATTGGTGGAACAGTGTTCCCAACGTCGAAAAAGCGACGTTCATCGTGCGGGACGAATTGATCAAGCTCGATCCGGCGCACGCGGACGAGTACCGTGCCAATGCCCAATCCTACGCCGATCAGCTGCAACAGCTCAACGCCTGGGCGAAGCAGAAGATTGCCGAGCTACCGCGTGACCAACGAAAACTGGTAACTTCCCATGACGCGTTTCAATACTTTGCCAAAGAGTACGGATTCAAAATCTACTCGATCGAAGGGCTGAGTACAGAGGACGAACCGTCGCTCCGTCACGTCTCCGATCTGGTTGATCGGATCCGAAAACAGCATGTAAAGGCGATTTTTCTGGAGAATGCTCTGAACCCGAAAGTGAGTGTCGAAATTACTCGCGAAAGCGGAGCCAAGATTGGTGGGACACTCTACGCCGACGGCCTTGGAGCGGGAGATGGTGGCACTTATGAGGGAATGATCAAGCACAACGTGGCTACAATCGTTGATGCGCTGAAATGAGAGGTTCGCCACTGGTACAGCTCCTTGGGCTAGTGTTTGCACTCGTGTTGCTGGCCATTCCATTGCGTTATCTGACTTCGGCGCCGCGAGCCGAAACCCCGCCGCCCAATCCGGATGTCACGAATTCCAACCCGAAACCGGTCGAATTAAAACTGCTTTCCTCGACCGTCCCGTTTACTTTTGAAATTCAATTTCTGGGGAAACCGCTCTGGGCAGGGACCGCGCAGCGAGCGACTGAGACCAAGACGGTCCAAATTCCATTTCCGCCGGAAGGAGTGGATCTGACAATCTCGGCGCGTTGGGCCAATCCTGGGATGGCCGCTCTCCAACTTACAGTCACTCCGGCCGATCAACCTTCGCTCTCGCAAACTCTTTGGGGAGATGGAAAAGTCAGCGATACAATCACAATTAGAGAAGAAACCCAGTAGCCCGATGAGCGGCGAGCCGCCGCATGTGCTACGGATCAAGAACCTGACGGTCAGCTATCGACGGGTTCCGGCCGTGCATCACGTCACCCTCGAACTTCATTGCGGGAGACGAGTCGGCCTATTGGGGCCTAACGGGGCAGGCAAGACTTCGCTTTTGAAGGCGGTCGCCGGACTGATTCCACTGGAGACCGGTTCGATCGAGATAGGTGGACACGACGGAAGCGCGAGTCACGGGGCTTATGTGGCCTATTTGCCTCAGCGTTCGGCGATTGATTGGGATTTCCCGACGACTGTTCGTGGTCTGGTCGAGATGGGTCGCTACCCCGCATTAAGCTGGTGGAAGCCATTCGGAGAGAAAGACCAGAGGGCGGTAGACGAAGCATTGAGTGCAATGAAATTGAGTGAATTGGCGGACCGGCAGATCAGCGCTCTTTCCGGAGGTCAGCAGCAGCGGGTTTTCCTTGCGCGATCATTGGCCCAGAACGCGCATGTATTCTTGTTGGACGAACCATTTACCGGATTGGATAAACCATCACAGGACCTTTTGGCAGAGATCCTTCATGAACTCGCCCGCGGCGGGAATCTCGTTATCGTCTCTCATCATGATCTGCGAATGGTTCCCGATCTCTTTGATGAGGTCATTTTCCTGAATGGCGAACTTGTTGCCTACGGACCCACCGCGGTGATTTTTAATGACGAGAATCGTGTCCGCACATTTGGAACCGAAACTTTTTCCGGGCAACCAACGTGAACTCTGAGTGGTTTCTCCGAGCCCTGCAAGAACCGCAGATTCAACGAGCGCTTTTCGGGGCGGTGTTGATCGGTTTTACCAACGGCATTTTGAGCGTCTTCATCGTCATTCGCCGGCTTTCCTTGATGGCGGACGCGATTTCGCACTCGTTACTCCCTGGCCTGGCGATCGCTCTTATACTGTTTGGGGCAGCACCTTCTACGCTATTTGTGGGTGCAATTGTCGCCGCCGCTTTGGTTGCATTCGGCACTCAGATTATTTCCAACAGTTCACGGATTAAGGAAGACACCGCGCTTGGTTTGCTTTTTGCCTGCGCGTTTTCGTTGGGACAAGCGCTCTTGAAGTTCTCACCGACCCACATAGCCATCTCCGACTATCTCTTCGGCAATATCCTCGGGCTGAGCGACGCCGATCTTATTCTGATCTATGGAGTAAGCTGCGTATTATTGCCCACTCTCGTCCTGCTCCAAAGGCCTTTTCTGCTTATGCTTTTCGAGCCGTCGGTCGCAGCCACTCAAGGCGTCCCGGTTCGTACCCTGAAATATGTCCTTATGGGAATTCTGGTATTGGCGATGACTTCCTCGTTGCAAGCAGTTGGAATTATCCTGGCTCTTGGCACGCTCATTGCCCCGGCGGCGACTATTTATTTATTTGTTGATTCGTTTTCGGTGCTCTTTTGGGCCAGTGGTTTTCTCGGTGCGTTTGGCTCCGGACTGGGACTGGTGGTCTCCGCTGTGACCGACCTCCCGGCCGGTGCCTGTATCGTGCTTGTCCTCGGTCTCTGCTTTTTCATTGCTTACATCTTCAGCCCGAAATACGGCTTGCTCCGGAAATTGACTAAAGGGCATCTGCATGAGCAATCCTTGGCGCGCTGGCGGGGAAGTACGAACTGAGATGTCCCCGGCTCGCTTTCGCGTCAGGCTAGCCAACCGGCAATAGAGAATTGTACCCTAGATGCAGGTTTAGCGGAGACGCGCCGCGGAGTGACGCAAAGAAAGTAGCCCACCACTTCAGTGGTGGGTTAGTTTTTTATAGACAGAGCGTCCCGCCAGGGACGATAGAACATCGCCTGCGCCTATCCAAACCAATCTGGTGCCCTGATCGGATCATTCTATCGTCCCTCCGGGACGAGCACGTTTTTATCGTGCGCTCCCAGCACTGAAGTGCTGGGCTACTATCGCCGCGTCCCTTCGGGACGAATCCATCGGCGCCTCGGGTATTTCGGTGTCGCTCTCCATTCCGCAATCCGCGGTCCGCATTTTCTTTTCTCTTCATTGCAACATTTCGATTGTTGGAATATTCCTCTGAGGTCTTCAGCAAGCCGTTGCGTTTCTGATAGTCGCTAACGTTGGCGTCCTGAACTTAGTTCCTAGCAAGATTAGCAGCGGCAAAACGATAGTCCGGAGCGGCTGATCCCAAAATCAGAGTTGTTTCGGCGCGAGCTGAGGAAATAAGCTAATCCAAAGTCAATCCCCCAGCTATGAATGATTCCACTCTCACTCCCCTTCAGCGGTGGTTATCGCCGGTCGCATTTCTTCTCGGCGTCACTGCTCTTTTGATGCCGCTCGCAGATCGGGCGCAAGCACAAGAAAAGAAGAAATTCACGATCGCGCTCATCCCCGGTCTTACTACCGACGCGTTCTATATCACGATGCACAAGGGAGCGCAGGCAGCGGCCGATGCGCTTGGCGCCGAGTTGGTTTTTCAAGGTGCACCCGAATTTAATCCGGTGCAGCAAGTACCGGTGCTCAATGCGATTATCGGACGGAAACCAGATGCAATACTCATCGCTCCGACCGATAAGGGCCAGCTGGTGGGTCCACTCAAGAAAGCGGTCGACAGCGGCATTCCAGTAATCACAGTCGATACCTTCATCGGTGACGGACATTACCAGACCGGTACCGGCGATGCCGATTTTCCGCTCTCTTATATCGCGTCGGACAACATTTTGGGGGGCGAAATTGCTGCAAAAGCGTTGGCCAAAGCAATCGGCGACAAGGGCAAGGTTTATGTCTCCAATGTAAAGCCGAACATCTCGACCACCGATCAACGTGAGCAAGGGTTCAAGCAGGAAATGAAAAAGCACCCGAACATTACGGTGCTCGAAACCCAGTTCAACGATGACGACGCCAACAAGGCCGCTTCCCAATTTCAAGCGATGTATGCACGTACTCCTGACCTCGCTGGAGTCTTTGGAGCGAATCTTTTCTCTGCCACCGGAGCCGCTAACGGGGTCAAACAAGCCAATGCCAAGGGAAAGGTCAGAGTCGTCGCCTTCGATGCCCCTACGTCGATGATCGACGATATCAAGGCAGGAAACATTGATATTGCGATTGCCCAGCATCCGGCGGAGATCGGCTTTTATGGTGTAATGACCGCCTACGCGCATCTCACCGGGCAATCGGTTCCACCTCTGATCGGAACTGGGTTCACTGTCATCGATAAGAGCAACATCGATGATCCGAAAGTGAAGAAGTTTATCTACTCGGATTAGTCGGATACGACGGGCCGATCGAGCCGAATTGGAGCGCGCAAATCTTGATGATGGGGCGAGAGATTGATCTCTCGCTCTTGCTGCAGTGGAATTTTGCGCCCGATTAGAAGAAGCTGACCCCTAAGTGAACTCAATCCCACTTCAAGAAACCGATGCCGAACGCGTCAGCTGGACTGGAGCGTTCCGGTATTGGTTGGCATCGGCGCGCGCCTGGATCTTTCTGATCGTTCTGATTGTCGGGTTCGAAGTGTGGGCGCACTTCGCCTACCACACCACCTTTGTTCTAAACCCTTTTAACGCACAATCGATCGCAGTATTTGCAGTCGGCCCGCTTTTGCTTGCGTTGGGACAAACGCTTGTCGTGATCTCGGGCGGAATTGATCTATCCGTCGGCTTCACGATGGGCTTCGC
>DASTDH010000623.1:0-5491 GCA_035710445.1 Chthoniobacterales bacterium
GACGAGCAAGGTTCCTACCGGGTCCGCTGGATTCCTGCCCAAGTAGTTAACGGCGTTCCCTGCGATATGACTATCCTTGGCTACGGCGTAAATACAGCGAATACGCTCCGTCTGTGGAAAGCGGAGGCTCGCGAATCCTTCAGTTTTCAGGAGTTCAATGTGGGTGACTACTACGGGGCGGTCCACGACAAGGTGGTGACGGAGAATATCACGAAAGTTCTTTATCCGAACGATGAACCCATTCAAGGGAAGCAATTGCGTCTGGAGCAACAATATTTCTTCGTTTCCTGCTCCTTGCAGGACATGATCCGTATTCACCTGCGCCGAGGAAAGAACCTGACCGATTTCCACGAAGCATTTGCAGTCCAACTCAATGACACCCATCCATCGATTGGGGTGGCCGAACTCATGCGGCTGCTAGTGGATGAGCATCGGATGAGCTGGGATGCGGCTTGGGCCATTACCGAGAAAACGTTTGCCTACACCAATCACACATTACTACCGGAAGCTCTGGAGAAGTGGCCAATCAACTTGTTTGGCAGCCTCTTGCCCCGGCACCTCGAGATTATTTACGAGATCAATCGGCGTTTCCTGGATCAGGTGGGCTTTAAATTTTCCGACGACCCAGCCCGCATCGCCCGAATGTCGCTGATTGATGAAAGGGGTGAAAGATATGTCCGCATGGCTTATCTGGCCACGGTGGGCAGCCATAAAGTCAATGGAGTGGCCGAACTGCATTCCCAGCTTCTCAAGGAGACAACCCTGCACGACTTCTTTGAGCTCTGGCCCGAGAAATTTCTCAACATTACTAACGGCGTTACTCCGCGCCGATTCGTGGTAGCGAACAATCCTCGACTCTCCAGCCTGGTGACCCGGACGATTGGTGATAGCTGGATCAAACAGTTGGATGATCTCCGCAAGCTGGAAGCGTTTGTGGAAGACTCAGGATTCCGTAGCGAGTTTCAAAAAGTTAAGCAGGAAAATAAGCAGGACCTAGCTGCTTACATTCACGCGCAGACCGGTATCGCCGTGAATCCGGAATCCATCTTTGATGTGCAGGTGAAACGATTGCATGAATATAAGCGGCAACATCTGAATGTGCTGCACATCATCACGCTGTACAATCGCCTTAAGCACGATCGCGATACCGAGATCGTGCCCCGTACGTTCATTTTTGGCGGCAAAGCCGCTCCCGGCTACTTCATGGCCAAGCTGATCATTAAGTTGATTAACTCGGTGGGAGAAGTCTTGAACAACGATCCGGATGTAGGCGATCGCCTCAAGGTAGTGTTCTTACCCAACTACAACGTCAAGCAGGCGCAATGGATCTATCCCGCGGGAGACCTGTCCGAACAAATTTCCACGGCCGGCTACGAAGCTTCCGGTACGAGCAATATGAAATTTGCCCTGAATGGGGCCTTGACGATCGGGACATTGGACGGTGCCAACATTGAAATCCGCCAAGCAGTTGGCGAAGACAACTTTTTCTTGTTTGGATTAACCACGGAAGAAGTCCGAGCGAAAAAAGCTGCCGGTTACCATCCGTGGGATTACTACGAATCTAACCCCCATCTGCGAGAGGCGATTGACCAGATCAATTCCGGCCACTTTTCTCGGGGCGATACTAACTTGTTTAAGCCGCTGGTAGACTCTTTACTGAAATACGACCCGTACCTGGTTTTCGCGGATTACCAAGCCTATGTAAAATCCCAGGAACAGATCAGTCAGGCTTATAAGGATGGAGCCAACTGGACCCGGATGTCCATTCGCAATACCGCGCGTATGGGTAAGTTTTCGTCTGATCGGGCGATTCGGGAGTACTGCGAGAAGATCTGGAATGCCAAGCCGGTGAAGGTTGAACTAGAACAATATGTTTAGGGCGACTTCGCTGGAAAGCGGGGATTGCAACGAGTCCTTAGTTAACAAGTCTGTTTGGGAGAGTTGATTTTGAGCTTAACACTATATTTTCTGCGGCATGGAGAGACGGCCTACAGTAAGACCGGCGCGTACTGCGGAGAGCTGGACACCGAACTAACGTCTGAGGGTGGCCGGATGGCGAAAGCGTTTGCCGATGCCTACCGTTCAGTGCCATGGACCGCCGTTTATGTTAGCCCAATGAAACGCACTATCGCAACCGCACAACCTTTGTGTGACGCTCTCGGCTTGGAGATGCAACTGCGATCCGGACTCGAAGAAATCCACTACGGGAAGTGGGAAGATAAGAGTGTCGACTTTGTGAAAGAACATTATTGGGACGATTATATTCATTGGCTGGCTGAACCTGCCTGGAATCCGCCTACTGGAGGAGAAACGTCGGTAGAGATTGCCAGTCGAGCGTCGCTGGTGATCGCGGAGATTCAAAAAAAGTATGCGACCGGTAATGTCTTGGTTGTTTCTCACAAAGCAACGATCCGAATTATTCTCTGTGACCTGCTGGGCATCGATCTGGGGCGTTATCGCGATCGCATCGATATGTTAGCTGGCGCGGTGAGCATTGTTAAGTTTGACCTACACGGTCCCTTACTGCAGGAATTGGGTAATCGCGCTTATATGAGCGAAGAGCTGCGCTCTCGGGCAGGAACCTAGGCGAAGATTGCCAGGAAGATTGGGAGATCGCCCGCGAATTCTGGAAACTCACTCGGCACTGAAAGGAACAATTTATGAAAATCTCCACACTGGCAGGCAAGCCTGCTCCCAAGAACATGCTGGTAGATCTGGCCCGCCTGGAACGGGAATATTACGAGCGCCGGCCCAATATTGAAGATCCCGACCAGCTGGTCAGTTTCGGAACCAGCGGGCACCGCGGCTCTTCCCTGCGCGCCACGTTCACGGAGGCTCATATTCTGGCCATTACGCAAGCTATTTGTGATTGCCGGCGTAGTCGAGGGATCGACGGGCCGCTCTATATGGGTAAGGATACTCACGGGTTGTCCAGTCCGGCGCAGCGGACCGCACTGGAAGTCCTCGCGGCTAACGAGGTGGAAACATTTATCCAGCGTGATGACGGTGTCACTCCGACACCAGTGATTTCGCATGCAATTCTGGTATATAACCGCGGTCGCAAGGAGCATTTGGCCGACGGCATTGTCATTACGCCATCGCACAACCCGCCTGAAGACGGTGGCTTCAAGTACAACCCACCAAACGGTGGACCGGCGGATACCGACGTGACGCGCTGGGTACAGGATCGGGCGAACGAGTTGCTCCGGAAGCGCAACGACGGCGTAAAACGCGTGCCGTTTGCCAAGGCCATCGCGGCATCAACCACGCACCAGGAAGACTTTGTCATACCTTACGTCGAGGACCTGCGGAATGTTGTGGACCTTGATGCCATCCGCGCAGCCGATCTCAAGCTGGCTGTGGATCCGCTGGGCGGCGCGTCTCTGCCGTACTGGGAGCCGATCAACTCCATTTACAAGTTGGATATCAGCATCGTCAACCCGAAGTTGGATGCGACGTTCTCGTTCATGACGGTTGATCACGATGGCAAAATTCGTATGGACTGCTCCAGCCCGTACGCAATGGCCCGGCTCGTCGAGCTTAAAGATCGGTACCGCTTGGCCTTTGCTAACGACCCGGATTCCGACCGGCATGGGATCGTCACCCCCTCCGTCGGATTGATGAACCCCAACCATTATCTGGCAGTGGCCATTCGTTATTTGCTCACCCATCGTCCGGGCTGGGCAACCAGCGCGGCGGTAGGTAAAACGCTGGTCAGCAGCAGCCTGATCGACCGCGTGGTACAGAAGCTCGGCCGGCGGCTGTGTGAGGTGCCGGTGGGATTCAAGTGGTTCGCGCCCGGGCTGTTCGACGGCTCGTTCTGCTTTGGAGGCGAGGAGAGCGCAGGAGCGAGTTTCCTGCGGCAGGACGGCACCGTATGGACAACCGACAAGGATGGCCCAATCATGGATCTGCTCGCGGCCGAGATTACCGCGCGCACAGGCAAAGACCCGGGCGAACACTTCGGTGAACTGGCGGCGGAATTCGGTACGCCGTCCTACACGCGCATCGATGCGCCGGCGACGCCCCGGCAGAAGGAAAGCCTCGAGAAGCTTTCGCCCGAGGCCGTCAAGGAGTCAACACTGGCCGGAGAGGCGATCACCGCCAAGCTGACCCGTGCGCCGGGTAACAACGCCCCAATTGGTGGTTTGAAGGTCGTTGCTGCGAACGGCTGGTTTGCGGCCCGCCCGTCCGGCACGGAGAACATCTATAAGATTTACGCGGAGAGCTTCAAGGACCAGGCGCACTTGAAAACGATTTTGGACGAAGCCCAGGAGATCGTGAACAACGCGCTGAACTCAACTGTTCCGCGCAGCGAACCAGCTGAAGGACAAAAATGAGCGATGCCAGCCGTACAGAGGGCCTTATCCCGTTCGCGCCGCACTACCGGGCCTCGGGCGTGCTGGTGCACATTACGTCGTTACCTTCGCCTTACGGTATTGGCGATGTGGGTCCGGCCGCACTCGCGATGGTGGACCGCCTCCACGCAGCGGGCCAGAGCTGGTGGCAGGCGCTTCCGCTCGGTCCTACGGGTTACGGTAATTCGCCTTACCAATCTCTGTCTTCTTTCGCGGGCAACGGACTGATCATCAGCCCTGACTGCCTGATCGAGGAAGGACTCTTGCGAGCCGGCGATTGTGACGAGGGACGTTCGTTCCGGCAAAACGCGGTGGATTATGAAGTGGTCATCCCGTTCAAGTACAAGTTGTTTGAAAAAGCCTGGAGCGCCTTCAGGGCCTCGCCGCGCTCAGCTTTGCGCCTCGACTATGACCAGTTTTGCATCGACCAGGCGCATTGGTTGGACGACTACGCTTTGTTTCGAGCACTGAAGGCCAGGCAGGGCGGGGTTTGCTACCTCGAGTGGCCGGAAGAACTGGTCCGCCGTGAGCCGGCGGCCCTGGCCCGAGCGCGGCGTGACCTGGCGGAACCGGTCGACCAGTTTCGCTTCGCCCAGTTCCTGCTTTTCCGCCAGGGCAAACGGCTGAGGGACCATGCTCGCGCCAGGGGCGTGCACCTGATCGGTGACCTCCCCTTTTTCGTTTCGCCTGACTCGAGCGACGTGTGGGCCAACCCAGAACTGTTTCTGCTAGATGAACATCACCGGCCGCGATTTGTTGGTGGTGTTCCGCCCGACTATTTCAGTGCCCAAGGGCGACTGTGGGGCAACCCCGTCTATGATTGGGAGGCGCTTCAGCGGACGGGTTACCGGTGGTGCATAGATCGTTTGCGAGCGCTGCTGACTCACGTAGACGTCGTGCGCCTGGATCATTTTCGCGGGTTCGCGGCCGCATGGCACGTACCGGCGGATGCAAAACGGCTCAGTCCGGACAGTGGTTGTCCGGTCCGGATGCCGCCTTCTTCAGCGCGGTCCAGGAGGAGTTAGGGACTCTGCCGTTTATTGCCGAGGACTTGGGAGTAATTACACCCGATGTTTCCGCGCTACGCGATCAGTTCCAGTTGCCCGGAACCAGGATCCTTCAGTTCGCCTTCG
>DASTDH010000624.1:0-28267 GCA_035710445.1 Chthoniobacterales bacterium
AAGAGGTCGAATCGGTGATTGACGCGATACCGGGCGTAAGGGAGAGTCGGGTCTTTTTCGATGACAAGACGGGATTGCTTGCCGCAGAGCTGGTGGCAGACGAACTAGTGATGGCGGGATTGGCGGAGCGAATGGCTGACAGACTCGATCGACGAAAGATTCCGTTTACCTTCAGGCGTGTGACCAGTTTGCCGCGAACCGCCAACGGCAAACTGCTACGGCGCTAGCTCGGTAATCGATGAGAGGTAATCAGTGAGAGGGCCTGCCGCGCCGTAGGCCCGGCGGAGGCGGGTGAGAAGTCTGTCTGGCGCCTGATTCGTCCCATAGGTCGTAAATGTCCTACCCACCCAGCCGCCAGTCACCAATCGCTAAATCACCGTTCCCCGGCCTTCCTCATTCCGGGCTTGCTATTCCCGAGCCGGCTCTGAAACAGTCACTTTTTTATGTCTATTGTGGTCCAGAAGTACGGCGGTAGCAGCGTTGCCGACGTCAATCGTTTGCGTCTGGTTGCTGAACGGATCATGCGAACGAAACGGCAAGGCCACGATGTGGTGGTGGTGGTTTCCGCGATGGGGGATACGACCGATGATCTTTTAGGGTTGGCCAAGCAGATCTCGGCAAATCCAGACCGTCGAGAACTCGATATGTTGTTGTCGGCCGGAGAGCGCATTTCCATGGCGCTTCTTTCGATAGCCATTCGAGAACTGGGAGGTGATGCGATCAGCTTTACCGGGAGCCAGTCGGGCATCATCACCAATGATCGGCATGTCGATGCCCGGATCATTGAAGTAAGACCGTTTCGGGTACAGGACGAACTCGCACGCCGGAAAATTGTGGTCATCGCTGGCTATCAGGGAGTGTCTTACCGGCGCGAGGTCACGACTTTAGGAAGAGGAGGAAGCGATACGACCGCAGTTGCGATGGCGGCGGCCCTGGATGCGGAGTGGTGTGAGATTTGCTCGGACGTGGACGGCGTCTATACCGGAGATCCGCGGATTGTGACGTCCGCACAACGAATCGGTGTCCTCTCTTATGAAGAAACGCAGGAGCTGGCCGAATCCGGGGCCAGAGTCTTGAATGCGCAGGCGGTTGAATTTGCCAAAGAGAAAGGTATCGCGATTTACGCGCGGGCGACCGCGGGCTCTCTTCCCGGTCCTGACCCTTCGCAAGATGGGACCGTCGTACGCAAATCGGCGCCGCGGTTACCGGGCTCGGTTGTTGGAGTGGCCAGTGAAGAGCAAGTGGTGATGATCCAGAGCCGGGAGGTGGATAAGTTGCTGGCGGTGATGGACGACTTTGGGTGCCCGGGTAAGCAGGTTCACGTCACCTCAATTGGGGGTCCGCAAGACGGACTTACATTGGTGATCTCGAAAGAGAACCTCCACCAGATCTCGAGCCTGCAAGCGAAGCTCTCGACACTAGGTTTTGACTTGATCTGGAACGACGAGCTGGGGGCTGTTAGCGTAATTGGGGCCGGAATTAATGCCTCCCATGAAAAAGCACGCCAAGGTTCCGAAGCACTTTATCGGGCTCAAATTCGGCCGTTTGGACTAGCGACCTCCTCTTTTCGCATCACTTGGATGGTTAGCCGGGATCGGGTGAAGGAATCGGTCTGTCTCCTTCATGCTCTTTTCATCGAAAGCAAGAAGCGTTTAGTCCCGTGACAAAGATTCAGAGCGGCCTGCCCTGTGAAAGGAAAAACCAGCTCGATCAGAGGGGGAACACGATTCTGGGGGCCAATCGAGCTGGCAGGGGTCACACTAAACGCCAGGACACAATTGGCAATACCTTTTTTCGCAATTTTGCAGAAAAAAGATCGTCAGACTTCTTCTTTTTTGAGATCGCCTTTTTGGTTGCTTGAGGCTCTTCCCGGCTTGAACGTGCCAAGTCTCTGATGTTTCATCCCCGAAGCTATTATCTGACGATCGAGACCGTTCGAGGCATTTGCGTCGGGGAGAGAGAGAATTTCACTGGGACGGCATGCCGGCTCATTGATTTCACTTTTGAGCTATTTCACGGGAACCATCCGGGATTCGGACCGTGTGATACCGCATTCCATGATTTCGATCATACGATGGAGGGTGCCGCAGCGGTACTTCATCTTTTGGCTGCGCACGATCGACTGTCGCCAGAGGCCCAATTCAGCGACCGGCAATGGGAGATCGCTCTGGCGTCCATTTTACTGCACGATTCCGGTTACTTGAAGGCCAAAGATGATCGTCAAGGTTCGGGCGCCAAGTTCACCAGTATCCATGTCGGTCGTAGCTGTTTTCTTGCCTGGGACCTGTTGCCCGAGTTAGGCTTCGCCAGGGACGAAATTCGCGTTGTTCAGCAAGCCATCTGCGCAACAGCTCTCGGCGCTAAGATGAAACAGATCGGATTTCGCTCCCGTACGGAATGGTTGATCGGAGCACTGGTGGCGACCGGTGATTTGCTTGGACAAATGGCGGCGGAAGATTATCCGGAGCGGCTTCCCGGTCTCTATCTGGAGTTGCGTGAAGCTGCGCTTTTCTCGCGTTTGGGGAAGAGCTTAGCCCATCAGAGCTTATTAGAATTGCTATCCGGAACTGAAAAATTCTTTTCCGAATACGTGGTAAAGACGCTTAACGAGGAATGGGGGGGCATGCACCGATGGCTGGAAGCAGAAGATGGCTCAAATCCATTCTTGGAGCGGATCCAGCGAAACGTCGGTCGTGCGGTGGCAATGGGCAGGGCGCTTCAGGGAGAGGCGTTGCTCTCCTCCCGGAAGTCTGTCGGGCTCGGAAGCGGAACTCAACCGTAGCGCGGCTTTGTCCCACGCAGGTAGGGCGGGCCCATCCTGGACCACCGGTAGAGCCGGTCGGGCAAAAGGCGGTGTCAGGACATCCTCAACCGATGCCACCAGGGCTGTTGATCAGATAGTCTATGGTGCAACCAGCCAAATCTCGGCGATCCGATTCTTTTCCGCGTCGTTTTTATCAAAGAAATCCAGTCCGCCCATTCCGACCGCGCGGACCGTGTTCGTCACGTGCCCCTGGTTTGCAAAATCTTCATGAGACTCGTAGCTCGCTCTTTAGAGATCTGTAGATTCTGCTCGTCGCTCCCTTGCTTATCGGCGTAGGCGGCGACAACGAGCACGACGGTCGGATCTTCGAACAATTTCTTGAATTCTGGTTTCTCCAGATACGACAGCATATGGTCGATTTGATACTGCTCAGGCTTGGTGCGCGCGCGAACGAAAGGGATGATGGCTAGCTTGGTAAATCCGCGGGCTCGTTCAACTTGCGCGTAGAGATAATCCTTCTCTTTCGGCGTCAACTCCTTGAGCAGGTCAATACGAGCGAGTACCTCCTTTCGGACTCGTTGTTCCTCCTCAGGATTCTTTGTCACACTGGGTAGTGGCTCCGCCGCTTGGTCGGTGCTCGCCTCGGTTGAGGGCGAAGCGGCGGGAGATGGCGAGGGAGTTTCCGGGGTAGGGGTTGGCGACGGCGTAGTTAACTCGGGAGAGGCGGTAGGAGTGGGCGTCTCCACAGTTTGGTCGGCGTTGGTGTCGCCGGAGATTCCGTTGGTTTGGACGTTGCCGTCGGCGTCGGCGAGGCAGGCGATATGAATGGTGTTGCCGATACGGCCGACTCCATGGAAAAAAATCCGGTAGCCGGAGATTTCTGAGTGTTCGCCGGTTGACCTTGATTGCTCTGCAGTGAGCGCGTCAGCAGCTGAACGTAAGCGAATATCCCGCCGGCAAAGAAAAAGACAATCATTGCTACCACGAAGAGCCCGGCCGGCGTTAGAGAGATTTTGAGATCTCCGCGCGACTGCCTGGATTTCGGATCTCGAGGCGGGTCGCTCATGGTTGAACAGCCCAAACTTCTACTAGGCGGTTCTTTACCAGATTTGCCTTATCAAATAAGTCTTGGCCACCCATCCCGACGGAGTGGGTGATATTGGTGAGTTTAGCGCTTTTGGTTAGTGCTTTTTCCACGGCCTCGGCCCGGGTTCTTGAAATCTCCTGGTTTTTTGATTCGTCACCCTGTTTATCGGCGTAGCCAACGAAAAAAAGCACCACGGTTGGATCATTCAAAAGCTTTTTGTTTTCAGTCTCTTGCAAACGCTTCACCAGATCGGCAACCTGCGAGTTCGTCGGATTAACCTTGGCTGTATCGAAAGGGATGACCGCGATCTTGGAAAAGCTTCGGGCTCGTTCCACCTGTGCGTAAAGCTCATCCTTTTCTTTCTGGGAAAGATTTTTCATCACGTCAATTCGCGTCAGTACCTCCTTGCGCGTTTGATCTTGTTCTTTCGCGTCCGAAGTGATTGCTTCGGCCGATACCGTCGCGCTCGGCTGCGACGTTGCTTGGGCATCTGGGACCACCGAACCTTTGGCCGACGCTGATGGATTGGCGGCTTCAGAGTTTTCCCCTTTTTCCTTGAGGCTCTTCACCGCTATGAAAGCCCCAATACCCAGGGCGCCCAAGGCGAAAAGTATGCCCAACCCGACGATGACCCACACTCCGGCCGGTGTCTTTTTCGGCGGCGGTTCATTCTGCAATCCGGTACTCAAGATCCTCCTTCCAGACGGCCTGCGGTCACTGGACATGATTCACTTTATAACAGCCGATTTGCCAGCTATTTGCAATGCTCTGAATTATCGAAGTCGTTCATTCAAAAACGCAGGAAGTTCTTTGATTGCGATTCGCTCTTGCTCCATCGAGTCACGGTGTCGCACCGTAACGGTATCACGCAACTCTGGGCCATTTTCTCCGATCGTGTCGAAGTCCACCGTTACCCCAAACGGCGTTCCTACCTCATCCTGGCGGCGATAGCGGCGGCCGATTGCGCCCGATTCGTCGTAGAAAACCATCATTTCGCCCCTTAACCGATCAACGATTTCACGGGCTCGTTCGATCAACGACTCGTTATTTTTCAACAAAGGAAACACGCCGCATTTGATCGGAGCCATCCGCGGGTGGAAGCGAAGCACGGTGCGGGTCTCCGACTTGCCTTTCTCGTCCGCAACTTGTTCCTCGTCGTAGGCTGCGCAGATCAATGCCAGCGTGGTCCGATCAACTCCGGCACTTGGCTCCACCACGTGCGGTATGAAACGTTGTTTGGATTCTTCGTCAAAATAGTCCAACGGTTTTCCGCTCGCCTGCTGGTGTTGGCTAAGGTCGTAATCGGTTCGATAGGCGACTCCTTCCAACTCTTGGACGCCGAATGGGAACTCAAATTCAATGTCGTACGTTCCCTTGGAATAATGTGCGCATTCCTCTGCCGGGATCTTGTGTACGTGAAGAGACTCCGAGGTGAGCCCGATGTCTTGATAGAAACGGAGTCGTTCCTGCAGCCAATATTCCAGCAGTTCCAGACCGCTGTCCGGCCGGCAGAAATATTCGAGTTCCATTTGCTCGAATTCGCGGGACCGGAAGGTGAAGTTGCGCGGATTGATTTCATTCCGGAATGCTTTGCCGATCTGAGCGATTCCGAATGGGAGCTTTTTTCTGGAGACCTCTAAGATATTTTTGAATTGAACAAAGATAGCTTGAGCCGTCTCCGGGCGTAGGTAAGTGAGTGCCGACTCATCTTCCGTTGCGCCTACATAGGTTTTGAACATGAGGTTGAAGGCGCGAGGTTCGGTCAGATCGAAACTGCCACAAACCGGACACTGTTTTCGACCATTCTTTTCCGGCAACTGATCTGCTCGGAGGCGGGACTTACAGTTCCGGCAGTCAACCATCGGATCGGTAAATGTGTTTTCATGTCCGCTGGCAACCCAGACCTGGCGGTTCATGAGGATCGAGCCGTCCATGCCAACGACGTCGTCGCGCTCTCTTACCATGCGGCGCCACCAGAAATCCTTCAGGTTCCTTTTCAGCTCGGTTCCAAGCGGCCCGTAATCCCAGCAGCCGTTCAGGCCGCCATAGATTTCGCTCGACTGAAAGATAAAGCCCCTGCGCTTGCAGAGGCTTACAATCTTTTCCATACGATCGGAGCCGGGTTTTCCTTGAGCCATATAGCGAACCGCAACAATGGCACGGGGTTGTCTGTCGTCAACGGAGGAGCCGCTCAGAGCGCTATCGAAGTTCCCCGGGTTGACTGCTTCGGCGAACTTCCAGTATGAGAACGTCCTCCAAAGAACATGCTCGCTTCAATCGTTCACTTGCTGTGGTTTCTACGATACCTTCTCAAGAGTTTGCCGATCGTCGTAGGGTTGCAGGTTCAGCTTTTTCTGGTCGGCATTGCGATTTGGCCGTGGCTAAGGCGCTTACTGCCTGGCCGATGCAACCTGGTTGATGTCAATCTGGTCGGTCTGGCAGTGACAGTTTTTTTCGCGCAAACCTGGAGCCTTTTTGGCGGCCTTTCACCCTGGTCGAACGGAGTCCTCCTCGGAGTGACTCTGCTGTGTCTCCTGGTTCAACGGGAAGCAGTGATTCGCGCTGCGCGTGAGACGTGGGCTCAGACCAGCTGGGCTGGCTTAGCAATGACCGTCCCGGTTCTGGTGGTGGCGGCTTGGAATGCGCTAACCAGCGCGATCACCTGTTATGATATCTCTGCCTATCATTTGCAGGCGGTTCGCTGGGCCGCAGAATTCGGGTCGGTACCCGGCTTATCCAACCTGCACGGCCGACTCGGGTTCAATTCCGCTCTGCATCCTTTGGCGGCACTGCTGAGTTCCCCAGGAGGACTCTGGCTGGGACGAGAATATGCCAATACTTCGATTGTGACGATGACGATAGCGATTCTTCTCCAGGGAATTGCCGGTTATTCAGTTCGCTCGATCTATGCCCTGCTCCTGTTGCCCTTTCCGACTTCCTTATTATTCTCGGATTGTCTATCCGCCCCTCAACCTGATGTCGCGGCGGCTAGTGCGGCTACTTTGTTCGCATGGTATCTGCGGGATATCGTCTTGGACCGGGATTCTAGCGGGCTCAGTGCACTATTTTTTGGTTTGTTAACCGCGACGATGGCCGTGCTGTTCAAGGTATCTTACCTGGCTTTAGGAGCGACCGGAATAAGCGTGGCAATCGGTTGTTGGGCCTGGTCGAGACAAAGAACCGATCGGTTAATCCTCTTGGTTTTGTTCACTTGCCTATTTGGGTTGCCCTGGCTTTTCCGCGGCTACCTGACCAGCGGTTACCCGTTCTTTCCGGCGGAGATCGGTCGTCTCAGCTTTGACTGGACAGCTCCACACGAACTGATCGCTACTGAACGAAATTGGGTTTTGAGCTGGGCACGAGCCCCTTTTGATCTGCAGTGGCAGCAGGTATTAAGCGATTGGTCCTGGATCGGCCCATGGGTCCGGCAACTGCCAACCTATCCGATTGTCATTAAAGCTGCCGGTATGGTCGGGATCGGATTGCTAACGACGGTTTCGCTTTTGCGTCTTGGCTGTTCACCAACCCAACTGGCACGGTGGTCGCTCATTTTTTTGCCAATCCTTTTATCCCTTTTGTTTTGGTTTTTCTCCGCGCCAAGTCCGCGCTTCGCGCAAGCTACGATCTGGATTCTGGCGGTTGACCTGTTTTATTTAGGAGTATTTGTGGCAGCGAAGCCAAACCAGGTGGTTGCTCAACTCGCGATACTCGTTTTCGCAGCGTTCATGGCACTGGAGATAGTACCTGGCCTCACCCGATTGAACGCGGAGCCAATTCAATTTCCAAACTATATCGGCTTTCCGCCGGAAATGGTTTTACGGCATACAAAATCGGGAGCAGGAGTCTGGATCCCGAAGGAAGGCATCGATTCCGGCGACGCAAAATTGCCGGCGACGCCGCCCGATCGATTCGATCCTAAGCTTGAGCTCCGAGGCCCTACACTGCGCGATGGATTTCGGATCCGAGAATAGCGCCGAGCTGTGAGCAGTAATCGGTAAGGAACAAGTAGGAAAAAGCGATTATTGGCGATTGGGAGGCAGTCATCCGAATTTCGAACTACCAATCACTGGTGGCCGTCACCAATCGCGAGTCACCAGTCACCGTTCCTGGCGATGATGGCGCTCTCGGCGTCCCCGGCGCTCTTCCCCCCGCTCCGACTTGGCACCGAGGGATCCCATGGTATGATTCTCCAACCTTATGGCCTACTACTCCGACGATCTTCTTTCGGATAGTTCCGTCTCGCTTCGTCGTTTCCTGATCCCGGCCTTCGCCGTTTCGCTGTTGCTCCATGGGGGATTGTTTTATGGACTCAGCAAAAAGACGTTGGACAATTTTGCTTCTTCGGATAGGCCTCGGCTGGTGCCGCGTGTCTTTAGCGTAAATCGGCTTCAGGTTGACCAAAAGCTGCTTGAACCTGATAGCAAGCCGACTGAAACACCCGGTTCCAGGACGGCTGATCCCGGGAGCGTAAAAAATCTCAGCCAGTTTGACGGCACATTCGAGGATGACATGAAGGAGTTTCGAGCTACCCCCGAAGTGAGCTCTCCGGAAGTCCCCGATATCAAAGAGAAACCAAGCGTGGACACCCAAGCATCGCGCACGGCTGCCGCCAAAGCGAAAGCAGAGAGCGCCTTGGCTCTGGACAAAGAATTGTCGGACGTGCGGCAGCAGCTAATGAACGATAAGCCGATCGTCGCTACTCGGCCGAAAATTGCCAGCGGCAACAAGAACAATCCGGGTAAAACGGACAATCAGGATGCCGGAGACGGCGCGATCGCAGGAAATTCCGGCATTCCCTCTGGATTCAGCAATCTGGACGAGATCCTTTCCGGCTCGGGAAAAGTAGGGAGCGGGACGGCTCCGATCTTAATGCCGACCGATCTTCTATTTGACTATGATTCGGCCAACTTGCGGGTGGGAGCAACGGCCAGCCTGCAAAAGCTCGGCCGGCTGATTCAGCGGAATCCACAAGCAGTTTTCCGGGTCGAAGGCCACACCGACTCTTTTGGTAGCGACCAATACAATCTTGACCTGAGCCAACGACGGGCCGAGACGGTGAAGGCGTGGTTGGTTCAAAACATGGGAATTGATCCGGTTCGCATTCAAACGCAGGGCTTTGGCAAATCGCGCTTAATCGTGCCCGGCGATCGGACCGTCGAAGAGCAGCAACTGAATCGACGAGTCGAGATTGTCATTCGCTCCAGGTCCTGAAGCTGCCCCAGTGCTTCACCGAAGGAACGGAAGGATGAACCGCTAAGAACTTCCTGCCCCGTTTACGGTGATTCCGCGGGTTTGGTTTCGGAAAAAACAAAACGATCGCCAACACCCGGGCGTGTCATACCGAGCAAACGCCAGGTGAGCAAGGTAGCTGCCACAAACAGACCGGCAGCAAATCCGATCCAAACGCCGGTTGCCCCCGGGGAAACGATGAATGCGATCACAAAAGCGGTTGGCATTGCGACAACCCAATAACAGAAGAAACCAATTAGCATGGGGAGTCGGACATCGGCGAGACCGCGCAGACACCCGGCCGCAGTCACCTGAATTCCGTCGGCGATCTGGAAGATCCCAGCGACGATCATAAGGCGAGCTGCCAGATCGAGAACGACGCTCTCGCTGGTGAACAAACCCGCAATGTCGTGCCCGGCCGCAAAATAGAGGGCCGCAAAGCAGGCGGAGACGCTGGTCGAGATTCCAATGGCCCCGAAGGCAATTCGCCGCAAAGCAGCGTATGCCTGGGATCCGACCGCGTGACCGATCCTTACTGCTGCCGCCATGGAAATCCCGAGCGGGAACATGAAGGTGGTGGCAGCACAGGTGAGCACAACCTGATGGCTCGCCAGAGCGACGGTTCCGATCCATCCCATCATGACCGCACCAAAGCTGAACGCGCCAACCTCCGCCAGATATTGGCCGCAGATGGGCAACCCAACCCGAAACAGGGTTCCAACCCGGTGCCAATCCACGCGGGAAAGGGCTAGCGCTGACCATTGTAGCCGACTCAGAGATAATGCATACGCAAGGACGCCGGCCAACACGAAGCAGCGCGAGGCGAATGTGGCAATTGCGGAACCGAGTAGGCCAAGGGCCGGAATCCCCATCCAGCCGAAGACCAGCGGCAAATTCAAAAGGAGGTTTAGGGTGACTCCGACGTAGAGGATCATCGTTGGCATCACCGGTTTTCCCAGGGCCTCGCAAAAAGTCTTTGCCGCCATTGACCCTAGCGCTGGAACTAGCGAAAGCCCGACAATTGCGAGGTAGGGCGGTGCAGCCATTTCGATTGGTGCTGGCTGGCCGAAAATCCGAAGGACGGGCAGGAGGAGCCAGATCAGCGCGGCAGCCGCAACCCCTGCCAACAAAGAGAGCCAAAGAGCAGATCGCATGACCTCGATCTTTTCCTTCTCCAGATTCGCCCCGTGAGCTTGTGCGGTGAAAATGCCAATCGATGTCAACAATCCAATACCGCCGACATACAAGGTCCCTAGGAGGGTGTTGGAAAACCCTACCGCTGCGAGGGGAACGGCACCGACTCGCCCTAGGACCAGAGTATCGGTGATCCCCATGAGCATTTGCCCGAACTGCCCAATCATCATTGGCACGGCCAGAGCAAGCGTGGCTCGCAGCTCGGTCAAAAAGAGTTTTTGCTCGCTGGCCATGGGACCTCCAGCAAACCAAGATCGCAACCCAACGCAAACGTTTGTGCGCGGATTTGCCTTTCCCTCGGCCTGAAAGTTGCTTTTTGCGGCTTGGACTTCATATTCTCGCCGTGAGCGCTGGTATTGAAATCCGCTACAAAATTGGGAACGAACGTCTGGTCAAAGTGACTGAGCGCGCGGCGGCCAAGCTTTCTCAGCTGCTGATGCGTCAAGGCCGGCCTCAGGGGGCCTTGCGCGTGGCGGTGATCGGCGGTGGTTGCTCCGGGCTGCAATATAAGATGGATCTGGTCGACGGGCCGGCTAACCGGGATATCTTAGTTGAGTCCAACCGCGTACGAGTGGTCGTGGATCCAAAAACGGCCTTGTTTGTCAGTGGCTCCTCGGTCGATTTCAGTGAAGACCTGCAAAAAGGCGGGTTCAAGGTTACCAACCCGAATGCGGTGGCTCATTGTTCGTGCGGCGAAAGCTTCTCCGCATGACCGACTACTTTTCTCTGTTTAATCTTCCTCGCCGGCCGCTGATTGATTTAGCCAAGCTGAGCGATGCGTTTGCCCGGAGGAGTGCAGAAAACCATGCGACACGGCGAGAGGAAGCGGTCCTGCTCAATGAGGCGTTCCGAATCCTGTCCGATACGGTGAGTCGGCTCGAGCACTTGCTGGCGTTGGAACCGGTGGATTTGCGCGATCGGGCGATTAGCCCCGCGGTCGAGCAGTGGTTCGGCAAAGTCGCCGAGATTCTCCATCGATTCGATGAGGTCCACTATCAATTCACTCAGGAATCGCTCCATCTGTTGAGAGCCGCAAAACTTCAATTGCTGCAAGAAGACTTGGCAGTGGTGGAAGAGTGCTCAGCGGGTTTGGCGAGCTTACGTGAATCGCTTGAGCAAGAGCTCCGCGAAATCGATGAGGGTTGGCCGAATAATCGAGCAGAGGCATTGCTACGTTTGGGTCAGCTCGCACTTGATCTCAAATTTGTGGAAAAATGGGCCAACGAGTTGAAAGAGCGAAAGCTCCGGTTCGAAGAATTGCGCTAGCCCCGAAAGATTTCGAGGCTGAAACTCCGCTTTCGCGGAGAGCGGAACTAATCTCTATATCTTGTGAAGCAAACGGAAAAGATATTCCTATTCGAGAATTCTTATGACTGACATCGTCGGCATCGATCTAGGCACTACGAATTCATTGATCGGGATCATGGATGCCGGCTTTCCGATCTTGCTCGCCGACGAAAAAGGATCACGACTGACCCCCTCGGTTGTCTATTTCCCGAAATCCGGGGAACCAATTGTAGGCAACGCAGCCAATCGGATGCGTATCTTGGAGCCATCGCGCACTGTTTACTCGGTCAAGCGACTGATCGGTCGCCGGACTGGAGAGACGGAGAAGGAGAATTTCACTTACCCAGTCATTGCGCGAGACGGTCAAACCGTCATTGACATAGAGGGCACATTTTACCGGCCGGAGGAGATTTCCAGTATCATCCTTCAGAAATTGAAGCGCGATGCGGAGCTGGCTCTCGATCGTCCGATCGATCGAGCGGTTATTACCGTTCCGGCGTACTTTAACGACCTGCAACGGCAGTCGACCAAGAGAGCAGGCGAACTGGCCGGATTTAGCGTTGAGCGAATCATCAACGAACCGACAGCCGCCGCCCTTGCTTACGGTCTGGATCGGCTAAAGGATCGGTCGAAGATTGCGGTGTATGATCTCGGCGGGGGAACGTTCGATATCTCGATTCTGGAGCTGAATGAAGGCGTATTTCGGGTTCTCTCCACCAACGGTCATACCCGCTTGGGCGGCGACGATATCGATCGCGAATTGATCCGTTTGTTAAAAGAGCGAATCACCGCGCGCCATCCTGAGATTCGCACCGATCTGGATGAGCCGCTTTTCGCTGCCAGACTGCGTGATATCAGTCATGACGCCAAGATTCGTCTTTCCGATGAAGAGGCGGTTCAGGTTGATATTCCGTTTTTGCCTGGCAACCGACGATTTAATTATCAGCTTACCCGTCCTGAACTTGACGCAATCGTCCGTCCGCTTCTTCGCCGGACCCGCGGGCATTGTTTGCGATCTCTCGATGACGCGAAAATCGCTCCGCGCCAATTAGATGAGGTTATCCTAGTCGGTGGAGTTACGCGGATGCCGGTGGTCCGGCAATTTGTGGCGGAAGTGTTTCAACGGCTGCCAAACCTGACGCAGAATCCGGACGAAGCAGTTGCTGCCGGAGCTACTATTCAAGCCGGTATTTTATCGGGACAGGTGCAGAACGTGGTGCTGTTGGATGTAACGCCACTTTCGCTCGGCGTCGAAACGTTTGGCGGCCTGATGAACGTGATTATTCCTCGAAATTCCACGATTCCGTGCAAGGCCGGCGAAATGTTTACGAATGCGGTCGCTGATCAGCGCTCAATGCGAATCAAAGTTCTTCAAGGAGAACGGGAGCTGGCAAAAGACAATTGGGAGTTGGGCAGCTTTGAGCTTGAGTTCGCTCCCGTACCCAAAGGGGTTGCCCGGGTCGGAGTCCAATTTGAAATCGATGCTGACGGTATTCTTCACGTATTGGCTCGAGACACCAAGAGCGGCGGTGAAAAATTGCTGGATCTTTCGAGTGCGGTTGATGTCTCGGATGAAGCCGTGGAGAAGATGATCGCGGAATCACTCGATCATGCTTTTGCGGATATGGCAGAACGGATCTGGGCAGAAGCAGCTCTAAAAAGCAACGAGTTGATTCCGGCTGTCCGCAGCGCTCTTACCTTGGTCGGAGACAAACTCTCTGACGCGGAACGATTGGAAATTGAAGCCTTGGTGCGAGAGGTCGAAGCAGCGTTGGAGAGCCATGACCATCAGCGCTTAAAACAGGCCAACAGCGCTCTTGACGAAGGCACCCAACACCTGGCGACATTCCTCATTGATCGGGCGATGGCGGAGGCGGCCAAACGGAAGGGGTAGGGAAGCCCGTGCAGGCTGTGAGCCCGTTAGCCCCTGGATCGGTGGTCGGTAATCGGTGGAGCCAGTGATGAGCGACTCTGGTAGCGGCGACTGTCCAACCGAAGACTTTGTCTTCTTCAACCCAGAAGTCTGAACGGAGCGACCGGTTTGCACCGGACGGAAGTTGCAGTCACCTTCGTGGCCGTCGGGCAGAGCGCTATAACGTGGTATTCGCCGTGGCAACTGCGTTTTATGGCCAGGCGCGCGAGTCGCTTCGTTCAGTAGTCGCGAACATTCAACATCAGCAGCACAACCGGACAGTCGCCACGACCGGAGGCGCGACCATCTCTCGCCAATCATCCTGTGGCACCACTGTTGAGGCGAACGACGCCAAGGCGACTGCGTTTTCGGGCTGGGGTGAACCAGTCGCTCCGTTCCGGTTACTAAGTTCAATGACACAAGGTGCTTCGGTCGGACAGTCGCCGCTACCAAGGTCAAAAATCACCAGTCACCGCTGAGAATCCAGCACGCTAGGCTGCTCTCGGCACGTCTACGTGTCACTCACGATGGAGGGCAGGCGGATCGTAAAGGTCGCGCCAGAACCGGGGGCGCTGTCCAGAGACACCGTCCCTCCGTGTGCCTGGATCGTATGTTTAACGATCGATAATCCAAGGCCGGTCCCGCCAGCGTCCCGGGAGCGATCCTTGTGAACGCGGTAGAATCGCTCGAAAATGTGCGGTTGATCCGCGAGCGGAATACCGGGTCCATTGTCTTTGACCTCGAGCAGGAGGTCGGAGCCCGAGGGTTTGACCGAGATCCAGACCTTAAGACCCGGTTTTCCGCCATATTTCAGCGCATTATCCAATAGGTTAAAAATAGCTTGCTCGAGTTTCACCGGATCGGCCTCAACGACCGGCATTTCATTAGGAATGTCCACCTGAACGGTGGCTCCGACGGTATTGATCAAGCTGTCGGATCGCTCCAACGCTCTGGCAACGCAGGTCCTCAGCTGGATTGCCTGAAAGTTGAGCGGGAGTCGGCGAGTTTCCAGGCGGGATAACTCAAGCAAATCGTCGACCAGAAGATTGAGGCGTTCAGCATGCTTATGCATCGTCGCCAGAAATTTTTTGGTCGTCGCACGGTCGGGTGGCGCCTCCAGTAAAGTTTCCAGGTAGCCGGTGATAATGGAAAGCGGTGTACGCAGCTCATGGGATACGTTCGCGACAAAATCTTTGCGCACGCCCTCTAGAGATCGAACCTGGGTTACATCGTGGAATACTAATAAGATACCCGCGAGCCCTTCTTGAGTCGGCGGGCGTAGCGCGACAGAGGTCACTTGGAATTGTTTCGCGACAAATCCATCCCTCTCCCGGATATCCACCGGCAGCTCCGCATACTGGGGAGCCTCGGTTTCCGCGGTTCGCTTAGCCATCTGATGGAGAACATGATTCCGAAACGCTTCCATGACGGTTCGTCCAACCGGGTTCCGCGAAAGCGAAAACATCTTACTCAACCGATCGTTGGCCAACCTGATCGTCAGATCTCGGTTAGCTACCAGTATACCTTCCACCATGCTTCCAAGGACAGCACGCAGGCTGAAGTCTTCGTCTGCGATTAACTGGGCAAACTTCTGCTGACGATGAGCGATCTGGTGTAGGTCGTCGTAGATCTCTCTAACAATCGCAGGTCGGGAACTGATTGACCTGATCTCTTGTTCAAGCGCCAGATCTCGAATCGCCCGGCGGATCTGCACCAGATGATAACGCAAGATCAGCGCGGTGCCGGCCGAAATGACAAAAAGCACCGGCCAGAGAATGAGCCAAATGGTTGTCACGGCGATTGTTGTGGCAAGAAACGATACCCTTCTCCTCGTACCGTCACAATCCGGCTTGCGGCTCCGCCCAACTTCTCCCGAAGCCTCCGCACGTGAGTATCGACGGTCCGGGTATCGATGACGTTTTCGTAGCCCCAAACGTCCTGCAGCAATGTTTCGCGGCTAAGGGTTCGACCTCGCCGCTCCACCAGCGTCGCAAGAAGCTTAAATTCGGTGGTAGTGAGCTCCAGGCGCTTACCCTGGACGCTGATTTCGAAGTTACCTTTGTCGAGACAGAATCCGTCCACCTCGACGGTAGTTGAAGTCCGCGTTTCTCGGATCCGCCGCAGAAGATTTTGGACACGAAGTACCAGTTCCCTGGGGCTGAAGGGCTTGGTAATATAGTCGTCGACGCCGAGTTCCAAGCCCGCAATCCGCTCCGATAGCAGACCTTTTGCCGTGAGCATTAACACCGGGATCTTAGCGGTGTCGATTTCCAGTCTTAACTTTTGGAATACCTCTGTGCCGCTCATCTGCGGCAACATGATGTCTAAGACGATGGCATCTGGACGGCGTTGCCGGGCGGCCACCAAGGCAGCCGTTCCACTAGAAGCGACATCGACGTCAAATCCGGCGCGATTGAGGTGGTATCGGACCAGGTCAAGGACATCTGCTTCATCATCGACGACGAGAATAGTCTCCCGCATTGAACGCGAGCCTAGCTAATAGCATTCGTTCGATCAAGGATCGCAAAAAAATGATCCGGGCTGCGCACGCCAAGGAGTAGAAGTCGAGAGAAATCGTGCGCAAACCCGAATCGCCTTAACCATAGACGTAGACAGACAGGAGCTGCGACTCGTTCAAATTTTGTGCTTTTTCTTGAAGAGTTTTGCGGTTGAGGGCACCATTTTTGGGTTTTTTTAAGAGCGCCTCCCGGGCTGACCGCCCCACCAGTGGCCGCGAAGGTTTTCGAGTAACGCAGCAAATCCGCAACCACACCGTACTGGTCCTTGAAACTTCCCTGACACCTTCGAGTACGAGGACGGCCACGAGTACGAGAGAATCCCCGCGAAATTGTTTGATGTTGAATCGTTATAGTACTGAGCTCTCAAAGACGAGAGCCGTTGCATCTCAATATTGCGCTAACCGGCCCTTATTTTCAAATGATGCGAGGTTCGGCAAAGCCCGCCTCCTTGGAATGCGTTCCGTAATTCGCATTCCGCAATCCGCTTTTACTGCCTACTCTAATGCGACCAGAAGGTAAGCCGTTTCCGAGTGCCAATTGAGTGGGATAGCGTAATTTCTTGAATCGTTTCGTTGGCTAAGACGAGCTTCCGAACCCACCACCACGGTCGGCACCGAGATCTGGAAGTCGCTGCCGAACTCCTCACGGGCATTGCCGCTCAGTGTATTAGCGATTTCACCGACCAGATCCTTCTTTGCTTCCTCGTCGATCCGGGACTCTTTGAGTAAGCCGAGGATCTCGCCGAGCATTTTGCCAGTGGCGGTGAAACAGATTACTCCTCGGGATCTGCCGGAAACGCCGATTATGCCGGTGTATTCCAGAAATGGCCCGAGCTTTTCCCGTACGAATGGCGGCTCAATGACCAAGGATGGGCGTTCCTCCAACGAAGCGAAGTAGCGTCTAGCAGTGGAAATGAAGACGTGAATATCTTGATCGTTCATTTTCGTCTAGTCGCTGAGCAAAAGTTGAAAGGCCTCGCGCAATTCATCCGGGTTGATTGGCTTGCAAAGAAACCCGCTGGCACCCTGTTTAATGGCTCGAATCGCGGTGGTTCGATCGCGTAACGCGGAAATGATAAGGACCTTTGCCTCCGGATTGATTTGCATCAGCCGGTCAAGGCAAGTCAAACCGTCCATCTTTGGCATGGTTATGTCTAACGTAATGATGTCGTGTTGCTTCTCGGCGTACAGTTGAATGGCCTGTTCCCCATCCTCCGCTTGATCGACCTCGGTGATTTCCCCGGACTCGATCCCGCGTTCGATTGCTCGCCGTATCACGCTTGAGTCATCAACGATCAGCAATTTCATTTACCAGGAATCCTCAGCCGAAACTCACAGTAAACGTCCTGTTCGGTACTAACGGTGACTACACCTCCGATCTGGGCCGCAAGATCGCGAACCGCATCCAGACCGACGCCCCGACCTCCGTCCCGAGTAGGGTAATCAAGCGTAGTAAAGCCGGAACGGAATAGCAATTCCTTTAGCTCGTCGCTGGTCCAATCTTGAACCGTGTCCTTCGAGGCATAAGCCAGTTTTACTGCCCGCGCCTTAATCTCCTGGGAGTTTAGGCCTTTTCCATCGTCCCATACTCCAAAGAAGAGAGAGCCGTCATTATTGCGACTAGCCGAAATCCGAATTCTTCCAACCGCCGGCTTCATTTTGGCGACTCGCTCATTGGGCGATTCAATGCCATGGGTTACTGCGTTTCGCACAAATTGGGTAAGAATGTTTTGCACCGGATCAACCAGATCGAAGGGAATATCTTCACTGTTCAAAGATATTTCGAGAACGACGTCGATCTGCTTATCGTTCCGTTCAGCGATTACTTGAGCAAATTCGGCCAGCTGCTCAAACTTGTTTCCAACTTTCTGGCTTCGGCCAAAGGTGGTCTGCATGGCAACTAACCGCTGGATCAGCTCACTGTTCATGGTGACTTGATCAACGAGCGAGGACCCGGTCGGAGAGAACTCTTCCGGCTCAGTTTTCTTCTGAGCACTCTCTTTTTTGCCAAAAGTCGATTGCATGGCGATCAGCCGCTGGACCAGGTCACGGGTCATGTTGACCTGATCGACAATCGACGCCAGGCCGGAAGTAATGGGCAGGAATTCCTCACCAGAAATCGCTTTCCCGGCCCGGACCGCCGTAATCTTATCCTCGAGATCGCTCGCGAGCTTCTCAAAGTAGCTGAGGTGGATCATCGAGGCGTTGCCTTTGAGAAGATGAATCGACCGCGACAATTTTTCTAGCAGGCGCTTATACCGAGATGAACGGTCCGCGGTCGACTCCGCCGCCCTGCTGGCAAACTGTTCCGACTCTAAAGCCCGCAGCAATTCACCGATTTGCTCCTCGGTGTGATCAAGAAACTCCGCCAAAATCGCGGCATCAATGTGAATGATGCCAAAAAGCATCTCGATCAGTGATCTCGCTTTGGCTTCGTTTTCCCGGATCTGCCGGCTGAGCAGTGTCTGGGTCGTTGAATCGAGGACGGTCACCATGATCTGCGTAATTTTTCCCTGATCAAAAACGCGGTTAAATTGAAACTCGACGATCTTCACCGGTAATCGCGAGGTTTCGTCACGTACATTATACTCGACTTCGGTCAACGGGTTTGTTTGCTGAATGAGTTTGTCTTTGATCCGGGGACTGAAGAGTAGATCCAGATAACCGGCCGTCGCGGATAGAATGTCCGGAGTGACGACTGGCTCCAGTTCCCAGTCCTCCGAAGGATTGAGCAGCTCAAGAAAATGGCGTCCAGCCAGCTCTCGTCGAAAAATCGTCGTAGTCGCTCGAGAATAGCTGGGCTGAATGATCAGATCTGGCCCGATTAGCAGTAAACCTTCGTTAACGGTTTCGAGGATTTTTCTGACCTGTTGATTGCGCTCCTCGACCTGATCAATCATATAATTAAATCGCGTTGCCAGAAAGCCGACTTCATCCGTCGTAATGACGGGAGCGCGAGCGCGAATGTTTCCCGATCCGATCTGTTCCGCGGTTGTCACCAGCTTGCCAATCGGCCTCAGCAGGAAGTGAGCGAAGAACAAGGTGCCACAGACTCCAACCACTAAGATAATCAAACCGACTGTGGCTACCGAGCGCGCAAGATCAGAAGCAGGCTGAAATGCCTCACTCGTGTCGATCCGGACCACTAGGCCCCAGTCCAATTCGGGTATGGCGATTGGAGCAAATAAGCCGAGCGCCTCGTGTCGCCGCTCATCGAGAAAAGTGACCTCCCCGGAGTTTACATTCGCGTCATCCGAAAACAATCGATCCGTGGCCAAATTGTTTAGTGGCGCTGCTAGAACCGAGCTGCGAGATCCTGGTGTTCCATCCAGATTGTTCGTCGGCACGGTCGCCGTGTCAGGTAACTGGTCGAGAAATCGAGACTCGGTTCGAAGTAGATGATCTGGCCCAATAATGTATGCTTGCCCGGTGTTACCCAATCCCACTTCGGGCCAATGTTTCTCGAAGGTTACGATGTCGGTTAGTTCTTGGCTGGCGATTTCGTGAACCAAGACCGCTTGCCGGCTGCCGAGCCGATCGGCGATAGCGCAGCTCATGAATAGCACCGGAAGATTGAAGGCGCCGGCGTATCGTTCCAAATCCGTGATCATGACGCGGTCCACTCCATCGGCACGATCTTCCGGGATCGGAGAATACCACGCTCCTAGATAAGCCTTCTTGAGTGCTCCGGTAGCCTGCCAACCTCGGAAGACGTTGGTCCCCAAATCCCAACGCTTGTGGTAGGTATAGACAACGTTGCCGGCGTTATCGATCAACAGGAGGTCGCGGTAATCATTCCGGCGGACAACCGCCTGGATTGCCGGATGATATCGATCCATGACTTCGGCAAACATGGTCTTGACGAAAGCCGCTCGAATGTTCGGTTCGAGATTTGGATTGGTCGCAATTTCATTCGAGAGGTCGTTTTCCTCCTTGGCGGAGATCGGAGCCGGGTTCTTGAAAAGGTAGACATACTGAACAAGAACACCCTCCCAGCTGAGCTGATCGATAGCTTCGATTCCAGGAACCGGACTACGCGTGCCGGTACTCGACACCGGCTGGAAAGATCGTCGATAGGCGTCGCGAAGTTGGTCACGAAGATTTTCAATGAGCTGAGCGTTTACCTCCAGGCCGGCGTCTTGCAGATCGCTCACTAGATTCTTATAGCCCGCGCACAACTCGGCGGCAGCATAACGAAACGTCTGACTTTCGGCTTGCGTCGCGATACCTCGTCGGTGGTCCGCCATGAAGCGCGTGATTACTTCCGAGAGAGATTGTCTAAGAGAACGAAATCCATCCAAACGCACTTTGCGCAATGCCTCCGCCGTCAGGAAAAACGCAGTCGAGGCCAAACCAAATATGATCGCGAAAGCAATAGTAAGAGTGAAAACGAGGAGCTTATCCCGAATCCCAAGTCCGCGCGGAAGGGTGCCTAACTCCTCTGACTTACTATTCCCATGTGTTCCGATCATTCGTCATTGACCTGCTTGGTAATGGTCGGCTGTGCCCTGAAGTTTCTGGATTGGTTCCAGTTTTCCGTTCTTAATTTGCGTGAGAAAAACGGTGTGGCTCCCGGAATGGTCGTTATTGCTCCACGCGATCCGGAGAGCCTGCAAGTCGAGATCGGTGTGGTTCAGGGCATCGATACAGTCTTGTTCCGTCAAATCTGGGCCGGCCCGACGTATTCCATCCACCAGTACCATCGCTCCTAAGTACCCCTCGAGACTGACGTGTGAGAAGCTGGTGGCCCCGCTGGCTCGCATGTCGTCCTGAAAGCTCCTGACCAGCGGAATGGATGTGTCTTCCGGCGAGGGCACTACTTGGGACAGGATCATTCCCTCACTGTTTGGCCCCGCCGCCTTGATCAACATATGAGCTGAAACCGTAGACAGCGTGCAGAATCTGGTATGGCCCAGCTGCGTCGATTTGGCCCGTTCGAGGAGGGAAACAATTGGTCGAAGCGTTCCCATAATGACTACCGCATCCGGATGAGTAGACACGATCTGGTCGAGCGCAGGTTGCATATCGACTGAGTTACGAACGAACTTACAGTCGGTAATCGGTTCGAGGTGACGAATCTGTAGCGAATGAGTCAAACTCTTGAAGCCATCGTCGCCAAAGCTGTCGTTCTGACGGACCGCGGCGATCCTTTTGATGCCTAAATCATTCACCAGATAGCTTAAGAGCGATTCTATCTCTTCTGCGTAACTCGCGCGAACGTTGAACACGAGAGGCAAAACCGGATGTCTCAGACTTTCCGCTCCGGTCATCGGCCCAAAGAAAATCAGGCCCGCTTCGTTAACCATCGAGAGAGCGGTCAACGCATTGGCGGTTCCAACGTAGCCGGCCAGAGCAAACACCCGATTGGTGTTGATCAGTCTTTCGGTATAAAAGATGGTTTCCAGCGGCTCAAAATGATCATCGAAGTCGACCGACCGGATCTGCCGTCCAAATATCCCACCCTCTCGATTCACTCGAAGAAAGTAGGCGAGATACCCTTCCTTAAGTTCCAATCCGATGTGGTTGGAAATACCGGTCTGAGCGTTGACGATCCCAACCCGGATCTCATTCTGATCGACCGAATGATCTTGGATTAAAAATTGACTTTTGGCGGAAAAAACGGGGAGGCTAAGAGCTAAAGTCGCGATTAGGGCGCGACCAAAGCCGAGACGCCTGATGTTTCTTAGACAATTCACTGAAATGTTGCGGGTACCCGTCGGCAAGCCTTCGGGGAGCGCAAACCTCGTTTTCTTACCACACGGTCGCAGAAAATCGAACCAAATTGCACCTTGCAAGTCCGTGTCCCCTTGTCCCGACGACAGTTTCTCAACTCTGGGACTCCGAGAAAATCGGCTTGGCGAAGGGAGAACTTGGGCTAGGATAGTGGCTCGCTTAATTGCGGTGGCCGTAGCTCAATGGTAGAGCCCCGGATTGTGGTTCCGGCTGTTGCGGGTTCGAGTCCCGTCGGCCACCCCACTGGCGCGCCTTGTAGTTGCCAATCACCTCGATTGCGGAGCGTTCGGCTGAACATGAATCCCAAAAGCCGCTGAGTGGCATGACCGACAATACATCGAAAGATCAAGCACTTGACGTACGGCAATTGGCCGCGGCGGCTAACCTGTTTCTCAAACATACGACTCCCAATTTTACCGTTGATGGCTGCGTCGATGCGTTCATTAAGACGCTGGCCCAGTTTGTCGATGGGAAAGTCTTCTTTGGTTATTGCTGGCAACCCGACGTACAGCTCCACGAGCGAAGTCCGATTTCCTTGGTGGACGGCGTCGTCAGGCGTGGCCCAATGATTGCCGAAGAGAAGTCGGCACTGGACAAAATTTTGGCCGATTCTTCGGAAAATCTTTTGCTGACGCTTCACCGGTCGCTCCGATCGTTCCACTCCGATACGGCTGCCCGTGGCGAGCTGAGAGGAGCCGATTGCCGAGGCGCGATCGAAATTTATTTCGCCTATTATTCCAAGCCAATTCTCTGGATGGTCGTTGGGTTGACTAATGCCAAGATCTTAACCGTGACCGAAACTCAGGAATTCCTCCTGCTCTTCTGCCGGTGTTGCCTGGTTTCTCTACACGGCGCTTATGTCGCCAAAGTTGAGCGCCTGGAAAGAGCAGACCAGTTGCCGCCGTCGGAACAATTCAATCTCGCCCTGCAGTGGTTCCATTCAATCATTCGCCATCTGAATGTCGGCATTTCCCGATTGCAGAGCGGCCAGGGAGCATCGGCCGCCGACGCGCTCGATCGAGCTTCAATCGTGGCCGGGGTCTGCTTGGCGGAGATGCTATCTTTGCGGACGAAAATCCCCGACCGGCCCTCTTCGGAGCCGTTGCTCAAGAATCAACTGAGCGCGGAACCGACCGCGCCGACGCTAGATCGGTTATTCTAAGGAAATTCCGCCAACAACGCCGGTGTTCTTCCTCTTTCCCGTACCAGAACTATGGAAGACCTCGCTTACCGCACTAATCGGGATTCTAACGCTCATTGGCATTATGACGCGCCCGTTTCGATGGAACGAGGCCGTCATTGCTATGGGAGGAGCTGGCGTCCTGCTGGTCCTGGGACTCATCACGCCGGTCGATGCCTTGGTCACCGTAATTCGTGACTGGAACACGTTCCTGTTTTTTCTCGGGATGATGGGGCTCTCTGCCTTGGCAGAGACAGCTGGTTTGTTTGACTGGATGGCGGTGCAGGCAGCCCAATCAGCCGGAAAAAGTGCCGCCCGGCTTTTCCTGAATATTTTTCTCTTGGGGAGCCTGATCTCAATGATACTCTCTAACGATGCGACCGCCCTGATCCTGACGCCGGTCGTCTATGTCCTGGTGACAAAGCTTCGGCTCCCGGTCCTTCCGTTTTTGTTTGCCTGTACTTTCATTGCTGACACCGCGTCCTTCTTGCTCCCGATCAGCAATCCGATCAACATCATCATTCTCTCCCGGTTTCCGCTAGACCTTTTTACTTTTCTGCGGCTGCTATTCATACCGAGTTTAGTGGTCATCGGTCTTAACATCGGAATTTTTTTCTGGCTTTACCGCCGGCAACTCACGGAATCGTTCGACGTGAAGCGACTGCCTTCGGCCGAGCAGGCGATAGAACATCCGGCTTATTTTAAGTATACCTGTCGTGTCTTAGGTTTGGTCGTCGTCGCTTATGTGCTCGCGTCAGCAACGAATTTTCCGCTTTCGCTAGTGGCGCTGGCCGGAGCAGCCGCGCTTCTGCTCGGGGCAATTTTCTGGCAGCGAACAACCGTGAAAGAGACCGGAAAACGTATTTCCTGGTCCATCTTCGGCTTCATCGCCGGTATGATTATCATCGTACGCTCGATCGAGGATACCGGGCTTACAACCGCCTTCGGTAGCTGGCTGTTGCACCTCTCTGGCGGCACCAGTGGCGGCGCAGTGATAGTCGGAACGGTGGGAGGCCGCACTGGGAACAAACCTGATCAACAATGTGCCTATGGCGGTTGTGATGACATCCGCGTTGAGCACGATGCAACATGCGCCGACCCCTATCCAGCATGGTTTCCTTGCCGCGACGATCTTTGGCTGCGATCTCGGACCGAATCTGACGACCGTCGGTTCACTTGCAACCGTCCTCTGGCTGTTGATCTTGCGTCGGCGTGGAGTCGAGGTGTCCGGACTCGATTATTTTAAGGTCGGTGTAGTTGTTACTCCAATAATGTTGCTCGCCGGCGCCTTGACTATTTGGTTACTTCTTTAGCAGAAGCGAAGGAGACTCCAAAACATGCGCGTGCTTTGTTGTTTGGACGGAACCAACGCCGCACACATGAGTAAGGCGACGGCGATGCTCTCCACGAGCCAACCGCTGACCCTCGGGCTGCTCTATGTGATCGACATCCGTCCACGAAAAGATATGGAACACACTCGTGAACGTTTTTTGCGGGCCCCGGTCCTGCCTAGCTCGCGGGAGAAGGCAATGCAACAGGCAGACCAAGCCTCGGCTCAAGACATTCTGAACGAAGGGTCGGCTCACTTTACCGCCGCGGAACCCTTACAACGACAGGGACGACCAGAGCGTGAAATTGTAAACGCGGCCGCCGAATGGCGAGCAGATCTGGTAATTATTTGCTCCCGTGCAGAATTCGATCATAGACCGCCGATTGGTCCGAAATCAGTCGGCCATACCGCCCGGTTTGTCCTCGATCACGCGCCTTGTCCGGTGCTTCTGGTGCGTCCGATGGCTCCAGATCAATTTCCGATCGATCGATAATCGAGATTACGTCGTCGACGCCGGACCGGAGTTGAATACTATCTGCCAGCGAAACATGAAAATCATTCGATACGAGGATCCGACGGGCGCATTCCGATATGGCAGCGAACAATCCGATGGCAAAGTATTCGAGCTCAATGGCGACCTTTTTGGTTCTTTGCAACCAACTGATAAGACCGCCGAGATAAAGAGGAGACTCGCGCCGATAGCGCCAACCAGCCTGATTGGTATCGGTCTTAATTACCGGCGCCACGCCGAAGAAAGCGGCGCGAAGATTCCGGAACGACCCATCGTTTTCATCAAGCTACTCAACAGTTTGCAGAACCCGGAAGATCCGATTGAGATACCCAGGTCCAGTCAAGAGGTTGACTACGAATGTGAGTTAGCCGTCGTGATCGGTAAGGACTGCCGAAACGCTTCGCCAGAGGAATCGCTGGAGTACGTACTTGGTTACACCTGCGCCAACGACGTCAGTGCTCGGGATTGGCAATTGAAATGGGGCGGCGGCCAATGGTGTCGCGGTAAGAGTTTCGATACATTTTGTCCGCTCGGCCCAGTGCTCGTCACTGCCGACGAGATCCCCGACCCAAACGATCTGAAGATCCAGACGATTTTGAACAACGACATTGTCCAGGATTGGAACACCAGCGACATGATCTTTGACGTTCCAAATCTAATTTCGTTTCTCAGCCAGGACACCACGCTGGTCCCAGGAACAGTGATTCTTACCGGCACGCCCCACGGAGTCGGGATGGCGGCCAAGCCACCGCGCTATTTGCGGCCGGGCGATATCGTCTCGATCTCACTGGAGAAGATCGGGGCGCTGACCAATCCAGTGGTTGCCGCCGGGTAGGATCTGCTTTGCCGTTCGCGATCATCGGACATTGTTGCAGGATTTTTCGTTCTTGCCTCCTCCTCAAGAGGGACTCAGGCTTCCGATCGATTCTAGCTAAGCACGATCCGGCTGCGGCCCGATCCTTAAGTCTTCGCCGCCGGGAGTTTCATTTGGCTGCCGGCAGCATCGAAGCGGTCCCGGCAATGGTCAACAAATCGTTGCAAAGCCGTACTCCATCCCGTTCGGTTGCTGAGCAGATGAATGTTAACCCAGCGGCCGACGCCTAAAGCGACTAACGATATGACTCTGATTCGACGAGCGGAACCGCCAATCAGACTACGCGGCGCAATGCCGAACCCGAGGCCTTGCTCAACCAGGCCCAGAAGGGCCTCGATCGATCCCGCTTCGATCGTCCGTGGAACTCGCCAATCGTGGCTGGTCAAATAAGACAAAAAGCGTTCTGAATATGAGCACGCCTGGCGTTGGACAATCAATGGCAGTTCGCCGTTGGCCGGCCACCGCTTGGGATTGAGCTTATACTTGCCGTTTTCGGGAGCGAACAAAACGAGTTCCTCTTTGAGCGTGAGTTCTGTTCGAATAGATTCCACCATAGCCGGGTGGGAGACGAACGCGATATCCAGCTCGTTTCTCTGCAACATCTGCGTGAGCAAACGCGAGCTTCCGCTGGTGATTGCAAACTCCGGTTGCGGATCGCTTTTCCGGTAACTGGCCATCAGGTTGGCCAAATGAGTCGCAGCGAAAGTTTCCAGACTGCCAATGCGGATAAGCGCAGGCGGGTGAAGGTTAGACTTTGGAAAGGTTTGCCCGAGTTGTCCGAGTAACGAATCGAGCCGTCGAGCGACCGGTAGCAATGCTTCGCCGGCCCCGGTCAGATCGATTCCGTGAGGCGTCCGTATCAGTAGTTTTGAACCTAAGCCTGCCTCGAGTTTTTGCATACGTGCAGAAACGTTGGTTTGAACGGTGTGCAGTCTCCGCGACGCCTTCGAGATGCTACCCGACCGAGCCACCTCGAGGAATACGAGCAGATCGGGTAGGAGCCTGGGATTCATTCTGTCATCATTGCCAATGATGGCTCCCCTGACAATAAATCGTTACGATTTCCTCGGTGTCACCCTTATTGTGAGCGGCTTTTAGAGTGTATGTCTAAGTTACTGAATCCACCGAAGCTGATCCTGATTGCCGGGCCTTATCGCTCCAATACCAACGACGAGCCTTTGCTCATTCAGGCGAACTATCGACGCATGAACGAAGTCGCTCTGGAGATCTTTCGACTCGGGCATCTGCCGATCACCGGCGAAGCGATCGCTCTGCCGCTGATCGAAGTGGCTGGCTCTCAGACGCTCGGCGATCCGGTCTGGAATGAAATTTTCCACCCGGTGGGGCGCAGATTGGCGGCGCGGGTTGATGCGGTATTGAGAATCGGCGGTCCTTCCGTCGGAGCGGATGAAATGGTGGCCTTAGCGCGATCCGCGGGCAAAGCGGTCTATCTCTCCATCGCGGACATCGGTCCGGCCACCGCCTAACAATCCGATGAGAAACAGTGAACGAGTCAGGATCCGCGAGGTCAACACGCTATCTGACGATTGGTACCTGCTCAAAAAGACTACGTTTGACTATCTGATGAGAGACGGATCATGGAAAACTATAGCGCGAGAGACCTACGATCGCGGGAACGGAGCAGTGATTCTTCCGATTAACCGCGAGCGTGGGACGATACTGCTGACTCGACAATTCCGGTTTCCCGCCTACGTCAACGGTCTCGAGGATGGAATGCTGATCGAGGCGTGCGCCGGTTTGCTGGACAACCAATCGCCCGAGGAAGCAATCCGGCGCGAAGCCGAAGAAGAGCTTGGGGTCAACGTGCAAGAGGTTCGCAAGATCTTCGAAAGCTATATGAGCCCGGGATCAGTGACAGAAAAGCTCTTCTTTTTCGTCGCGGAATACGATTCTCCGGCTGGTGCAACGGCCGGTAACATTGAGGAGGGTGAGGATATTGAAGTGCTGGAGCTTGGATTGGATGAAGCTCTTGACTGGGTTGATGACGGTCGCATCCAGGACGCGAAAACGATTATCCTGCTTTTGATGGCTCAGATAAAGGGTTGGTTTCGAAGAACCGTAGGGCAAATCGGAAATAGCAGATAACAGATGGCGAACGCGAAAGACGTTGGCTCCGTGCATTCTTCGGTACAAGCGGCGACTGTCCCCCTCAGGAGCTCTCGACTTTGCCAACCAAAACGATGGAACGAAGCGATTCGTGTGGTTGACCTACGGGCGCAGTCGCCATCACCTTGTAGCATACCGTCCTGGCCAACAGCACGAAGGCGACTGGGTTCTGGGGCCAATGCGAACGAGTCGCTCGTTCCAGCCTCTCAGCTTAACGTCACCAGGTGCTTCGGGCGACAGTCGCCGCTACCGAAGAATGCACGGACCCAACGTCTTGCGTATTCGCTAATTTGCTATCTGTTACCCGCTTCGCCGGGCCAACTTTCCGCGATCAATTCATACGAGCGCATCCGCTGGGCGTGACCATAGATGGTCGTGATAATCATGAGCTCGTCCACTCCGGTAGGACCCACGTGTTCCAGCAGTTTTTCTCGGAGAGTCGTGGGCCCGCCGGCAAAATAGTGTAGGCGCGCGTATTTCAACATTTCCTTTTCGCCCACCGAGTATTGGTATGCAGATGC
>DASTDH010000625.1:0-2579 GCA_035710445.1 Chthoniobacterales bacterium
GTGGTCGTGGCCGGTTGGAAAAGAAAAGGCGATCGCCACCGCCATCGTCCCGGTCAGGCAAATCCGAATGCAATCGTTGCGAACACCATCAGAAATGCCGGATGCAGCACCGAAACATTCCGGAAAATCCTGGAGATGAAATCCGTGACCGAGTCAAACCAGGTGGCCAAGGATCAGGTTGCCCGAAATCAGGAAGCTGTCGATCAGAAGGACCGGTATCGCGGTGGTGAAGCTGACAAAGAACGCTTGTCGGACGAGTCTCCAGTCCGGTGTCTTTCGTAGTTTGCCACGGTAAAGGCGATAAGCGATCACGCCGACCAAGACCCAGCGGAGCGGTGTTCCGCATAAACTGATGGCTGCTCGAAAGAAGCGCCGCCAAGGTCTTCTCGTTCGATAAAAGCAAACCCCACTTAAGAGTGTGAGAACGGTCGCGAGACAGAAAAAGTTGGGGAGCGAGACAGCGTTGACTCCGGCCAGAATCGAGGTTGCCAATAACAGCCCAAACATCCAGAACGAGTGAGACTTTGGAGGCCGCGCGTACTCGCAATCGCTCCCAAACCAAGCAGTCCGGCGTACAGCGGCAGGTTGATTCCGATCCCATGACGCCAGAAAAGGGAATTCGCGATAAGCGTGAGAATCGCGACGACAGCAAACGTTTCGGCAACCCGGGAAGTAGCTTGGCACGATTGATCCGGGCAGCCGAGGCATTCATCGCCGTTACCGTTTGCGTCCCATCATCGCTCGGAGCCAGATTCGCGCAGCTTCCATCGCTTCGCGCCAAGTTGAGGTTCCAGCAATGACTCCCACCGTTTCAAAGCTTTTGAACCAAGTCGGAGATAACTCTTCCATCCGCTCGATATGGAAACTTGGCGTGCCCGCTTTCCGGCAGGAACTCAATACCCGCTCGGTGTTCCTGTTATTTCCACCAACCACCACCACCGCATCCACTTCGGAGAGGAGCGCGCGCAATGCTTCTTGGTCACTTTTACCGACTACCGTCATGTAACCGTCTGCTTCGCTCGATTCGGGTAACACTTCGCAGACACGGTCTGAGGATGGATATACTCGATTAACTGTCTGATCTCCGATGTTTGGCCAACCGGAAATCGCTCGATCTTCGGCACCGTGGGCCGAGATCATGGCCGGTCTGGTTCTGGCGTACAGAGAATCGGGTAGCGACTCAACGGCACCGAAAGTCGCGAACCCATGTCTTGCGATAGGATTCTGTGCGATCTGGCCTGAATTCGTGCCTCGGCCGCCCGGAGCGGATGGTTCGGCATGTTCGAGAGCGGCATGTGCTTCGAAATGCTTGGCCAAGATAACTTTCATTAGCGTGGCTAGGATTTTTTTCATCGTCTTGATTGGGTTGATTTCCACTGACTTTGTAAGGCAAAGTAAGGAGCTAAAATTTTTTTAGAGCCGGCCAAGTTTCACAATTTCTTCCAAGGTTTCGATGTACGCTTTGAAGGCTGAGCGCCCTCGTTCGGTCATCGAATAGGTGGTTTGCGGTCGATCGAGTACTTCCTTGGTGACCGCGACATAGCCGGCCTGATGGAGCGCTCGCAAATGCGTTACCAAATTGCCATCACTCATTTGTAGTTCGCCTTTTAACTCCGGAAATGCCCAGCGGGGCCGGGTCGCTAGCAGTGTCATAATGGCAAGCCGTCCTTTCTCGTGAATCGTTCGATCAAGTTTGTTGAAATCAACCATTCCCGTGGCGGTCGTAAAACATCACCGCGAACCCGTAAATGATGTGGTAAAGGCCAAAAGTACCGGCCATCGCTAAGTAGCCCAGGCTTTCCAAAGTCACGTGACGGCTGGCTGTAAAGGAAAAGAGGTAGTCTTGGGTCAACAATCCGAGGCAAAGACAGCTCGTGAGCACAAATGCCCAACCCAGGATCCCGATCGAACGTGGGGCAAAGGTTACCGTAGACAAAAGAGCCATTCCATAGAGGCCGATCCAACAAACTGCGAGGAAAATCTCCGATCCGCGATTGCGCGTCAGCAAGATCGTTAATGCTCCTGCCACCAAAAACGCGGGAGCGACGGCCACCAGCGCGGTCCGCAGCCGGCGAGATGGAAACGGCTCCTTTCGCTCTTTGGTCGAACGCAGGAGAACCAAGGTATTGGTAACGGCACTCAGCAGGAAAACGACGATCCAGACTCGCGCAAAATGGTGCCGAAGAAACGGTTGCAGCTGTGCAGGAATTAGGGCGGCGGTCGAGACGATCAGTGCAAGGAAGCCGCAAAAGAGCGCTGCTGGGGCAGAGATGGTGCGGTAGATGGTAGCGCGCTCCATCAATTCGCGAATGACGCGGAGATTGTCCTCGGCCGATCGGGCCATCCATGTCTGCCTACTTTGTGGCACAAAGCAGGTCGGGGAGCAAGGGGAAAACCAGGGGGTCAGCATAGTAGTCGCACCCTGACTACTGCGCCCAACGCTTCCGCCGTCGTCCCGCCAAAACATCGAGATATTGTACAGTCGCAGCTCCACCGGACTATGGCGGACAGGTCGTCGCAGCGCGAAGCTGCGGCTACTTTTCTAACTTCTGGATTCCAGACTCTGCGTTCGCTAGTCT
>DASTDH010000626.1:0-11847 GCA_035710445.1 Chthoniobacterales bacterium
TCGTACGGCATGTTGCTTGGATCTTCTGGCTTTGGGAGGGAATCGGCGTGTCAAGTGGCCGTACTCCCTATATTAAACGATTAACGTCATAATTTCTAGAAACTTTAGCGCCGCTCCTGAAATTTGCGCAGAAAATGAATCATCCCCTAGGGGATATGATGAAGGCGGGATCCTGAACACGGCGGGCAGCCGGCACCGTCCCTCTCGTATTACTTGGCCGAGTCCGCGGATTGGGTACAGGATCGGAATGGCACATATGCGAATCTTGCCTCGGCCGATGATCCCGTATTGCGCAGTCTTCCTTTTCGCAGTCGCGGCGGGAAACGCCGTACTTCTTGCCGAGGACGGGGCTGCGCAAGACAAGGTTGAAACGATCGTATGCATTAGGCACGGAGAAAAGCCACCGGGAGGCCTTGGTCAGTTGACCTGCCAAGGACTCAACCGCGCGCTGCGGCTTCCGCAGGTCTTAATCGGAAAATTCGGCAAGCCCGATTTCATATTCGCGCCAGACCCCAATCAGTTAAATCATGACCCGGCCGGCGACTTCTGTTATGTGCGACCGCTGGCGACGATCGAGCCAACCGCTATTCGATGCGGCCTGCCGGTAAATACTCATTTCGGTTTCACCGATATTGCCGGCCTGGAGCAAGAATTGTCGAAGCCGCCCTATGCGGGGGCAACGGTTTTTGTGGCGTGGGAACACAGGTATCTCGATAGTTTTGTCAAAGAGGTGGTCAAATCATCCGGTGGTGATTCAGGTGCCAGGATGGCAAAGCAACGACTTTGACAGCATCTTTGTGATTCGACTTGTGCACGACGGCAGAAGATCGACCGCAACGTTCAGTCGGGACCGTGAGGGGTTGGACAATCTGAGCACAGACTGTCCGAATCGAGACTGGTGACAGGTTGCCGGACACCGGTTGCAAGTTGCAGGTTGCATGTTGCGGGTTCTAGACCGCCTCGCGAAAGCGAGCGTAATCAACTCAGAGGGATCACTCCATCGTTCTTCGCGCGGTTTGCTGCAGTAGTGGCATGAATCTAGCTCTTACTGGAACCGTCTTATGCAAAAGAGTTTTTTTGTTTTGACCGGTGCCACCGGGATCGTTCAGATCGATCGCCAGACCGGTGTCATGCACTGGGAGCAAGAGGATCTCGATCCGGTGTTGAAGCAATACGCCAGGAGATACGTTGTTTGCGAGGGGTTTCTCGAGCAGGCTCTCGGAGTGCTCGAGCCGTCACTTGATCCCGAGACGATCCTCTTTCTGGATAGTATCTCGATTTGACGAAGATCCCGCGCGAAGACGCCTACGAGTCTCGCGCCAAGCAGACTTCGCCAAGGGTTCCGCCGTCGTTAACCGCTAGAGACGACATTTCGAACTTGGGATGTACGATCCTGCATTTGGGAGCGACATCTGCCCGTGAGGGCTATCAATTTTGGTCACGCAATTCTCAAGGACCGGCATCAACCGCGCTCGGCGTGAAGGGGATCTCTGACGCCCGATGAAATGGCGCCTGTGCCTGACACAAAGTGGACAAGCCGGTTTGGTCCGCGGATATTTCTCGACCCAGACCAACCTGAATGGAAGCGAATTCGCATCGGATATTTTTGCTTTCGCCTGCGAATGCGGGCGGAAAACGTGCGCAGATGTTGCTCAATCCAGATGCGGAATTTGAACTTGCTCTCCGGTTGCGGACGGGCGCGAAAGTAGCCCTGGGAGAGGCTTTCGCTTTCATGAGTGGACTCTACTTTCGCGGTAAATTGGCGTATGCGCGGGCCTTCGCGCGTGTGCCCACCGGTCAAGAGGGGGTGCTGATAATCACTAGCAACCGGGGGCTCGTTTCCGCCGATGTACCGGTTACCGCGGAAGAGTTACGTTCGTTTTCTGCTGTGCCAATTAATGCTCGTGATGAGCGTTACAGCCGGCCGTTGGTTCAGGATGCGCTCGCGCTGGCCGCTGTCTGTTCGAATGACTGCTCGGTTGTGTTACTCGGAAGTATTGCCTCGGGAAAATATGTGGATCATCTGCTCCCCATCTTTGGCGGCAGGTTGCATTTTCCGCACGAATTCGTCGGACGTGGAGACATGAGTCGCGGCGGACTTCTGCTCCGCAGCGTAGCTGCGAATCGTCCCTTGACTTACGTCCGGTTGGCCGGCGCACTACGCCGCGGGCGGCGCCCGCCGAGATTGGACCTGACCGAAACGGCCTGACGGTGTGATCGCCGCCGGGAACACGCCTCGCGACTTTGCAAGGCCTTTGTTGGACAAGAAGCCGGACTAGCTGAGACAAATCTCTTGGCATTTCACACGAGCGTTTTGCGGGCAGTCTTTATGTTGACGCATATGGCTGGTATCCGGACAGGCTAAAGGCGTCCGAAGCCGGGAGCGAAGTGATAATAGATGTCATTTTGATGAAGTCGCTGTTTGAAGTCGTGCAACCTGGTATCGGCATCGATCAACGCTAATTCGATTCCGGCAATTTCGGCGAAATCTTCCAGGTGCTCGCTGGTAACAGCATAGCTGTAGCCGGTATGGTGCGCACCCCCGGCATAGATCCACCCCGCACATGCGGTCTTGAAGTCGGGCAAGCATTCCCAGACGGCACGAGCCACCGGCAGCTTCGGCAGCGGCTCCAACGGTCTCACGGCGTTCACCTCGTTAACGATGAGCCGAAAACGATTGCCCAGATCGATGATGGAAGCATTAACCGCCCGCCCGGGCGGCGCATTGAAAACCAGACGTACCGGATCTTCCTTACCGCCAATACCGAGCGGATGAATTTCAAGTGTGGGCCTGGTTTCAGCGATCGATTCACAAACCTCCAGCATATGCGCACCCAAAACCAAATGCCGATCCGGGTGGAGATGATAAGTGTAGTCCTCCATGAACGATGTGCCGCCCTTGAGATCTGCGGCTATCACTTTCATCGCTCTGACTAAGGCGCAAGTCTTCCAGTCACCCTCGCCGCCAAAACCGTAACCCTCCGCCATCAAACGTTGTACCGCCAAGCCGGGTAATTGTTTCATTCCATGCAAGACCTGGAAGTTCGTAGTAAAGCCTTTAAAGTCGCCTTGCTCTAAAAAGGCGCGCAGACCAAGCTCAATCCTTGCGCCATCGCGCAGCGACTCATGACGCTCGCCACCTTTGCGCAGGGGTTTGGCCACTTCATAACGTTCCTCATAATCGGCGCAGAGCTTGGTAACGGCCTCATCACTCGCGGCGCGAATGCATTCCACCAGATCGCCAATGCCGTAGCCGTTCACTGAATAACCAAACTTTGCTTCGGCCGCGACTTTATCGCCTTCGGTTACAGCCACCTCGCGCATGTTATCATCGAAGCGGGCAAACTTTGCACCTTGCCAATCGTGCCAGGCGCGAGCGGCTCGCATCCAGGTTGCTATCTCGCCCTGAACCTGTTGATCGGACCAGTGACCGACCACCACTTTGCGATTCAGCCCTAATCGGGTGTGAATAAAACCCGCCTCGCGATCACCGTGCGCTGACTGGTTGAGATTCATGAAATCCATGTCGATTTCAGCCCAAGGCAGATCGCGATTGAATTGCGTATGCAGATGCAAGAACGGCTTAACCAGGCTGCGCAGCCCGCCGATCCACATCTTGGAGGGCGAAAACGTGTGCATCCACAGAATCAGCCCCGCGCAGTTCGCTTCATTGTTGGCCCGTAGGCACAGCGACCGGATTTCCTCCGGCCGGGTTAGTAACGGCTGAATCACTAATTGAAGAGGAAGCCGCTCGGAGGCATTCAGGTCCTGAACCATTTGGCGCGAATGCGCCGCCACTTGCTCAAGAGCTTGCGGACCATAAAGGTGCTGACTGCCGGTGATAAACCAAATTTCGGGAACCTGGAGGTTTTTCATTTGAGGATTACACGCAAAGAATAGGAATCAAAATCTCACGCCAAGACGCCAAGAAGAGAATCCAGAATCCAGAAGCCGGAAGCCGGAGTCAGCGCTCCTGGCTCCTATTCTCTCCTTCGCGAGGCTCTTGACCAATTTAGACCAACAGACATGCCGAAGACAGGATCTGTGAGCTTCGAGTGGCACAGCGACTCGTTCCCACCGACCAGAAACCGAAGGAGCGATGACTCTGAATTCTGGCTTCCGGCTTCGGGCTGCTGAATTCTCCTTTTTATGCATGAAATCTAAGGGGCATCTTGTACGGCAAAGATGCCGAACGAAACCGGATCCATCTCGAAGCGACCTTCCCGGAAGGCTGCGCCTTGCACCAGCAATGGTGTAACATTGGTAGTCTCCTTCAACGCGACCGAGCAGGGCTTCCCACCGGGATTGATAGAAATAATGATGCGTTCGGAATCGGCGGTCCGGGACGGACTCGCCTTACCGGTCGAGCGGAGATACACAAACGGATAACGCTTGGTTTCGGCGTACAAGGGTTCAAAATCTGAAGAGTTGGCCAGCGCCGGATGTTCCCGACGCAGCCTTAGCAATGCCCGGGTAAAATTGAGCATTGAGGCCGGATCTTTCTCCTCGGTCGCCACGTCTGGCCGCGACTGGGACGGATCGACCGGAAGATAGAGCTTGTCCGGCGCGGCAGTCGAGAATCCTGCGTTCTTCTCTTTCGACCACTGCATCGGGGTTCGCGAACCGCATCGCTGGATGTCGTCCAACAAGCCGCCTTCCTTATTGGGCGCCTCCGGCAAAAAGCGCATTCCGATCTCATCGCCATAATAAATAAAGGGAACCCCGGGCATGGTTAGCAGCATCGCAAAAATAGTGCGAACCTCTTGCGAATTACGACCCCAGGTTGGACGCGGCATATCGTGGTTACCGGTCGGGATTGCAACATATCCGCGAGTCTTCGTCGCGTTATAATGCTTCAGGTAATTTTCAAGGAAAGCCTCGATGTCGCCGCCCGCTGCCCGTTCAAAAAACGCGTGAGGCTCACGAGCATCACCATTGAGCCGTGACTTGGAACCAAGAAGGATGGCATAGGCCGGCTCACCAAATTGGAGAAGAGAATCGACGTGGAACCCGGCCGGAATGGCAACCGCGGGGTTGCTCCATTCTGAGATTAACGCGGCTTCAGGATAGTTCTTATCAAACCAGCCTCGGTAATAGTGCCAGAGCGCACTGATTCCGGTATCGTCGGGATCGTTGCGGATCAGCGAGGACGCCAAGTCAACGCGGAAACCGTCAGCGCCTAGATCCAACCAGAATTTCATGATGTTTTTGAGCTCCTCGCGCACAGCGACGCATGCTGGATCCGAGGTTGGAAGTTGCCAAGGCACCCTTGGATCCGGTCGTGCGTAGCCGTAGTTGAGTGCGGGTTGAAAAGGGAAAAAATTGGGCAAATACCTTTCGGATCGATAGCGCTCGCCAGAGAGAGGTTGGCTGCCGGGAACATTGGCATCGGCCGGTGTCCAAATATACCAGTTCGAAAAACGGTTAGGCTGATCACGCGAAGCCGATTGCTGGAACCAGGGATGCAAAATCGAGGTATGACCGGCAACCAAGTCCAGACACACATGCATTCCGCGTTTGTGTGCTTCGGCACAGAGATTCTTGAGATCATCGTTGGTACCGTAACGCGGAGCGACCTGATAGAAATCGGCCACGTCATAGCCCGCGTCTCCGAACGGAGATTTAAAAACGGGGTTGATCCAGATCGCGTTACAACCGACCGAGCGGATGTAATCAAGCTTGGCTATGATCCCAGACAGATCGCCGATTCCATCGCCGTTGGAATCGAAATAGCTTTGCGGATAAACTTGATAAAATATCGCCGTCTGGAGCCATTTTGGTCCCGGAGGGTTTTCGGCGGACAACGTAACTGCTTCGCTAGCCAGACAAAGAGTCGCTATCAAGGATGGGTGCTTCATCGATCCTAAGATGATACACGATCTCTGATCTGTTTCCTGGAAAGCAAGCCAAGCGATCGGAGCAGCCGGCAGATAATCAATGTGAAAGTGTACCAGATCAAATTCATCAGCCTGGCGGTAGACCAGTTCCAACATCCGAATAGTGCGCGATAGGACCTACGATGCTGAGGACGACTAGGTAACATTCGTGAGTCATTGCGAGAAAAAATGACAGATTTTCCGCAAGCATAGCGAAGAAGTGTTTACCTCCTCGAAATTAGAACCAATTTTGGTTAAAATGGGGGGCGTTGGCCCTGGTCCGAATTACCGAACAACCCACAAAGATGAGTCACTCCCGGATGCGGTTGGTTGCCGTTGATGTCGATGGAACGCTTCTCGACAGCTCCCACCAACTCAGGCCCGGCGTAAGGTTCTCCATTGAAAAGTTGGCGACTTTGGGCGTTAAGATCGTCTTGGCTACGGCGCGCGGTCCGCAGGCGCTCGGCTTGATCGTGCGACAGCTGAATTTCTCGCCGCTGTTAATCTGCTTTTCCGGAGGCTGGACCGGCGAATTGGATCCCCAATCGTTGCTACCGGCCAATATATTGTTCGACAAACGGCTAACTCCATCCGCTGCAAGAGTCGTTGTAACAGCCGCTCTCGCGCACAAGCTGGAGCCAAACGTCTATACTCCTACCGAATGGCGGGTCCGAACCTTGACGGCAGAAATCCGCGCTGAGTCGGAGATCGTTGAGTCCTCTCCCTTAGTTACGCCAACTTTGCTGGGCGAGAACGAAAAGCCGAGCAAGATCATGCTGGTTGCCGGTAACGACGAGCAGACCAAGCGGCTAACAATGATTGCCAATCTGATTAAGCCGCTAAGTAATGCTACCTTCTCGAAGCCGGAGTATCTTGAGATTATTCCGATAGGCGTGAATAAGGCAAAAGCCTTGGCCCAGGTCGCTCAGACCCTTGGACTGGAACTATCGCATATAGCGGCGATCGGCGATGGGCTGAACGATGTGGAAATGCTGAAAGATGCTGGTCTCGGTATTGCCATGGGTAACGCCGCTGAACCTGTGAAATCGGTGGCAAAGTGGGTTACCGGGACGAACGACGAGGAAGGTGTGGCCCAAGCCGCGGCCAGACTATTAAGCGAAAGATTGGTGTGAACCGCGCCGAACTGCATCACTGGTTCGAAAGCGGCAGGGACCAAGCCGTAGTTTCTCACTCGAATCTGTTCGTAACACGCGTTCTTGTTAAGAAACTTGGTTCGATAAACATCTATAGTACCGTGGGGCAACCGCTGTCCCCCATCAGTTTCCAGGTCCGGATTCGTGAGATCGACGGCCAGAATCGCATTGTCCGCGCGCAGGTTCGACCTGAGCAATCGGAGCCGCTCGTTGGACAGGCATAGCACGAGCGCCGAAAGGCGTCTGGCTTCTTTAAAATAGAGACTTGAGACCCTGTTCTCCAGTACCGAGTGGTTGAAAATCTCCCTGCCGATCAAAGACGGCAAACAGATCCCCATGCATCAGTACGCAGTCTGCTTGTCCGCCAGCGAAGAGCGAGCCCGCACGTAATACTCATTTTCGACTTCGATGACATCCAACATTGGATCGATTACCCCGTCAAAATCTGGAGCTTGAACGAAACTAGGAAATCCATTCCAACATTTCGAAGCCTTCTCAAGCTCGATTGCTTTTCATCTCGGTCTTCCGGACTTTGGATTCTGGATTCTACCCTTGGCCGATCAGCCGTCGCTCCTGTCGGAAGGAGCAATCGTTAAGTCGCATGCAATCGGCAATGTTGCTCCCGCGATTCCAGCCCGCGAAGCGGCGAAAACGCTTATTGCGATGGCTAGGAGGAAAGATAGCAGTTAGCCAATGATGAGATAATCTTCTTCCTGACGACTTTTCATACTGCTCAGCGAATGTTAGGTTAAGGACGATGAATGCAAAGATGCTCTTAGCGTTAGCGCTGAGTACCCCTCTGTTCGTTTCACCTGCTGAAGCGATCGTGTACACGGTACGAACGGCTTCCGGGCCAGTGACTTACAGCCTGGAGGTTCCTCCCGGCACGCCGGTCGGGGATAAAATTAAGCCGGATATGCAAGTTGTTTACTCTGCCAATTTCCCGATGACCGCTGGCTCGGCCGAAGTCGCTGCGGTCGGTTGGGCGGGAGGATTGGAAGACAAGGATAAGTTTGATAACTACTCGAATTCGTTGACGATTCTTGGTGGCAAAGTGCCGGGCGGTTTTTATAACGCCACTTATATCAGGGTCGATCACGTTGAGCGGGTAAACGGGCCGGTTCCTTATTACCTAGTTCAGATGTCCGGGAACGTCGCCGGCAGCCCGCAGACTTTCTATGCCGCCGTGCTCGACGACGGGAATCTCGTTCGTCCCGTACCGGTGAGTCGATACGCCTACCACCCCGAAGGACCGCACCGCCATCGCGCTCACCATAAGTGGGGTGGCTCCGAAGAGAAAAAGAAATGGGGTGGTTCCGAACAGAAACCTTCGAATTAGCTTAAAGCGCGTCGAGAAGCATACGATCTTGATGGACCGCGCACTCATCACGTGTTCCACAAAATCACCATCACGCCTCATATTTAAACGCCCCGAAGAAAAGGGGCTAAAAAATCCTCGGCCCAAAAAAGCCGAACTTAACCAGTGCTGTCTGCAGTCAGACCCATCGACTGCGGCAGTACCGGTTTTGTCTTTGGGCTACCTCTGTGGTTTCGCGAACTGACGCGTTGGGCATGGAGCCGGACCCGGCCGTCCATAGGACGTCAACCTAAGCCGAGATTACGAGACTTTACGAATGCCAAGAGATTTGGCCTGTCCGCGGAGCCCACGATACGACAAGGGCTGCGCCGGAAGCCAAGACTGGACGAAGCAGGAAGGGAGGCAACGAAAGTAGCCCAGCCCCAAAAGCTTTCGCGCCTGCTGCAACGCAAGGCATAAATATTTGGGCTTAAGAGGCTGTGGGAGGTTTGCTGTGGCCCGATGGCAAGTCCCGCCAGGGACATTGAAAGTAGCCCGGTACGAAGTGCCGGGATAAGGAAAGCAAACGGGTCCGTCGCACAGGGACGATAGAAAATGTGAGCTCTTCGACTCCAGTGCGACTTCACCAGCCCAAGCCCTGGTCGATTGTCTCTAGCGGGACGTTGCTTTTAAAAAACGAACACCCGGCACTTCGTACCGGGCTACTTTCAATATGCCTACGGGACGACGCCCTGGAAAAGCGTTGTACCTGACGACGCCCGAACGGCCTATTCCTTATTGCACGCTCCATTTCGATCGGAGTCGTGCGCTAACAAGGTGGAAGGCTTGAGGCAGCTACACCCTCCGGCTCCCAGGCTTGCTCGCAATTGGCTATAGGTATCGGAGCCGATACAATATTCAGATCATTCATACGGGCCAGTATATTAGAAAATGCAAGGCTATCGCTTTGTCCTCCTGGAAGGTGGTACGATCTTTGAGTCTCTAGACTTTCGTCCTGGCTGCCCAAGCAAGTATCAGCAGCTCTGTCGACATGAGAACGATCGACATATTCGTTTCTTCCCCCGCAGACGTACAAAGGGAACGAGCTGTAGCGGAACAATTGATTCGTTCGGTTGCCGCGGAGTTTAATCTCCCGATAAGCGTCTCCTATTCCAATCCACTACGAGGATCGAAGGAGGAGGACGAAATTAGTGTCGAGCGTAAAGATTTCGGCGATGAATCGACCCTGGTTTTGTGTCCACGCTTTTGGGAGTATCCGGAGTTGGAAGGAGACGACTTCCTGGAACACATTCCGAACCCGGGCCAATATGACCTTGTCATTTGTATTCTCTGGTCCCGGCTTGGAACCGCACTGGTTCAGCAGTGTGTCATGCCGGATGGCAGCCAACCGGGATCCGCAACCGAATACGAAGTTGCCTGGGTATTGGATCAGTCGAAGCTAACTCCTGGGTTTCCGAGGTTGCATGTTTACTGGAATCGAGCGACTCCCGCTGCACCGCTCGAACCGAAAGAAAAACGGGAAAACTTGTGCCGGCAGTGGGATGCGGTGCAGGAGCTTTGCGCGGCATGGGAAAAGAATGGTGGAACAGAGTTTCGCGAATGCTGCCATGAATATCGAGACCTGGAAGAGTTCGAAAATGTGTTTCGAGAGCATTTTCGCGATTTCCTCGCGCGGCGGTTGGATCGGGAAATTGGATTGAGGAAAGCGCTGGGAAAGGTTCGTTACTTGGAATCGAACCCTTTTCGGGGGTTGAATTTCTTTGATTTCGAACATGCCGCCCTCTACCACGGCAGGACGAAAGCCGTCTGGGAAGTGCTGGATGCTTTGCAGAACCAGGCGACGGCCAAGAAGCCTTTCGTTCTGGTGTTGGGTCCCACCGGTTCTGGAAAGAGTTCCCTGGTCCGGGCCGGCGTTCTTCCTCTTTTGGCTAAGGGTGGGACACCTGTGGGCAATGGACCTTGGCGGCGTGCAGTGACTCGACCAGGGACCGGAGGGGTCACCGCGGATCCCTTCGATACACTTGCTGCCGCGCTGCTTGGCAAATTCGCCCTGCCAGAGCTTCGGGATGAAGAGTCGCCCGTCGAATGGCAGAACCTAGCATCCCGACTAAGAAACGATCCGGACGATGCCGCCGCCCAGATCGTGGCAGTGCTGGATCAACTCGCCCGGCAGGAGTCGGATCATCTCTTGGATCAGTGGGAAACCGAAGGGCTACCGGCAAGGAGAAGCGAAGGCGTTGAGGTTGTCGGACAAGAGGGCCTGGGACCGATAAAACCGAAGATGCACCTTGCGCTCGTTGTAGATCAGTTGGAGGAGCTATTTACGGGCGGGGTTTCCCCGGTTCTGCAGCGGAAATATATCTCCGCTCTTGGTGCTTTGGCTCACTGCGAACGGGTATTTGTTATTGCGACGTTGCGTAGCGGCTTCTACGCTGACTGTCAGCAGTTTCCCGAATTGGTCGAACTCACCGCCTTGGGTGGAAAATACGAACTTCAACTTCCGACATCACGCGGTATCGGGAACATGATCCGGTTCCCAGCAGACGCAGCCGGTCTGCGCTTCGAGCGGGATCCTGACACGAGTCGAAGCTTAGACGAAGCCCTGGTCGAGGTAGCGATGGTCAGCCCCGAACCACTTCCTTTGCTCGAACACCTGCTTTCACGGCTATACCAGAGACAGCTTGATCGAAAGGATGGTTTGCTACGTTGGTCCGACTATCGCGGATTGGGCGAACTTCAGGATGCGTTGGCCCAGCACGCAGAGACCGTGTTCTTAACGTTGAAACGCGATGAACAGCAAGCGCTTCAATTCGTCATCCGGTATCTGGTAGCGCCCAACTGGGGCGAAGAAGGTCTCTTCAACCCTCGGACCGTCCCGTATCGAGATCTCATTTCATCGCCCAAGCTTAATCGGCGACAAAGAGTAGGCGCTATAGGCCTGGTTGATCGTTTGATCAAAGAGGGACTGCTTCGTGCCGATGCTGATCCGAAACAAGGGCTGTTGATCAGCTTTCCGCAGGAGGCGGTGCTTCGGAGATGGCCGGGAGTCTCGCAATGGTTATCTGAGAACCAACACTTTTTTCAAATGCGAGACCGGCTGGATGCAAGCCTAAAGCTTTGGCTCAGTCGAGACCGCCATAGCGATGACCTGCTCGGCCCTGGGATCGGCCTAGTCGAAGCAGAGACTTTGCTCAGAGATTTCCGATCGTCGCTAAACGAAGGACAGATCGAGTACATTCAAAAGAGCCTTGCGAGGCAAAAACGGCGCCGCCGGGTACGGGATAGTATCGGGTTAGCAGCTATCGCAGGTTTGGCTGTATTCGCATTTGCGGGCGTTGAACGATTCAACACGGAGATCCGCCGCAAGGACAGAAAGCAAGACGTGCAACCGGCGCAACAGAATACCGATCTTGCCACTAGCCAGCGGAGTGCGCTTGAAACTCAGCTGAAAAAAACACAAGAAGAGAAAGCGCAACTAGCACAACAGAATACCGATCTT
>DASTDH010000627.1:0-11266 GCA_035710445.1 Chthoniobacterales bacterium
TGCGCCTGCATCCAGGCAAGCTCGGCCAACTTCCTTTCTATTTCCTCCGGCTCCTTCTGCTCGCCGAGATCCTTGGACCCGGTCGGGAGGACGGCGATCTGGTTACAGAAGGCCGCACCCATCGCTTCGGCCAACAAGCGATACGCGACGAACTGAAATCCTTCTCCGGTGTCCGCTTTGATTAGACGCGGCGATCCGGCGGTCTTGAAATCGACGATGGTAATTCCGGTTCCAGGCACTGCGTTAGCAGCTGCTAACAGAAGATCGAACCGTCCTTTCAAGATCATCTCGGGGTCTTCGGTAATCAAATCCTGGGTCGAATGCTCGGACACACCATAGGGAAACTTTTCCAGCCAGGGACCTAGCTCACTCAACATTCGTTCGACAAAATAGACCGTCTTCTCAACCAGCGAGTTCCACCAGAGATCGCCTCGGGGAGGATCCAATTCACGAACCAGTTTTTTGATGTATCGATGGGCGTCGGGGCCCTGACTTTCCCGCAACACCGGGCTCTGCCGTAATTCACTTAGACCGGTCGCAAATAAATCTCCAAACGGGTTTCTTAGAATAAGAGCAAGCAATCGGTGAACGAGAATTCCAAGGGTCTTGCGTTCGTCCCGCTTAAATCCGAGATCCCAGTTCCTCTCCAGACCGAACACGATTCGGAAGCCGAAGGTCCCAGGCGCCGCAACCGCCATTTGCAGTGCGGAAGCCGACCAAGCGATTGAGTCAATTCCGAGCGCGCTGAAATTCAGGAGGTATTCATCAAAACCGAGGTCTGGGTCGCAACGGCTTGAGCGGATCCGTCGCAAGTCCGCAAAGTTGTCGCTGAGATCAGTTACCGTCGGCACGAACGCTTCTACCTGGGCGTGAAGTGTCCGCTCGAGAAATGTAACCATCCGACTGGCATCGATTTCTTCGCCATTTTCTTCTTTGCCATAGAAGCAGACAGTTGCGGACCGGCGCGCGTGCAAGAGCAGTTGCAGGATAACGTCTTCTCGTAACAATGATTCCTCTGGCAGGCTCACGAAGAGAAAGCCTTGCTGTCGTGCGGATCTTCGAAATTCTTGTCTCAAGAGAGAATCTCGGCTCGCCTGCTTTGTCCAAAGATCACCTACCCCATCAGCCAGAAGCACCGAGTCCCAGCTGGTCGCGTGCAGCTGAGCCGGCGTACTCACAACAACCGGCGCGTAACGATGGGACGCGTCCGGATGACTCGCACGTCCCGAGTCTGAAAGTGAATCGGAAAGAAACCGAAGGAATATCTTAGACGAAAGCAGCAAGTCGCCTAAAGCATGCTGAATCTCGTCCCAATTAGGTTGTAACGGTTCGAGCGAAATCTTTACTGGGCAAAAGACATTCTCATACCGGAGCAGGAACTCTTCGAAGTCCCGGAGCGCCTTTTGCCATTTTGCTTCCAGCTCTTTCCAGCGACCGCTCGCCGGCCAATCGGCTCCGATGTTGAGCAGATCTCGAATCCATTGATGGGAAGAATCTGACTGCAAAAGCTTGCTGACTGAGCGGGTTTGGTGACGATCGAATTGACGAAAGAGATCCTGACGAAAGCGGGAGAAGCCGTCCGGGCCACGGCCAAGAAGCGCAAAAAATTCAAGCAAGCTTTCCGGTGTTCGTGTCTCCCCAATCCACTTCGCCAACCAACGCAGCGCCTTCTCCGGCCGGCCAAGCATCGCCCTGGATCGAAATTCGTCTGCTGCGGCGATTCCGGCCGAGGTCAGCGCTTCCACTACCGCCGGCCCGGTTGGCGATCCCTCCGGCACCATCACGGCGATATTCCGGCTGCCGGTTTGCAACTCGTGCTTTGCAATCGCTACGATTGCGGCGACTTGGTCCGACCATCGTTCCGCTCGAACCAGTCGCGGTAAACTCGGCGCAGCTCCGGAAGGATAAATGAATCGACTGACCAGATCCTCGTAGACTCGCAATTTCCCCTCGCTCGGGATCACAGTGACTGTGCCACCTAAACGGGACTCCAATCTCCCCACCCACCGCATGAAGATCTCTTCGCTGACCATCGCTTGAGCCAACCAAAGACGAGCATCTTCCGAAGCACCGACGGCCGCGGCCAGCAATTCTTGTTGATTAAGAGCAAGAGCGTCGAGACCGAAAAGACCAATCCGCAGCCCGGGGACTTTGAGGCCCTTTTCCACGAGGGCTTGGTCGACCCTGGGCCGCCAGAACAATGAAGCGACAATCTGCTCGACCGCATCATGGAGGGCAGGCGGGATACCGAGTAGGTCGACGGCTGCTTCAGAGCCAAAACGGTTCAACCAACCAGAGGCCGCCAAATCGTCCAATGCATCCAAAATCTGGCCGGCAAACGCTGAAGCGGCCTCGGTCTCTTCCATCCGGGCTCGCAACAAGAGACTGAGCGTTTCGCGTCCAAATGAAGGAGTTGGGAGTCCGGCCTGGAGACAAAGCTCGCGCCGCAGCCTGCGCAAGTCGAAGAACCGGACACCCATGATTGGCTTTCGTTCTTCCATCGCTCGCCGGCGGAGCCAATTCGCTTGCAAAAAAGATCGGCAGACCATCCAAACCTTCTGGCCGGAAAGCGCGGCTCTTGTTCCCTCCGCGAGCCAGGATCGTAAATCATGTTCCCAGGCATCGTCGACGTGGTTGAAGAGCTGAATGCAAACCGACGGCACGGCTCATTCTCGTCTAGGGCTCGAACGAATGACAAATCCAAATGCGATGTGCTGAACGGTAGGGCGGTCCGGCGGACGCGCATTGGCGTCAACATAAGGATTTGTGACGGGAACTCCGGTTTTGCTGGTCCCGGAGGGACAGATGAAAGTAGCCCAGCACGAAGTGCTGGGAAAGGACGTAAAAGGAAGTGTCCGTCCCGCTGGGGACGATAGAAACGTTTGGCTACTCGTCTCATATACGACTACGCAAGGAGTCGATCGATCGTCCCTGCGGGACGGACTTGCCAAAAAACGCCAACCCAGCACTGAAGTGCTGGGTTGCTTTCATCTGTCCCTCTGGGACGATTTCTTCCCCTGAAAGGCTACGCGAATCGTTAAGGTTGACGCGCGTGCGCGGACGCGGGATCGCCGTGATTCTCGCGAGAATCAAATCGGAAATAGATAGCGATTCGGATTGGAATGGGCGGCACCGGCGATCTGAGACCGACCGCCTACCAACCCTGAACGAATCACCCTACCTCTCCCGCACGATACGCTGAAAGATTGTTTCGACTCGTTCCCGCCGCTGGCGCTGGTCCTCAATCATGGCGGCCCGGTCTTTGAAACCCAGGCGGCGCGCGATCTTTTCCTGATCGGAAATGCTCGATGGCAATTGCGAGACGGAATTATTTTCTACCCGGCGAAGGACCGATTCCATTTTGCGGAAGAAAAGATAATCCTGCGTGAGGTCCGTTCGATCGGTCGAGGTCAATTGGTCGGCCACGGCAGCGAATGCGTCAAGCGTGTTCGGCTCACGTTTACCGGAACGAATTTCGAGATATTGCACGATAAATTCGATCGCGATCAATCCTCCTCTTCCTGCCTTAAAGGCGACTAAATCGGCATCGTGTTTACCTCGCTCGCGAACAATCCGGTCGTACATTGAAGCAAGATTGGAACACCACTGTGGATCGTTCCGCAGAGAGCTCCAAGCGTTGTCGATGATACGTTCAGCCGCACGGGAATGCGATCCACTCAAAACTCGCGCTTTGGTCAGCGCTTGTCTCTCCCAATTTTGCGCTCGTTCATGAAAATAGGATTCATAACGTTCGAGTGTGACCACCAAGGGGCTCGACTCACCTTCCGGACGCAACCGTGTATCGATCGGGAATACCCGACCCCACTCCGTAGTTACGCTGAGCGCAGCAATCAGAGCTTCTGCCGGGCCGTGAGTATCGCCGATAAAGACCAGGTCGAGGTCTGCACCGTAGAGCAATTCCCGTCCGCCAAACTTGCCCAACGCAATGATCGTCAAATCTTCGGCGCCGGGTATCACAGTTTGAGCAAAGGCGACGCAGGCCTCTGCCAAATTTGTTACCTCCTGTTGAAGTTGCGCCAGATCAGCAAATCCGAGAACATCGCGCAACAAGATTCGCAACATCTCCGCGTGCTGAAAATCCCGGATCCAGGTCAGGGCTGGCAGGTTGGCTGGATTTGACTCCAGGCTCAGCCGAAAATTCTCGCGGCTCTGCAGCTCGCCTAACGAGCGACCTCGGGCAATTTCTTCGACCAACTCAGGCCGGTGGATTGCCAGCTCGCTGAAAGCCGCGCTGGCATCAAACAGGCGAACCAAGAGCTTCAGCAACCGTGGATTGGCCAACAGGGTTTCAAACAAAAGCCCGCGAATGCCGTACGCATCTACGAAGCGCACAAAGCGGCTGAGAACGGCGTCAGGATCGGCGGTTTTCCTTAACCGGCTAATCAATTCGGGCTCCAACTTCGCGCACAGCCGGCGAGTACGCGCGGAGACATGTACTTCCGAGGGCCCCTCGCGAAGCCGCTCGAGCGTTTTTTGTGCCGCCTCGGGCCGCTGGAAAAAGTCCAACTTTACCGTGTCTTCGCCCTCCGTAGCTCTGCTCTGTAACAGTTGACGAAAGATCTGACGAACCGACTCGGTCAGTTCTCCAAGTCTTTGATCAAAAGCCTCTACTGACTCGAATCCGAGGCTTCTAGCGATCAAATACTGCTCACCGGAGTTGGTAGGCAGCGTATGCGTTTGGCGCTCATCAACGATCTGGAGTCGATGCTCAACGGCTCGCAGAAAGACGTAAGCCTTGTGCAACGTCGCCACTGCCGCATAATCAAGCATCTCCAATTGGGCCAACGCCGCCAAAGCTTTTAACGTGCTGCGCTCTTGCAGAAAAGCGTGTCGCGCACCGTGCAATAGTTGCAATGTCTGTGCCGTGAATTCGATTTCGCGAATACCACCGTACCCGAGCTTAACGTTACGATGTAGATCTTCGTGACCAACCAGATCGCGTTCAATACGAAGTTTGAGTTCTGCGATTTCAGTCAGAATGTCATCCGAGACCGTGCGCGGAAAAATGAAAGGTTGGAGGCGATGCTCAAATTCGTACAATAATTCTTCGTCACCGCAAATTCCGCGGCCTTTGAGGAGCGCCATCCGTTCCCAGGTTTCACCATAACCGGCATAGTAGTTTTCGACGCTGTTTAACGAACGAACCAGCGGTCCCGAGGCTCCTTCCGGACGGAGGCGAAGATCGATGCGAAAAAGTTGTTTTCCTTTGATCGTGAACACCTCGACGATCTTCTCGGCCAGACGACTAAAGAACTCGTGATAACTGAATCGTGGATTAAGAAATCCGTCCTCGTGATAAAGAAAGATAACGTCGATATCTGAGCTATAGTTCAGCTCCTTTCCGCCAAACTTTCCCATCGCCAGGATCCCGAAGCCGGTTTTTGGGCTGCCCCATTTGCTTGCCAGCGAGTCTAAAGCGAATCGATATACCTGATTAACGCAGCGCTCCGCTACAGCGGTGATATCTTGGGTAGTCTCGACAAATCCTGCCAATCCGGACACTTCCCGATAAGCGATACGAAGCATTTCCTGTGACTTCCATTCGAGTAAGGCAGCCAGCTGCGGATCAGCCGCATTCTCATTCCATCCGCGCCAATGCCCTCGCTTCGAGGTAGCTACCTCCGATCCGGACATCCAGTCCAGCAAATCGGGTCGAACAGTGATTTTCTCGACAGAGATTCTGGAAAGGCAAAGAAAATTGATCAGCGCCAAACCGTGATCCGGAAACCGCGAGCAGATGTACCCGAAGTCGGGCCGAACCCTGATCAGATCCTCGATTACCCTTTCGGCAACGTCCGGTTGCCAGGCACTCCGAACTAATTCAGTGGCCCACGCACCACATCCTTTCATGCAGGATCATGATACATGAAGCAGCACTTTTTGTCGCGCTTGCCGCAGAAGCTGCTTTTCGGCCCGAGATAAACTCCGAATTCCGTCCCGATGAATTTTCTCCAAGATCGGATCGACGTAGGTTGACAAATAGATTCGGAGCGGGAGGCGCCTTAGCTGCGCTCGTTCGGCCAATCGCCGTCGCACCGCCATCTCGCCGGGCAACGGTGATCCAAAGCCGAGAATCCGCACATAAAACCATCCGACTGCTGCACCGCTCAGATTCGCCAGCGCAGTCGAATGCGCGCTAGCGCCCCCGCCAAACAGGCCATAACCCGCGAGGGCGAGGATCAAAGTCCAACCGGCGTACTTATAACGGAAGCGGATTCCGAACGGCAAAATCATTGGAAATTCCGAAAGGATAGTAGTGCAGCCGACGATAATTGCGCATACCGCCGGACCGGCGCCGAGTAGTAGCCCATGTGCCGAAATTGCTAAAAACGCGACTCCGGCAACGATTCCGGAGCAAACGAACAACGCTGCCAAATGTGCTCTCCCAATGAGGCCTTCGAGTTCACTACCAAAGATTATCAGCCCGAAAAGCGTAAAACAAAGGCCGAAAGGATGGCTCAAATGGTGCAGAAACAGATAACTGACCAGTTGCCATACTGCTGCATACAAGAATCCGGATCGGCTGAGACCAAACAATTTCTCAGGGCCGCCGGGATCACAATAAACCATCGCCCATTGAAAGATGTATAGGGCGAGCATCAGGATGGCGGCACCGGCCGCCCAGGTCATTCGACCGCGAGTTAGCATCCAAGGCAATTCCTGAATCTGGATCCGTTTGGTTCTCATTTCTGTCTTTAGGAGCGACTCACCTCATGGACGGCGAGTACTCACGGGGAAGAGAAGCAACGATCGGGCCACTTGCCGAAATTTTGAAAAAATTTCCGGATGGGAAGGGATTGGTGTTGGGCGATCCGTATCTACGGGGTCGAACGCGTCACTCCGCGACCGCCAAAACCAGGACCTAAGACGCCTCGGTTAGGCTGAAATCATTGTTGAACCCGGCGGTTCCGCGGACGCGGGACCGCCCTAGCAATCCCTATCCAGGCACAAAAACGCGAAGTCTGTGCGGCCCGATGCAAAAACGGACTGGCGTATGAAAGGTGACCTCGCCATCAATCTCAACCGGGATTCTGCGATCACTGATGACACGTAGCGAATGAATTTGCCGATATTCGATATCCGCGAAGTCCGCGTGGTTACCAATGAGAATCCCTTGCAAATAACGAATAATATCGAGGTAACCCTGATGCTTGAATACGAGGACATCCAATAGGCCATCGTTGTTTTTCGCGTTTGGGAAAAAGGAAAGCGGGCCGCCGTAGAAACGGCCGTTGCCAACCAATACAAAACATCCACCCATAGTTTCCCGCTCGTCGAAACAGATCTCCAGACGGGGAGCCGTACGTCCAATAATCTGAGCGGCGGCGAAAAGGTAGCTAATTGGTCCAATGGTTTTTCTGAAATTTAAATCTGTCTCGCGGACCGCCAAGGCATCCAGGCCGATACCGGCCAGCTGAACAAAGTACTGATCGTTGGCCATGGCTAAGTCGATCGAGCGGATCGCTCCCTGCTGGATGATTTCCCAACATTGCTCCAGTTGGGATGTCGGAAGACCAAGTTCCCAGGCGAGAACATTCATCGTTCCAATCGGAAGAATCCCCAGCGTTACGTCCCGACCCGCTATTCCGTTTACCACCTCGTTGATTGTGCCGTCTCCGCCGGCAACCACGATAGTCGAATATTCTTCTTGGGCCAGTCGACCGGCCAATTCGGCGGTTTGGCCCGCGCCCGTCGTGGTCAGAAACGCGTCCGTCCCGGTCAAAAAGCGGAGCTTCTCCTCCAGCAACCGCGCCTTTTCTCCTCTGGCCGCCGGATTAAAAATAATAGCTAGCTTAACCTTGTCCATTCGAGTCCAGACCTATAAGAGTAGAGCCCTGGCGCTGTTCACTAAGCGGCAACATCGGGATGAATAAGGTGAAACCTTTCCTCCGCATAGCCTTATGGTCAGTGGCGGGTATTTTTTTGGTTTGGTGCATTGGCCTGCTCGGCATCAATCTTTACATACAATCTCCCGGCGTTCAGCGCGATTTGCGCGACTCGTTCAGCGAAAGCCTGGGATTGCCGCTCGAAGTTTTTCGCATCACTTTTACTCCGTGGGACGGTCTGACCTTCGAAGGTGTCACGGTCGGCAGTCCCGATTCCGAGACGCCCATCCTGAAAGCGGGAAGTCTGAAGATTCGGTGCGACTATCTCGCACTGTTGCGGCGGAAGATCATTGTTCGGGAAATCGTGCTGCGTCGGGTCGACCTCAAGGTCCCGCTGGCGGCAATGAAAGAATCTTTGGAAGGGAATAAGCGCATCGCTGTCCCCTCGCCTACTCCAGATCCTTCCCAGTTGGGAAGTTCGACCCCTACGGAGATCCCTCGCCACCGTAAGTCGCTCACGATTCGGGATACACTGACTCGAAGGTTCTGGGTGGAGATTCAGAAGTTCAAGTTGAAGGATGCGACCATTACCGTAGTGCGATCGGACGGAGCAACTGCGGCGGTGATTCACGACCTCGATAGCACGTTGAATTTTCAACATGGAAATTATCTCGGGCGGGTCCACGCAGAAAGTGCAACGATCGGCGAGACGATCAACGTCGACGATATCGGCTCACCCGTGAGATTTCATGGCGGCTCATTGGCACTCGAAGATATCTGCGCGAAAATTTCCGGCGGTGATCTGAACGGCACCTTCAATCTGGACTTCTCCAATTCCGAGCTTCCTTACCGGCTGGAGATCAAAGCTTCCGGAATCGATGTAAACGAGTTAACGCAGCGAAACAGCAGTTTCTTGGATAGAGCACACGGAACATTGGAGGGTTCATTCGAATTGACCGGCGCCGGCCGCGATTCCGGCCGGGCCGCTGGCGCCGGCACGTTGGAAATCAAGTCCGGGTATCTCGATCAATACCCCATGCTACAGGAAATCGGGCGTTGGACTCAAATCGATGAACTGCAACGGCTTGATTTGGAAGAAGCGGAGTCCAGTTTCCGGGTGGTCGGATCTCGAGTCCACGTCGATTCGATTCGTCTAATATCGAAGAATTGTCAGATCAATCTGGCCGGAACGGTCGAAGATTCGCAAAAACTCGATCTGAAAGGACGTCTCACGATCACCCAATTCTTGAGCCAGAAGATTCCAAACGAATTGGAGGATAATTTCGTCACTACCGACGATGGGCGCAGTCGATATCTCGACTTCGAAGTATCCGGTTCGGTGCAAAAACCGGAGACCAATCTCTACGACCGGATCATCGGCGACAAACGCAAGCTGCTACAGCGCCTGTTGCATGGCAGCCATACCGATCGCTCGAGACCGCAACCGGTCGCGGACTCGAATAGACGGCGTCCGAATCCCGAGAAATGAGGATTATTGCCGGTTCCGCCGGGGGTATTCCGCTACGCCTGCCAAAGCACGATATCCGTCCGACCACGGAAAAGATTCGGGGCGCGATCTTTTCATCATTGGGTGACCGGGTCATTGGCGCCAAAGTGCTCGACCTTTTTGCCGGTAGCGGCGCATTCGGTCTCGAAGCATTGAGTCGCGGAGCGGCCAATGCCACGTTTGTGGATCATCATCGTGATGCCATCGTTGCGATACAATCCAACTTCGACAAAACGAAGTTGCGCGGTGCGATCATTCGACTCGACGTGTTTGGATTCCTTAAGAGTAACCGCGAACAATTCGATCTGGTTTTTGCCGATCCACCTTATGCGAAGAATCCCGGTGATACGGATGCTGCTTCGGCACTGCTTTTGTCCCCCTTCGCACCCGCCGCGCTTGGGCCCGACGGCTTGCTGATTCTGGAAAGAGCCACCGGTTCGCCGCCGATTGACCCAGGGATTTGGTCCGTGATGCGAGCAAAACGGTATGGTGCGACTGAAGTCGTCATTCTCACCCCGCAGGCGCGGGACTCGACCGAAATGACAGATGAGAAATGACAGATTGCGAGGCGGTGACTTTGCTTTGTCATTTGTCATTTGTTATCTGTCATCTCATTCCAGCCCCGCGCCTGCGGGGTGAGAATGACGATGTTACTCTTTCTGTATAACGTTTTCCTCCCGTTCGCGCTTCTCTTCTCGCTCCCCTTTTACATTCGGCGCATGCTGAAGCGCGGCGGCTACGCAAGGAATTTCGTTCAGCGATTTGGATTCTTTTCCGCCACTCTCCGCCAACAGATCTCTGGCCGGACCTGGACCTGGATCCGGGCGGTGAGCGTGGGCGAAATGCTCCTGGCACTCCGTCTGGCAGCTGAGTTGCGTCGGCAAGATCCAGAATTTCGGGCCGTGATATCGACCACCACATCCACCGGATATCAACTCGGATTAACCCGCGCAGATAATGCCTACCTGCGGATCATTTACAGTCCGGTTGATTTCTATCCGATTGTTCAACGGGTTTGGAAATTCGTTCGACCCATTCGAATCATACTGATTGATTCCGATCTCTGGCCAAGTTTTATCGCCATGGCCCAACACCAGAATGTGCCTGTGTTCCTGGCCAATGCGAGGCTGTCAGCGCGCTCCGAAACCCGTTACGCGCGCTCGCGCTGGCTGTCGGTACCCCTATTCTGGGAACGATTAACTGCAGCCTTCGCACAAGATCCGAACGACGCCGGCCGATGGGAACGACTCGGTCTGCCAGGGCCGAAGATCACCCTAACCGGCAGCATCAAATACGATCGGGCCGGTCTGGTCACCGAGCATAACTTCCGTTTCGTTGAATGGCTGGAGAAACACGGAATCGCTTCCACTCGACCGATTTTACTTGGAGGCAGTTTGCATGGCGGGGAAGAAGAACTCCTCGTTCAAGCATTTCTGCAGCTCCGAGCAAGACATCCGGCACTGTTTTTGATCCTGGTCCCGCGGCACGCGGAACGGGCTCCAGAAATCGAAGCGCTGCTGCGAAGAGAATCGCTGACCTTTACGCGGCGATCCAATCCGGTGTTCTCCCGTGATACCGTTGTGTTGTTGGTCGACTCGACTGGAGAACTTCGCGACTGGTACGAAACAGCCAGCGTGACCGTCATCGGAAAGAGTTTTCGTGGCATCGGTGGACAAAATCCGGTCGAACCACTCCTGGCCCACAAACCGGTGGTATGCGGACCGCACATGGAAAACTTCCGGTTCCTGGTCGAAGAATTGGCGGCCGAGAACGGTATCAAACAACTCGCGTCGGAACAGGAGTTGATTCCGACTCTCGACCAACTGCTGGCTGACCCGGTTGCTGCGAATCGCATGGTCAAACGGGCCGAAACTGTTCTTGCTCAACACGACGGCGCGACTGCGCGCACCGC
>DASTDH010000628.1:0-10269 GCA_035710445.1 Chthoniobacterales bacterium
GGATCTCAGGGCAGACCGTGCTTATATCGGCGCAAATTCACCAGCACGGAAAGCGCTCACGCCTGTCGCCGCTGAATGGCTCCAACTTCGCGTCGCTGTCCGGGTTGATCGCTTTTAAAAATCTCTAACAGGTTTTGAAAAGCGAGCAGCCCACGCAATCCATCGCGCTCGAGACCACACATTTGTCGCGAGCCGTCATCGGCAAGGTCTTAACGGACGATATCAACGTCCAAGTGCAGGTTGGCGAGGTCGTAGCCGTGGTTGGTCCGAGCGGATCCGGAAAGTCGTCCTTCCTGCGATTGCTGAACCGGCTTGATGAACCGACAGGTGGCACCGTACGACTTAACGGCGAGGACTATCGGAAGTTAGCGCCACAAGAATTGCGGCGTCGCATCAGTATGGTCATGCAAACTGCGTATCTTTTTCCTGGAACCGTGGCCGAGAATGTCGCGTACGGGCCACGTCAGCGTGGGCAAAGGCTTCTCGCAGAGCAGACAGATGCCCTCCTTCAGCGCGTAGGTTTGTCGGGTTATCAGGAACGGAACGCGAGCAATCTGTCGGGAGGCGAAGCTCAGCGTGTATCAATAGCTCGCACCCTGGCGAATGCTCCGGAGATCCTCCTCCTGGATGAGCCAACCTCGGCGCTCGATGAAGACTCAGCACGAGGAGTCGAAGATCTCGTGCTGGATATCATTCGTGAACGGCGGATGACCTGCGTGGTCGTTACACACAACAATGCTCAGGCTCGTCGCTTTGCGCATCGCACAATGATAATCCAAGGCGGCAAGCTCGTCGCGATTGGTCCGACCGATGAGGTGCTGAGGGATGATTGAGTTGCTCGCCAGCTTGGACCGTAACGTCGCGGTCGGCATGGCCCAGGCGGCTGCCGCCATCGCACTCTGCCTTGGCGTCGTAGTTCTATGCCGTCGGTTTGCGGTGCATATCGAGCGAGAAACAGTGATATCGCTGGCTCGCGGCTTGATACAGATGGTCGCCGTCGGATTGATCTTAGCGTTGCTCCTGCACGGGAGTATGCTGATCGGCGTACTTATTCTACTCGCGATGACCGTTGCTGCCGCCGTCACCGCGTCGCGGCGTGCCCCCGGGATCAGGAATCCGCTTATCCTCTCTTTTTACGCCATTGGCGCCGGGTCCAGCGTCGTGATTGCCGTCCTGTTCGCCACCAGGACACTTACCTCTGACATCGTAGTTCTTGTGCCTGTGGGCAGTATGATAATTGCCAACGCCATGAATGCCTGTGGGCAGGCAATGGAACGTTTTAGAGCGGATATCATAGCGCACGTCGGCCTTATCGAAACTGGCTTGTCACTAGGTGCCGACCCCGCCGCGACGGTAGCGCCTTACGTTCAAAGTGCCGTCTACGCGAGCCTGCTTCAGCGTCTCGATCAGCTCAAATCACTTGGCATTGTCTGGATACCCGGGGTTATGGCCGGCATGCTAGTGTCTGGTGCCAGCCCCATTTATGCGGGCATTTTTCAGTTCATCGTCGTCGCCATGATCCTGGCCGCGTCCGGAATCGCTGGCCTTGCCGCAACTGTACTGATGCGAATGCGCGCTTTCTCGCCGGCAGCGCAATTGACGCTTCGAGCGGTGGCCCCGGACAAGTTTCCAACTTCAAGACCTCAAACTGATCGCCGACAGGGATCGAGCGCTGCTTAGAACGAAAGAATTGATGCTATGTTGTGCATTCATTCCGCGAAATAACCAGGAAATCACTGCAGGAGAATTCGATGGACGGATGTGTTGAATCGCGACGCGAGTTTCTCCGGACGACTGGAATGGCCGCTGGTGCGATTTTACTTTCTCCGCAACATCTTTTCGCCGCTGGAGCCGAAGCCGCTGCTGATTACACAGTGCGCATCAAGGCGGCTCCTATTGAGATTGCATCTGACCGAATTCTTTCAACCATCACCTACAACGGCCAATTCCCCGGGCCACTGATCCGACTTAAAGAAGGTCGACAGGCGACGGTGGACATTATCAATGAAACCGATACGCCTGAGCAGTTGCACTGGCATGGCCAGTTTGTTTCTCCCGACGTCGATGGCGCTGCCGAGGAAGGCACCCCTTACATTCCTGCACACGGCCGACGCCGGATCACGTTCACACCCGGTCCGGCCGGTTTGCGCTTTTATCACACGCATAATCGCGCCGGCGCCGATCTTTCGGCAGGCCAATACAGCGGCCAGGTTGGACCGGTTTACATCGAGCCGAAGGAAGATCCTGGCCGCTACGATCGCGAAGTGTTTCTTGTTTTGAAAGAATTTGAGCCGACTCTCAGCCGCGGCGGCGACATGCCTCAGGATTTTCTGTCACCTTCCACCATCGACAAAACTCTCAAAGAGACCGGCGAGGCCGCGATGAAAGCTTCTCTTGCACAAGGCATGCCACACGGCTACGAGGTCGGCTACAAGTCATTTACGATCAACGGTCGCATGCTTGGTCATGGTGAACCTATCCGAGTTAAGCAAGGCGAGCGCGTTTTGTTTCACATTCTGAATGGTAGCGCGACAGAGATTCGAAGTCTCGCCCTGCCCGACCATTCCTTCGAAGTCATCGCGCTCGATGGAAACCCAGTCCCGAATCCCTCGCATGTTCCCGTTCTATGGGTGGGCACAGCGGAGCGTATCTCCGCTGTTGTAGAAATGAATCATCCCGGAGTGTGGATCCTTGGCGATCTTGCCGATGACGACCGTGATCATGGCATGGGCGTCGTGGTCGAGTACGCGGGCCGCTCGGGAAAGCCTCACTGGGCGACGCCACCGCCATTTCGGTGGGACTACGCTCGTTTTGCGAAGCCTAACGCATCTGCTCCCGAGCCAGATGAAACCTTCGACATGACTTTCGCCAAAGACAATGCGGCTGAAGGAGGCTTTAACCGCTGGACAGTCAACAGGGTCGCCTACCCAATGAGCAACGAAATGGCACCTGCTTCATTCCATTTGAAGCAAGGTAAACGCTATCGCCTTCGGATGCGCAACGCCAGTGACGACATTCATCCTATTCATCTCCATCGCCACAGCTTTGAGCTCACTAATCTCGCAGGAACGAAAACCGCGGGCGTCATGAAGGATGTCGTCACGCTGGGGGGCTACCAGCAGTTGGAGATTGACTTCGTTGCCGATCATCCCGGTCTTACTCTCTTCCACTGTCACCAACAATTGCACATGGACTTCGGGTTTATGACGCTGTTCGATTACGTGTAGGAACAGAAAGGGTTGACCCCTGAAGCGAAGCGTAAAAATAAAATGGCTGAAACAAAAATGCGCCAGCCAGCACATCTTGTCGTCCTGAGCATAGCGATCATCTGCACGTGCGCGTGCACAAAGAGAAACGCTGCCGGCCAACCGTTTCCGAATCCTGTCATGCTCGGCAGCCGTGATGGCAAACTTCGCGTCGATCTCGTTGCCGCTCCCGCCACCTACGCGATCGGAGGCCACCAGTTTCAGGGCATGCTTTACAACGCACAATACATGCCGCCTCTTTGGCGCTTGCGCGCTGGAGACATTTTGACTGTTATGCTGCACAATCAGCTATCCGAGGAGACAAACCTGCATTTCCACGGCTTGAACGTTTCTCCTTTGAACAACGGCGACAATGTGTTCCTTCACATCGCTCCCAGACAGACATTCACGTATCAGATAAAGATTCCCGAGAGACACATCGGGCTGTTCTGGTATCACCCGCACGCGCATGGCGATGTTGACCGACAAATCATAGGTGGCATGTCCGGAGGAATCCTTGTTGAGGGCAGCGACCGTCTCTATCCATTCTTGAAAGGTCTCACCGAAAGAGTGCTTCTCCTCAAGCACCATCCCATCGGCCGTGCTGATTACGAAGAGTTAGTTACGGTGAATGGCATCATAACGCCGACCATTTCCATTCGACCAGGCGAAGCGCAATTCTGGCAGATCGGTAATATTGGGGCCGATCGCTTTCTGCGTCTGAAGATTGATGGAATGCCGTTCTATCTTATTGGAAGAGACGGCTACTTCGTCCCGCGTCCAATCAGGATGGAGGAAGTGATCTTGGGGCCTGGCCAAAGATTTTCGGCAATTGTGGTTGGCGGCCAAACCGGCCGATACCAATTTAAGTCAGTCGCATTCAAATTCGATGAGCGCCAACCACCGCTGCCCGAGGTGAGTCTGGGAAATGTGGTGTCGGCTGGCCCAGCGTCGGATGTTACAGCTGCAGAGGCAAAGGTCAGCGCGCAGCACGTGAACGGACCACTTTACGTGGACATGGTGCGATCGAGTCCTATGGCGCAGAAGCGCACCTTTGCATTCTCGGTCAACCCACAAAAGACATCGTTCTTTATTAACGATCAGGTCTTTGATGAAAACCGGACCGACGTAACTGTGAAGCTGGGCGACACCGAAGAGTGGACCATCCTAAACAAAGATTCCCAGTATCACGACTTCCATATTCATCAGACCGGATTCCTGGTCACAGAGGTAAACGGCGCTCCCGCCGATTTCGACGGCCTTCGCGACACGTTTAGCGTTCCTCCAGCGCGGAATGGGAAACCAGGCGAGGCGAAGCTGATCATTCCTTTCACCAATCCGGAAATTGTCGGACGCTTCGTATTTCACTGCCACGTTGTGAAACACGAAGACAAAGGCATGATGATGACGGTCGAAGTTGTGCGATAGTACATTCGCCTGATTACCATGAGCACAAGTATTCGAAACCGCTTACCTGGCATAATTGACAAAATCGTTTCTGACAAAGTTGTATCAGAAATTGTGATCCGGACTGGGGCTGGAACGGTAACATCGATTATCACAACTGGTTCGGTGCAGCGGATGAATCTCAAAGAGGGCGATACCGTGTTTGCGGTAATCAAGTCAACTGAAGTTTCCATCGAGAAGGAATAGTTCTCGCTAACACTGCAGGATTCATCTTTCTCTGCAGAGCGCTGATCGCAACGACGGCTTTGCTTGGATCGGCCATTCCAAAGCATTCACCATCTCGAAAGAGGGAGTGGGTATCAACTCTTAGGTAGCACCGCACAATCTCGCGGGCGCTAAGTCCCATAGCATGGGCGGTGACTCGGTTCTTTTAACACGCGGCCGCAACACTCCAAAGAATGTGCAAGCAATCTTTGACCGACCACAGAATATCGAACGTCGATCCGATGGTGTCGTCACCTATTACGCGCTCCAAGTCTACAATCCGTTCGAAGATCTCGGAGGAAAACGATAACATGGAGGCCCTGAAGTATTCAATTTTCCAACCCTAAAGAGTAGGCGAAATCGACTGTTAGTAGTACAGCAAAATCTCGCGAACGGCTCTTTTGGGCAGCATCTCTCGGCTACCTTCCAGATGAGCGTCGCGGCGTTGCCTACGCCAAACTCATCCGCTCGATCGAGCTGCTACCGAACAGCGTTGCACCTGTACTTCGAAAAGCACTATCAAACACGGCAATTCTAACCGCGGCTTGATTCAGCTGTAGGGCCTTCTGCCTCTTAGTTAGGCTGGTTCTCTAGGATTCATCAAGTCTCTCTTACCTCCAAAGAGGGAGGAGCATCTAATCATGAAGTCGTGGCACAAAACCTATCCTAAGGCGGAGGCGCCGGCAATGGGAGTCCAGACGTATCTGTGAGCAATGAAATCAATGAACCAATCCACAGCGTCAGTCTTAATATCGAATCCCAAACCGCCGAAACGTTCTATGAGCCGCCGTTCCTTTTTGGGCACCTCGCTCGCAGTCGGAGCAGGAACCATCGGCGCCGGACTGTTGGCTAATGCCCCTACGGCGAGAGCCAGTGGCGGTCTCACAGCAGGAGATCAGGCTATTCTTCGGTTCCTGGCGGCAGCAGAACTCATCGAAGCCGATTTGTGGCAGCAATACAACGAGCTGGGGGGAATCCAAGACGCCGAAGTCCCAGGGGGAACTGGGAATCCGGCCTATACCGCCGCCATTGAGGTTCTCGATGAGGACATGGATCAATATATCCACGATAACACCGATGATGAGATTACCCATGCCGCGTTCCTTAACGCCTATCTGGCTTCGAAGGGGGCCGAGCCCGTCAATCTGGATCAATTTCGTACTCTGCCGAGCAGTCAGGCAACCGGCGCCCAGCAAATCGGCCGGCTCACCAACCTGATGCAGCTTACCGTGGATACCAGTTGGTGGACGCGCTACCGCAGCGATAACAAGAATCCTGATTTCGGAGACACCTTCCCGCAGGCGGTCGCAGGTTTAGCCGCAGGACAGTTTCCAGCCATTCCACGAAACGACGGCGATCTTACTCCTCCGGACCACCTGCAAGCGATCGCCAATACAGCCGGCTTCCACTTCGGGTTCATCGAGCAAGGCGGTACAAGCCTGTACCCTTCGCTCGCCCAACGCGTCACCCATGATGAGGCGTTACGCATCCTGCTCAGCATCGGGCCCACCGAGGCAATGCATTTTCAGACGTGGCACGACAAAGCCGGTAATGCGCCTCCTCTAACCGACCCCACCAACGGGTTGGTATTTCCCGACCTCAATTCCCCTCCGTTTGGCGGGGAGGAGTTCCAGACCAACCTGATCATGCCCGAACCCACGATATTCCTTAGCCGCGCGTTCCCGATCGTCTCGATCGTTCGTCCGACCGAGACCAACGGAGCTGCAATGGGGGCGGTCAATGCCTTGACCGCCGACGGGCTGTTTATCGGTCAAACGCCGGCGTTCTTTGCTCTCCTAACCGAGCTGGCAGAGGCGGCGGACCACGCCCGGCACGGAGGCCGCGGGAGATAAGCGACGATCGCAGGCGAGAGAATTTTGGCAGCCGTAAGTGGCGAGCCTGGCATAAACGAAAAGAAAATAAAAGAAAAATAAAAGAAAGGAAATGAAGGTGAAGTTATGAACAAAAGTTTGTTTGCATCTATTCTTATGGTCCTCATAGGAGGATCCTTTGCTTCGTCGGTAATAGCCGATGATACGTTGGTGAGATTCAAGGGAGCCATCGGTGATATTCCTGTAGCGAACGTGGCGGGTACCCCCAACCCTGACGGCAGCTTCCCTGACGTGATTCGGAACATTGTCCGCGGCGTCAACCCTGCCGGCCAAATCTGGGTGATCTCCGATTTCAGAGCGGACGTGAAGGTCGACGGGCGTATCCACGTCGACGGCCGAGGCCTGCTGCTGGGCGGAGGCAATACCATTGGCACGAACGGCAACGCCAGCGTGTTCGCGACGCTGATTTGTGAAGACACGCCGCCCTTCCCCCAATTCAGTACGAACATTACTGGTGTCCCGCTGGCGGCCAACGGCGACTTCCGGATTGACGATGTGCTGATGCCGGCGCCACCGGCCCAGTGCGGCAGCCCCGTGCTCCTTATCCGTGTGTCGCCCAGCGGAGCTTGGTTTGCTGCGGGCATCCCGAAGCTCGATTAGCTCCGATGAAAGCGACAGATACAAAGGAGGATTTATATGTTTGTTAAACGATTCGTGTTCGTATTCCTCCTTCTTGCAGCGCTTTCCAGCTTCGCGGGCACGGCTATGGCTCAGGCCGAGCCGCAGCAGTTCGTCGTCGTTTACGTGGAGTTCAAACCCGCGAACGCGAGGGCCGGAGACGATGTGCTCCAACAACTGGAGGCGCGCGCCGAGGACAGTGCGGGTGTTATCCGCTTCGATGTGCTGCAGCAGATCGATCGCCCGAACTTCTTCGCTCTGTTCGAGGTCTGGAGCAACGCGCAGACCTTCGAGGACTTCCAGAATTCGTCCGAGACCCAAGCCATCCTGACCCAGCTGACGCCTCTGTTGGAGGCTCCGCTGGATCAACGGCTCGGTAATCTGCTCACGGGCACCGTGAATCCTCGCAGTCGGCACGCGCAGGCGCGTCAGATCTTTGTGATCACGCACGTGGACGTCGACCCCCAGTTCGTCCCCCAAGCCCAACCGCTGCTCAATACGTTCGTGGCCGACAGCCTGAACGATCCCGGCGTCCAGACGTTCGCCCTGCTCAGCCAAACGCCGACCCCGAACCACTTTCAGCTCATCGAGACCTTCGAAGACCTGGAGGCATTCGACGACCACGTGAGCGCGCAGCATACGGTGGACTTTCGGACGGCTACAGCGCCGTTCTTAGGTGCGCCGTACGATGAGCGGCTTTATCAGTTCGTGAGCCGGTGAGGGTACATTTGGCGCGGATATTTGGAGTGATCACAACTGGACCCTAGTACGCCGCAATTCAAGTCGCGCAGGCAGGCGAGTTTTGAGGGGGAGACAGTCGTCGGTGGCGCTAAGCTGCCGACGACTCGCCTGCTTTGGCCAGAAGAGCGGCATCTACGGGTACTCTATCTCTAAGGAGGGAACGCGCATCTATTCTTACGTAGCATCACAAGACCCCACTGACGCGCAATGGCCGCGAAACGAAAGAATCACGATGTTGGAATATGAAAAAGTTAAAATTATTTAGCTTAGTCGGCATCACATCGATTGCCCTAGCTAACGCCGGATGGGCACACGGCGGCGGTGGAGGAGGATTCGGTGGTGGTGGTTTTAGTGGTGGTGGTGGCGGGCACGCCGGAGGCGGAGGTGGAGGTGCAAGGTCTGGCGGTGGCCACTTCGGCAGTGGAGCACGATTCAGTGGTCGTTCGTTCAATGGAAGAATGGGCCATATCGTCGAACGTCACGATGCAAATTGGCATCGCGACTGGGACCGGCGGCATGTCCATTTCTTCCACAATCGGTTCTTTGTTTTTGACGACGGCTTCTGGTTTGGGTCTTATCCTTGGGATTATTACTATCCGTACTACGACCAGGATTATTACGGATACGATGAGTCCACCGATCCATATTCGGTGCCGATGGTCAGTGCCGTCCAATCGGACCTGGCCAGGCAAGGTTACTATCGCGGCGTGATCGACGGTGTTTACGGCCCGCAGACGCGCGTGGCCATTACGCGTTATCAAAGCAAGCACGGGTTGCGAGTGACCGGGAGTCTTACTCCGGCGACGATGCAATCCCTCCGATTGCCACAACCAATGGGTAGCTAACAAACGCAAAATTGCTCTATGAGAACGCCGCATTCGACGCTTTGTAGGGGAGGTAGAGAGCAATGGAGGTGGGTGCCAGACGTGGCGCTCACTTCCAGCCGCGAGCAAGTATCACCATGACTATGTCACCGTCTCGTCAACAGTCTCGCGTGTATGAATCAACGGAATGCCGCAAGCTACGTCCACGTCTGTTCTTCAATTTTTTGTGGTTAGTGGCATTTCAAGATCGCTTGACGCCCCAATTGGGGATGATGATGACTCAACGAAGTTTAGCGAAGTAATCGGTGACGAGAACTTGCGTAACGAACTGGGTGGCCTCCTCAAAGTCCTCGATAATTGGGAGAAGAAAATCATCTCCAAGCGTTTCGGTCTCGACGGTGGAAAGCCGAAAACTCTGGAAGACGTCGGTAAAGATTTCGGGATAACGAGGGAACGTATTCGACAATTGCAGAACATTGCGCTGGCCAAACTGCGCCGCGCCCTCAGCAAGAGAGAGGATCCGCTGGTCCCAGCCTAACGAAGGCCGGATTGGCCGCGATCTGAAAAAAGTAAATTGCCAGCCTATAACCCAAATAAAGAACACCCATGAAGACCGGCATCAAGGGTTCGTCGCGGATGGTAATCCGGCAAGCCGGCACGCACGGAGTGGCTCCGGAAACAGCTAAAGACCGGTGATTTCGCATCCTTAGGTGCTTCTGACGGTTTATTTCAGTTAGCTCGTTCCTGGAAAGCCGGTCCGACCTGCCGTTCAAAGCTTTTAGCCAACCCAGAGCCGGTCGTGAGTAAATGGCCGCCGCGCTCAACGAGATGTCGAGAAAGGCGGCGCAAAACGTAGGGTAATGTCCTAATCCGAAAGAGGCGGCGAGCATTGTCTCATAGGTGGCACCACAAAATCTCACCAATGAGCTTTTGTAGCCGACGCAATCGACATGGCTAGTCTCCACATGAAATCGACCAACAGATCAACAGCGTCATTATTCACGACTTCGACATCGAATCCCAATGTGAAGGAGGGGGCCATTAATAAGGCCGAGACTCAGGACAAAAACGTGGCAGAGAGAGTTAGATCTTTAAAAAGTTTTATCAGCCGCCGTTCCTTTTTGGGCAAATCACTCGCCGTCGGAGCAGGAACCATTGGCGCGGGACTGTTGGCTAATGCCCCCACGGCGAGAGCGAGTGGCGGTCTTACAGCGGGAGACGAGGCTATTCTTCGGTTGCTGGCGGCAGCGGAACTCATCGAAGCCGATTTGTGGCAGC
>DASTDH010000629.1:0-4562 GCA_035710445.1 Chthoniobacterales bacterium
GAATTGTATCCGGCCTATACGGTCTCGATGGTGACCTTTTTCAGCACCACATCTTTGTTGGGGCGATCATTGCGCCCCCGCGCGACCTTGGTAATTTTGTCAACGATGTCCTGCCCTTCGACGACCTCGCCGAAGATCGTGTGTTTACCCGTCAGCCAGGTGGTCGGTACAACCGTGATAAAGAACTGCGAGCCGTTAGTGTTGGGACCGGCGTTCGCCATGGCCAGTTTGCCGGGCTTGTCAAACTTATGCGGCGAGCCCTTGGTTTCATCTTCGAATTGATATCCTGGGCCGCCCGTGCCCGTGCCTTGGGGGTCTCCGCCCTGGACCATGAATTCAGGGATTACGCGGTGGAAGATCGTGCCGTCGTAAAGGCGCTCGTTGGATTTCTTCCCGGTTGAGGGATGCTTCCATTCGCGCTTACCCTCGGCGAGTTCGACGAAGTTGGCAACAGTCTTTGGAGCGTCTTTGTCAAAAAGTCGGCAAACGATCGTGCCTTCGGTGGTCTCGAAGGTGGCGTACATTCCGGGTTGACGAGTCATAAAGTCCTTTCAATAACGTCGTTAGTCGTTAGCTGAGTTCGCGTAGCGACAGCCGCCTCGGCTGTCCCGCCAACCCTCAGCGAAGCGAAGGCAGCGGATGGGTGTGCTATTTCGGCGTGGGCGTTGCAGTTGTCGGTTTCTTCGCAGGTGTCCCTGTTGCCTTCGGCGCACCGCCGGCTTTTTGGATCGTAATGTGATTGATCTTGATCGGCCGGTACGGGCGGTCAGTATTCGTATCGCGGCTCATGGCAGCGATTTGCTTTACCAAGGCTATGGACGCTTCATCGCATTGGCCGAAGATGGTGTAGTTGCCATTCAACATACTCGCCTGCTGGCCGGTGAAACCGACTTCTGTGACGAAGAATTGTGACGAGTTGGTGTCTCGTCCGGCGTTAGCGTAGGCCAAACGTCCGGGCTTATCGAACTTGAGGTCCGGCGACGTTTCATTTTTGAAAGCTTTCACCGGATCAGGACCCGATCCGGTACCCGCGGGGTCCCCACCTTGAATCATGAATTCCGGAATCACGCGATGAAAGATGGTGCCGTCATAAAGCGGCACACCGTGCTTGGTTGCTCCTGTTGGTGCCTTCCAGTCCTTAGTGCCACTGGCGAGGCCGATGAAGTTGGCAACCCCGATGGGTGCCTTGTCCGGGAATAGGGTGCAGGTCATCTTGCCGGCCGTCGTATCGATGATCGCCGTTGGCTGACTGGCCGATGCAGGGGGCGTGGTGGGCTTCGCCGGCGCGGCCACTTGGCCGAACGACAGTAAGCCCGCCATTACTACTCCTAAAGCTACGACTGCGTTACGCATGGATTCTCCTTGGAAGCGATGCGTGAAATTTTGCTTGGGCGCAACGTTGCATTGTACGACAGCAACGCAGCGTATGCTTACGGCATTGTCATCCTGAGCGGCGCCCTCCAAAATAACAATGGGGTGCCCCACGTCTCGCCGCTTTGCGAGACGTGGGAGTTTCGATAGAGAGGAGTATATGTAGTTAGCTCCAGCACGACATATGTGATTCGTCGCCGCCAAGAACGCACCTTAGGACGACACGTTAGCTATTTTGAGTTAGCGGCCTGCATCTCGCGGCTCACTTGCTCCACCTCGTGAAAGACCCGCATCAGATTGCCCCCGAGAATCTTGTGAATGTCATCGGCGCTGTAGCCGCGGTCAAGAAGCGCCTTCGTGATCTTGGGCAGGTCAGCGGCCGAATCGATCCCTTGCGGCGTTGCTCCACTGACTCCATCGAAATCCGACCCAAGCCCGACATGATCGATTCCCGCAACCTTTGCGATATGGTCGATGTGATCGATCAGGGACGATAGTGGTGGGCGCGGAATCTTGCCAATCCACTCACGTTCAATGCGGTCGATTTCGATGTAGCTGACCTCCTTGCCCTCGGCCTTTCTCTCCGCGATGTACTTCTTCTGAGCTGCCTCGGTAGCATCTTTCTGAGCGTCGTTGGCCTTTCGGAAGTTCTCGTCGATGAAGCCATTAAAAAAATTGACCTGCACGACGCCGCCATTCTTCGCAACCGCTTTCAGCATGTCGTCGGTCATGTTACGCGGAGCATTGGTCAAGGCCCGCGCCGAGGAGTGCGAGGCGATAACCGGTGCCTTGGTGGTGGCAATCGCATCCCAGAATGTCTTATCGGCGACATGGGATATGTCAACCATCATGCCCAACCGGTTCATCTCGAGCACCACCTGCTTGCCGAAATCGGTGAGCCCATTGTGGTGTTGCACCTTCGGGTCGTCGATGTCGCCTGAAGAGTCCGCCCATTCGTTCGTGTTCGACCACGAAAGTGTCATATAGCGCACGCCGAGTCGGTAGTAATCACGGAGCAGGTGCATATCCGCTTCGATCGAGTGTCCTCCTTCAATACCCATCAGAGCAGCCAGCTGGTGCTCGCGATGGGCACGCTCGATATCAGCAGTCGAGAAGGCCATCATCATACGGTCGGGGTGGCGGGCCGCCTGTGTGTAAACGGAGTCGATCAGATCGAACGTGTGCCGCGCGAAATGACCTTGACTCGTTTCCGGATCGACCCAGATCGAAAAGAATTCTGCGCCGAGATTTCCGCGGCGCGCCTTGTCGAGGCTGATGTGGCCAATGTCGTTCGGATCGGTCGAACCGATGTCGAATCCTTCATCGAGGAAGCGCTGCGGCGTGTCAGCGTGTGTGTCGATCACTAGAGCGGAGTTGTGAATCTTTTGCGCACGGGGACTGACAGCGGTGCCTGCCGGAGTCTGCGCCGTGGCGACCGAGCCGATGATCGTAATCGCGAAAAATAGCTTCGTTATTGTGGGCATGTGAGCATTCAGCAAGATTCCCGATTGTATAGGCTCACCATGGTGCTGACAAAAGCGGGAACCACGAGGGGCACGAAGTAAACGCCTAGGTCACGATGGCCATTACTCCGACTGCGCGTTGGGTGCACTCGTCCAGGCCTCTATCAGTGTCGATAACGGTTTTGGGAGCACGGATTTCCTCGAAGCGGGATCTTACTTGCAGATAGAGAGAGTAATCGCGGTTTCCAGCAGGATGCCCAACGCGATTCACATCCGCCTGTAGTCGTTGCCTGATACTCTCCTCCGAACAAACGCATTCGAGGATTCGCCAAGGCTGGTGGAGACAGTCGGCCGTAACGAGGACGTTTTCAATCTGATATCGCCGGGAAAACGGCCGCCCATCGAGCAAGATGATCCGAGACGGCTCTCGCGCTAGGAGGTATGAAGCGGTCTGCAGCATTAACTCCTGGCAGAAATCATCTTGGCGAGTGGAGTATTCAATCTCATCCGGAGCGAAGAGCGCATGCCGGAATTCGTCTTTGCTCAGAACTCGACCCGAGGTGCGCCGCGCGAGCTCCCGTGCAATCGTGGTCTTGCCGGTGCCGGGGAGTCCTGCCATCAGAACGATCATCTGTAGATTAGAACAGAAGCCCCGTTTGGGCTGGGTTAGGAGGTCAGAATGCCGTTGGTACGTATTTCCTTGCGGGAAGGGAAGTCCGAAGAATACCGCCGCGCGTTAGCCGACGGAGTCCACCAGGCCATGGTCGAGAGCATCGACGCACCAGCCCAGGATCGCTTCCAAATTATCACCGAACACTCCGCCACGGACCTTATCTACGATCCAGCGTATCTCGGCATCGATCGCAGCGACGATATTGTGATCGTCCAGATCACGATGTCCTTCGGTCGGAAACCGCCCCAGAAGAAAAAGCTCTTCCGGCGCATTGTCGAGATACTCACCGGTAAGCCGGGTGTGCGGCCTCAGGATGTCATGATCAACCTGGTGGAAACTGCGTGGGAGAATTGGTCCTTTGGAAATGGGGAAGCGCAGTATACGAAGTGAGTTTCGCGTCAGGACAGGCTCGAAGCTATTTGCCGCCGGCTCCCATAGCGACTTCGGTCGAGGGAGTTGCAGGCTTTTCCTGGTCGGGGCGTTCCATCGGGATGATGGTTTGCGTTTCGCGCCATTCCGAGTAGTGTCCGCTGACCATGATGTGGAAGCACCAGTGACGCCGCTCTTCTTCAGGCTCTACGAGCCCCACTGCTTTCATGTAGAAGAGGTAATGCTCCATCCAGCGAATCTGCTCTTTGCTCAGCCCGCGGCGTTGCAAATCCACGGTGACGCCGGCTAGATGCGAAGATGCAGTATCGCCCTCCGCTGGAGCCGCGTTGCGATTATGGCGGCGAAGTTTCCTCTGAACCTTTACTGTACGAACCGCGGAGTTGAGCTGAATCTGCTGATGGAAACGGTTGTAGTAAGCCTGACTGAGATCGTTAACAAATGCGAGCGTCCACGGCCGGCAATAGCGACGCGAAGGATCCAGCGAGGGTTCAATTCGCAACGCCTCGCCCGGAACGATCGGTAGCAGTGAACCGTCGGCCTTCAATGCCTCGAGCTCGGTTTCGTCCTGAATGCGAGGCAAGTCCAGACGATCAATCTCGGCGTTCTGGATCAGGAGCGATTCGTGCGACGGTTTGAATAGCGGATTCCAGCGCAGCCACCGGAAA
>DASTDH010000630.1:0-4301 GCA_035710445.1 Chthoniobacterales bacterium
GTCCGCCGCACGAGTAATGAGGCCTGCGCCAAAATCTTGAGCAGCTTACCGAGCTTACCGGTACGGTTCATTTCCCGGGCCTGCCTAGCCGGCGTTCCATCCAGGGAAAGAAGTACCAAAGCGCAAAGAACAGGCATGGCGCCAGACCCGCGATTTCGATACTGATACTCAGGCTATTGAGAATAAGCCGAGAGACGACAAATTGATCCATCGATAGCCCCAACATGAGCGGAAGCATCGCCAAGGCGAGTAAGCGTGAACCAAGTTCGACAAATCTGCGCGAGACAATCCCCTTTTCTGCGATTCGATGGTAGGACGCCGGAGCCATAATCAAAGCAATGGCAATCGCGCCCAGATGCAAGAGCCGTTCCATTGGTTTCAGATTTTGAAAGCGATTGTTGAAAGCCGCAATCAGCTGAAAACCAAAGACGGCCTGAATACCAGGAAGCACCATTCTTGTTTCCTCAATGATTGTTCTGGTCTCTTGTTCCAGGCTGGCAGGGTGGGATTCTGTACTATGGTATTCTCCGGGCATATTGGGTTCTTTGCCTCCAGTAGGCTTGTGCCCCGGTTGCGGTGTTTTATTCCCATCGGTCGGGGCGCTCGAAAACCTTGGAGGCTAGAGAGGGCCGATTCGATGCTTTTTATTGCAATCGTCGGATGCCAGATCGCTCACGCACGAGGAAACGGATGTAATGGTGAGAGGGCGTCTACCGGTTAAGTTCGATACATCCGAATTTTAGCGCGCTTACGAACAAGGGATCGAACACCACGACGACCCAGGGCGCCCGCCAACGCTTCCCAGGCGCGCCCTGGGAACTTTTTTTCGAGCAATGCTTTCCAGACACGGTAGGGCGGTCCGTCGCTGACCGCCCTACCTCACGCGGCCCGACGGTCGCAGAGCTGCGCCCGACCTTCGATCGCAGAAGCGACGCGCCCTACCAGAAAATGACGGCCCTACCGGCCAGCCGAAGGCTTCAACCCGACGAGAAGTCGAGCAACTCGAGTGCCCCGGATTGAACTCGGACGCTAATCGGAGCAGCCATCGTCAGAAAAACTTTCCCGTCTACATGGACCGGAACATCGACGTTGCGAAACACCACCCTCTGACATCGTCGCGTGTGGGCCGGAGCCACTAGATTCTCCCCTTTTCGGCGTGACTTAAGGTAATTCCGCCACTCTTTTCGTTGGCTGCTTTCCACCCAGACCACATCAAAGTGACCGTCAGTCGGATCGGCACTTGCAACCATTTCCAGATTCGGACCGATGAATCCCATATTGGCTATTTCGAATAGCAGGAAATCGCCCCGAACAATCGCGTCATCGAGGAGAAGTTCGCAATCGGCCCCAGAAAATTCTTCGGTTAGCAACCCAAGATATTTGATTGCGTCCGTCAATCTCTGCTCGGGAGTCAGCCGAATTCTCGATCTTTTCTTTTTCTCGAGAGTGCGCATCTCACTCATGAACATCGCCAGAAGGCCGACGCCCACCGATTCGATGAAAATCCGATGCCCGGCAGTGCTGGTTACGATTCCCAGATCGAGTTTCTTGATTGAGGCCAGGTGTAAACGCGAAATAATACTTTCAACTGTATGCATCTGACCCAGGCTTCTGGCACAATTGTTGGCGGTACCTAGTGGGAGGATGCAGAACGGTATATTCCGTCCGGCCAGCCAAGGGGCCAAGCGGCTGACGGTGCCATCGCCGCCGGCAATAATTGCACGCTCAATCCGCTCACGAAATGCTCTTTCCCAATCCTTGGCCTTAATCGACACATACAGCACCTCGTGCCCGGCATTTTCCAATTGGCGAACTAACTTCCTACCCTTCAGCATGGCGGTACCGGCCCCGGGATTGTGGAATAGTGCGATTTTCATGATCCGCGCCGCTCACGTTCTTCGTACGAGCGCTGTGTCAGCCTAACGACGGGAAACTTTCCTCGTCTTCGAAAAAATAGTTATTTCGTCGCCGATGCCGGAAATGAACAAGTAACCACTGTTCCGATTCCCGATCGGGAATCAATGTTGAGGGTTCCCTTAACTCACTGCCGCACGATACTCCATCGTTCGCAGCCCAAGATCATCTGGTTTTTTCTCCACCGAAAATCCATCACCTCGTTCTTACCCGATTCTGGAACTTCCAAGGTCATTATCAAAATCACCGGATATCGCCAATGGAAATTTGAAATGAGGACCGTCTGCCTGCTGCCTGACCTGGGCCTTCATTCCGCGCGCATTGAAGACGATTCCTTCCGGCCAATAGGCTGCAATTCAGAATCAATCTCAAGCTCGCTCACTTTTCGGGTTCTGCCGAGGCCGGAACCTAGCGGCACCATCGAGTATAAGGCCTTCAAACCGTGCAAGTTAGAAGTATGGGCAACTTGCAACCCATAACCCGCAACTCGTAATTCGCAACTTGTCCGAGAATAAATCCGCTGCTTCATCGTCAAAATTCTAGAAAAGGCGCATTAGGGCCCAAACCTATTCCGGAACAAAGCCGGAACTACATGGATGGCAGTTTTCAAGACCATGACGGACTACAATCCCAGGCTGGATGCATTACGCGCACTTTGTGTCTTCAGCGTAATGTGTTTTCATTGGCAAGGCATTCTGCAGTTTGGCTGGATCGGCGTGCAGACCTTTTTTGTGCTTTCAGGCTTCCTGATGACTGGGATTTTGGCTCAGGCCAAGCAAAAATATGAGGCCAAAGATTTCTTCCTCACCTTTCAGTGGCGACGCGCTCTGCGGATTTTTCCCGCTTATTTTGGCTACCTGTTCTTCCTGGCTGGGGTGTTTTGGTTCACCCGACAACCCTCGTCGCTCCCGCAGGTCATTCCTTTTCTGTCAACGCTGACTCTGAACATCGCGCGACTTTTTCCGTGGTATAGCAATGACCAGGCGTACACCCACCTCTGGAGCCTCGGAGTGGAAATGCAGTTCTATCTCCTGTGGCCGATTCTGATCTATCTCACCGCCCGCGAGCGCTTGGCGACCCTCATTTACTTTTTCCTGCTGGCAACGCCGGCTTTGCGATTTCTCACTGAATGGCAAACGTCGGCGCTCTATTCAGATCCTGCAGCGGTCGGAAATGCAGTCTATAACTCGCCCCTTTCCCATCTCGACGCATTCGCGGCCGGAGCCGCTGTCGCATTGGGAATCCCGGGCTTTCGCTCTCGTTTCGATCAGAAAGTTTTGGTACTAGTTAGCATTACCCTGATCGCCGGCATCGCCCTTACACTGATTTCCAAGCTGCGCGGGTTGCCGATTCCATCGGCGTCTTTGGGCTACCCGATTAATTTGCCCAATTTTCACTCGTCAGTTTGGGGATACAGCTTGATCAACCTCACATCGGCTTTTTTGATCGGGTTGCTCAGAACTAGAGATCTCCCGTTTTTCCGCAACGCCGTTGCCCAGCGACTCGGGCGGATTTCCTATGGCCTCTATCTTTTCCATCTTCCGGTACAAAAACTGATGAAGTTACCGCTCGGAGAAAAGGCCGGAATCGATCTGGAAAGCATCGCCTTCTTTGGACTATCCATCATCGGTACCATTCTGCTGGCGTTGGCTTCCTACGGACTCTTTGAGGTTCATTTCTTGCGGTTGAAGAACCTTTATCGGCCGAGGGTAGTAGCGCCGGGAACACCGGGGAGAGGTGATTGGTGACTGGTGAATACGGAGCGGTTTTCTTCGGTAGCGGCGACTGTCCGGCGGAGCGCGTGATGTCCCTAAGAAAGAGTTTCGAACGGAGCGAATCGTTCTCATCGGCCGTAGCGCGCAGTCGCCATGGCGCTGTCCGCCTGGAGGTGGTCCACCGGATGATGTGTCTCGAACCTTCGGTTGGATCCGACGTCGTCTTGGGGAGGCAAAGCTTATTGGTGTTGCCATCAGACTATGTCGGACAGGCTAGTCGCCGCTGATATCAGTGTCGCACTTCTCACCTTTTCCGACCTTCGTTGCCCTTAGCGTGAAATGTTGCGCCGGAGATCGTTAAGAGCGGCATTGGCGGCGTGAAAACCGCACATTCCATGAACCCCGCCTCCGGGAGGCGTCGACGAGGAGCAGAGGTAAACGCCCCTGAGCGGAGTACGATAAGGGGTGGAACTCAAGATCGGTCGAGCAATCAGTTGCCACAGATTATTGGCGCCGCCGGTGATGCTGCCTCCGATGAGGTTTGGGTTATCTCTCTCCAGCTCGGCGGAAGAGCTAACCTGACTGGCTAGAACCCGATCTTTGAATTCAGGAGCAAAGCGGCCTATTTGTTTCTCAAATGATTTGGTCATGTCCCACGAAGAGCCGTTGGGT
>DASTDH010000631.1:0-4626 GCA_035710445.1 Chthoniobacterales bacterium
GAGCTCGTTGAAGCGTGTAAGGTCTGTGGAGCCGTGGTTCTCGATGCGGCAACCCCATCAACCCTGACCACCGGAGGCATTAACCCGCTGGCCGGTGATTTTCTGCGACGCTGGGTTCAGTCAGTCCTCGAGCATGATCCATCCGAAGCTCGTCCCCGCTTTCTTTTTCACGTGGTCATACCGCCAGCTCATTGGCCGGCGATCGTTCGAGCCCACTTCAGGATAGACCATGGGGTTTGACATAGGTATTACTCTTTCGAAACCGATCGAGGAACAGCTGATCACGACGCTGCGAGAGACGCTCCCGGCGCTCAGAGAATTCTCGAACGAGGAAATTGTCCGACGGGTTGAACCGGCCGATGTCCTGGGGGCGCTCGGAACGCTGAGACGCGTACCGGTGCTGCACAGTCTGAACGGCCTGGTTGATCCTGATCTTCTCGATGCTTTCGATCTTGATGCATTAAGGAGGGAAAAGACGGTACCCCTCTGCCGGAGTGAGTCGGGTTTGACTGTGGCGGTCTCCAATCCCTACGGCAACTTCAAGATGCTGTACGAAAAGCGTTTCCCCGGGCTCGAACTGTCGCTCGTGCTGACGCATGCGGCGCAAGTCAACGCTGTTCTCATGCAGAACCAGCGAATCCAGCAGATTACCCAGGACGAGATCCGGCAATTGGACGTCGACGATGGTCAGGAGGAGGTCAAAGATTTTGACTTGAACGCGCCCGCGGATGACAGCGTGGTCCGCAATCTCCAAGCCGTTGTGCAGGAAGGAATCACGCGGCGCGCGTCTGACATTCATCTGCTCACCGAAAAAGACCGGTTCCACTATACCTATCGTTTGGAAGGGGACCTGGTTGAGCGAAGAGACCTTGATCTGAAACTGGTGGGAAGGACGGATAATCTGCTCACCCAATTGATGGGATTTGAGGCGATGGACAAAAACCGGGGCTTGCCGCTCAGTGGGCGGTTTACGGCTCGAATCGGCGACCGGCGAATTGCGATCCGGGCAGAACGTCTGCCTTCCTACCGCGGTTTCCACTACACGTTGCGGATTCTCGATAAATCGCATGTCAGCGCCAAGCTGGGTCAAGGTTCTCTGGAGGTACATCCGGCCACGATGAAATACATCAAGCAGGCGCTGAATCTTCCGGACGGAATGATTTTGATGAGCGGGCCGACCGGCTCCGGCAAAAGCACGACGCTGGTGGCAATGATCAAGGAGCTGTTTCGTACCAGGTACAACATCATCTCTATGGAAAACCCGGTGGAAGAAGAGGTGCCAATGGTCACCCACGTGAACATGGAAGATGTGAAGAACGGCCCCTTATATATTCGATCCGGAATGCGGTCCGATCCGGATATCCTATTGGTTGGTGAGATTCGCGATCGTGAGACGGCCGAACTCGGCATCGAAGCGGCGTTGACCGGGCACCAGGTGCTTTCGACGATTCACACGACTTGGCCGGCACAGATCATTATCCGGCTGGTTCAACTGGGGGTTCCGAAATTTTACGTGGCGGAGACGCTGAAAGCGGCCTGTGGCCAACGGCTGGCGAAGAAGCTGTGCAAGTATTGCAAGGAGCCGATGCTTCTGACCGATCAGATGGTCGATGAACTCGGATTGCCCGATGTCTTCTCCAATCACACCATTTATAAAGCCGGTTCCGGGTGCGTCCACTGCAATCAGTTGGGATACGCCGGGCGCCAAGCAATGATTGAGGTGCTTCCGATCACCGACGAGGTCACTGAATTGATTATGCAGCGGGACCTCACCTCAATCGAGATAGCGAATTTCGTCTACGACCATTACCAGGTGCCCTCACTGCGGGATCTCGCTTTCGAGTTGTTACACCAGGGGGCGATCGATCTGCCCAGCGCGGCTGACTCCGTCAGGCTCGGCTTGATTTCAGCGAGAGACAAGAAATGGCAACCTACGTCGTAACACTTCAGCCGGGGCTGGAGCAAAGCAGCAAAAAGCGGGCGGCCAAGCGTACTGTTTCGGTCGTGGCACCAGATGGCCGGACAGCGATGCAGATCGCCGAAGGCAAAGGCTGGTCCGCAGTCCAGGCTGTTCCTGAAGTCGAAAAACAAAAAAAACGAATCAAGCCTTTCCCGCGGAAACCGCTGATCGTCATGTGCAACAGCCTGGCCGCAATGCTTGACGCGCAGATCCCGCTACCGCGGGCATTGGAGTTTTACAATGCGCGCTTGAACAAAGAGGATCTGCGGTTGACCCTCAAATCGATTGCTACCGCGGTCGATCGCGGAGACGACAACTACAAGGCGTTCGCTGCAACCGGCCGGTTCGATTCCACCTTCATCGGTCTGGTGAGAGCGGGCACCATGGCCAGCAATTTGTCTGCGGCGCTCCGGGCTTTGGCGCGCCGGATGAAGATTAATGCCGAATTCCAGGGGAAGCTGAGAAAGGCCTTGTTGACTCCGTGCGGCGTAATCGCATTTCTCTGGTGCCTGCTCATCTATTCTATGACCGGGCTGGTGCCAAACGTTGAAAAGATGCTGAAAGATATGCGGACGCAACCGGATGCATTTAGCGCTGCGGTGTTTGCCTTCAGTCATTTTTTCCAGGCGGTCTACATTCCCACCACGATCGGCGTTATCGTGTTCCTGCTTGTCTGCTGGCGCAGTCGGTCGTTTCGAACCCTGATGATGAAGCTGCTCCTGAGCCGTTGGAAACTGCTTCGTGAAATCATCCGGGGTTTCCGCCAGCTCACGTTCATCGGCACCTTTGAGATGTTGATCGGAAACAATATCCCGATTGCGGACGCGTTGGATACTTCCGCTCGGACACTGAAAAATACGCCGCACGAAAAAGAACTTCAGGAAGTGAAGTCAAAGCTCGCGCTCGGGATGAATCTCGGCGAAGCGGTCCGCAAGTATACGACCTTCGATACACAGCTATCGCATATGGTTGAGATTGGCGAGAAGGCTTCGAATTTGAGTGAGCAACTTCGTCTGTTGCGCGACTTGTACGAAGAAGAGACGGCTCAGCGCATTGAATTTTTTACCGGGTTAGTCGGGCTCGTGAGTAAAGTGGTTACTGTCTCGATTATTGCCGGCGTCTATCTCGGCACCTATCTGCCGATCATCATGGCCGGTGTGAAAATGATGAGCTCAAGCGGGATGTAGCGACCTGATCCTCCTGATTTCAAGAACTTCGAAAAATGATTGATGAGGCGTTTTGGTAGCGGCGACTGTCCACCCGAAGCTGTTCGCCCTGAATGAAAGCAGTGGCTCAACGGAGCGCCTGATAAAGAGAAACCAAAAAGTGCAGTCGCCACTCACACTGCAGCACCAAGACGACTGATTTTACGAAGCGCCAAAGGCGGGGGGTTCGTGATCCGCCCAAGAGGATTCGACGGCGGCAGCTGCCGGACCGGTACGAAGACGATGCCAAGAGATGAATTTGTGCCGATCCAGGCTCAACCCAGGGTCTTTTTGGTCGTTAATGCTATTTGCCAGAATATTCATAACGGCCATAGCATGGATCGATTAGCTCTACTATTTGCCTTTTGCCTCGGATTTGGACTGTTCGGCGTTCGATTGGCCACTGCTCAGTATGCTCCAAAGGCTCCCATGAGCCCTCGGCTTCCGTCAACCGCGGTCACCCAGCCTTCCCCGGTTGCTGCTCCCAAACCGAGCGCGACTCAGACGGCGCGCCCAATTGTTGCGGGTCCGAGCAAGGCTGCCAAAGAACCCGAGCAGATGAAGGTGGTTCGATTGTACCGTGGAGAGGGTTACTTTGACGCTGGGCTTGCGGAAAAGCTTCGCCCGACGTTGGCCAAAGCTTTTGGTATTGCGCCGGCCAGCGGCTCGAGGCCGGACGATAACCGCTCGGCCCAGCCCGATTTATTGCGTTCGATTTTTGGGCAAGATCAGGGTTCGGCGAAAAGTGCAGATCAAACCACCGTCGCTAAGACCGGTCAGCCATGAAATTCTCGCTCCGATCGCGTTCGAACCTTGGAACGACCCTGGTTGAGCTCTCAGTAACCATCGGCGTCATCGTGCTTCTGGCAGGAATTGTTTCGATCAGCGTAAAACCGTTCATAGCATACCGGGACGGGAGAGCCGCCGGGGAAGCGCTTCGCGCGGTGAAAGCGGCGCAGTTGATGTACTTGGCCGATAACCCGGCGACACCGGTTAACACGCTGACGCAAGCCATGCTTTTACCGTATATGCCGAACGGTGCGTGGCCAACGCTACCCAAGGTCGGCACGCAAACGCCGACGATCAACTGCACGGTATTTCCTCCCGTAGCAGTTCTCGGTGGCGGAACTTATGATCCGTCCGGATCATCAACCGATGGCCTATGGGACGTTGGGAAATATTGAGGGCTGGGAAACGCTTCCGACGTCGCCAAGCCCGCGTGCCCCTACCTAACAACAGGTCGCACGAAGCTGGGGTTTCACTGGTCGAATTGAGCGTCGCGCTTTTTTTGTTAACCGCGGTGGCAGTGTTCGGGTTCCAGACCATGATTTCGGGCTGGATGCTGCAGAATTCCTCAATCATGCAAAGTATGACCGATGCGTATGCTGGGATCGAAACAGCCTACGCGCAGCGCTGGACATTCGCTAACATTCCAGCGAGCGGTCGTTGGCCCATTTACCC
>DASTDH010000632.1:0-6974 GCA_035710445.1 Chthoniobacterales bacterium
GGTCAGAACGTGAGTGTTCAAAATCGATCCAGAGTCCGCTTTAGATTCGAGCGACTGCATCTTGGATTCCATCGCCGAGATACGGTCCTCGTATTGTTTCTGCATCTTTTCCATCTGGGCCTTCAATGCAGTGACATCGCTCGAGTCCGAGTTCTGGGCATAAACTGCTCCAGAAGAGAGCAACGCCAAACTCGCAAACAGCGATGCTTTGAGACCCAGCAGTCGGGGAAAACTAGCTGGAAAACACATGTTTTTCTTTCTTTTGTACTCCTTGATTGAGTAGGGGTTAATTTTGAAGGGCGTCGTTAGGAGTACCTAAAGAGCGAATTCGGTGTCGAGCGAAAATGATAAAAAAATCAAACATTTCGCTCAATTTCTTGTCCGGAAGGCAATTTCGAGGCAAAAAGCGGCCCAATCGGGCTCGTTTCGGGCCGGTTGAGGCCCTCGGTAGTTTGATGACAAGTCTGTAATCTAGGGATGCGAATCGGCGTTTCCCAACTGCTGATGACACGTCTACAAAGGCTTGAATCAGGAATTCACAGCAGAGAACGCGGAGATAAGAAGCCAGAAGCCAGAATCTAGGAGTTAGGAGCAGGATGAAGGCTACTGTTTTCTTCTCGTTGACGCTTAGCCGCTCACCACTCAAACTTCTGCTATGCCGGTCCGCCCTGAAGCTCGACCGCTCAGCGTTGCGGAGTACAAACTGTTGCCCGAGACAAGGGCCACGCTATCAGCGGTCGAAGGGGATCTCTACAGGGCTCATGCACCCAATCGATACCATCAGACGATTTCTCGGAACCTTGGGTATATCCTGATGCAGTACTTAAGAGGAGCATCCCATTGGGGAACTCTATGATGCGCCGTTCGATGTTTACCTTTCCAATGTGGAAGTGTTTCAGCCGGACATTCTCTTCGTCAGTAACGACAATCGGCGGATTCTGACCGATGCAGGAGCGGAGAGGCCGCCGGATTTGATGGCCGAGGTTTTATCGCCGAAAACCAGAAACCTGGATCTGATACAGAAATGCCGGGTCTATGCCCGAGAAGGGGTGCGCGAGCTTTGGGACCTTGATCCAGAACCACAGACTGTTGTCGTGTATTGCTTTGACGAAGATCTTTCGAATCCCGTTATGACAAAAATAGTGACGGAAACGCTGACTAGCCCGATCTTTCCAGGCCTGGAGATCGTGCTGGAAAAAGTGCTCAGGAAATAGCGGATAGGCGAGAGAGCACGGAGGGCCGAGGCTCACAGTCGGGTCTCGTACCGATATCCTGAAGGTATATCGTTTGCCGGACTGTATCGCCCTACCCGCCGGGGGGTTTGCCCGACCACATTCCTCAATCCGCAATCCGCGTTTCGCATTTCATTTGTCATCTGTCATTTGTCATTCGAGCGAAGCTCGTCGAGGATAACTTGCTGCCAAATCGGGGGCGGTAATTTATGACAGAACAATCGTTTACGAATCCACTGAGAGAGGGCTTGGTTTCGCGAGCTACTCCTCAGCCGTGCTCAATCGTTATTTTTGGAGCGACCGGTGACCTGACGCATCGTAAGCTGGTTCCGGCTCTGTACAATCTGGCTGCGGATGGCGATCTGCCACCGGGGTTGGCCGTCGTGGGCTTCGCTCGCCGAGACAAAACCGATGAAGTGTTTCGCCAGGAGTTAAGCGACGCGGCTCATAAACATTCCCGGCAAAAGATCAACGAAGATCTCTGGAAGAATTTTGCCAATTCGATCTTTTATCACCGGAGCGAATTCGGAGACCCGGAAGGTTACCGCCTTCTCAAGGAGCGGCTCGAGCAAATCGATCGAGAGCGGGGAACCAGAGGTAATCGTATCTTTTACCTGTCCGCCGGTCCGGACCAATTCGAACCAATTTTGACTCACCTGGAATCTGCGGGACTGAACCGGAGTCCAAATGGCGGTTGGGCCCGAGTCATCGTCGAGAAACCGTTTGGTGTCGATTTGAAGAGCGCGGAAGCGTTAAACACGGCGGTTCGGAACGGTTTCGCGGAATCAGATACTTTCCGGATTGATCACTATCTCGGCAAGGAAACCGCACAGAACATCATGGTTTTGCGTTTCGCTAACGCCATTTTCGAGCACTTATGGAACCAGCGGTATATCGATCACGTGCAGATCACGGCAAGCGAACAGCTCGGGGTAGAGAATCGCGCCGGTTATTATGAAGGAGCGGGAGCGCTTCGAGACATGGTTCAGAACCATCTCCTCCAGTTGCTTTGTTTGATTGCGATGGAGCCGCCGACAGATCTAAGCGCCGATTCCATCCGCGACGAGAAGGTGAAGGTGCTACGCTCGTTGCGCCGGATTCGCGACAAGGGCGTGGCGCAGAATGTAGTCCGCGGACAATACACTGCGGGTTCGATCAACGGCCAATCGGTACCCGGGTATCGGGAAGAAAAAAACGTTCGCCCGGAATCGATGACGGAGACCTTTGTGGCTTTACGAATCCTGATTGATAACTGGCGTTGGGCGGACGTGCCTTTTTACGTGAGAGTTGGAAAACGTCTGCCCAAGGCCGGCACAGAAATCGGAATCCATTTCAAGAACGCGCCCGGCGTCTTATTCAATCGAGATCAAATGGCGGTTCGCGATGGTTCGCAGAACGTGCTCGTCATTCGGATTCAGCCGGACGAAGGAGTTTCCCTCCGAATGCAATCAAAAATTCCGGGAGCCAGCGTTCGGGTTCAACCGGTAAAGATGGATTTCCACTATGGCACATCGTTCGGGACCGCGAGTCCGGAAGCATACGAACGTCTGCTATTGGATGCGATGTCGGGCGATGCCACGCTCTTTGCGCGAAGAGATGAGGTCGAAGAGGCATGGCGATTTGTCGATGAGATCGAGGAAGAATGGCATCAGGACGAGAAACAAAGCCCGCTTGCGTTCTATTCGGCCGGCAGCTGGGGTCCGGCAGAAGCCGAGGCACTGATTGAGAATGATAGCCGAGCCTGGCGGAGACTCTAGCGCCTACGGCGCTATGACAGATGACAAATGACAGATGACAAATTGGTCAGCGATCATCGCGACGCCCAGATACGATCTTGCCGAAGCTTATAGCCGGCCTAACGATCGGAGGGCGCGTCGCTTGCGACGCCCGGAAACAACCCAGCGCTTGCCAGGAATATCGGGCTTAGGATCTTTCGCCTGTAACCGAGATCTTCGATTCGGTCTGGACCCTTTCCAGGAGCCGCAAGTAGCTCCCGTCCGGCGCCCTGGATTGTCTCCATCCCTTGGGAAATAGCCAAACGATAGACAAAAAAACTCGAAGCGATGAGTGCCAACACCCAACCTTCTACTGCCAGCCTTTCCCGGGGGATGCCGGTTGAAGTGGCCAAGATCAACCGGAGCCTGACTCAGCTTTGGGAACAGGAGAGTGAGCAGCTCTCAAAGGCTTCGCTGGTTAACTTTGCCGTTTACAGCGAGGCGTCGGATGCGTTGAGCTTTAATACGCAGTTGATGGCTGAGGTGACCCGCCAACACGCTTGCCGCGTCATCTTGCTGGCGGCCAATCCATCTGCGCAGAAACAGCGGGTCCAGGCCTGGATCAGCGCACACTGCCACGTCATGGGTGCCGGCGGACATCAGGTTTGCAGCGAGCAGATAGCTTTTCTGATCGAAGGCGGCGGCCCTGAGGTGATGCGGAGTATTTTGTTCAGCCATCTGGATTCGGATCTCCCGTTGTATCTGTGGTGGCAAGGACAGTTTGGCGCTGGCCTCGATGCGCAGCTTTGGGGTTGGGTTGATCGATTCTTTTTTGATAGCCATGGTTGGCGCGAACCAGCCCGACAAATTCAGATTCTGCGGGGCTCGGTGGCCGGTGCCGGGTCGCGCTGCGTGCTTTGTGATCTGAATTGGCGCCGGCTGATCTATCTGCGTTTTGCGGTCGCTCAAACGTTCGATCATCCGTGGGTAGCAGCCAAGATCGGATCGATCTCAGAAGTCGAAATCGTTCATGATCCGGAGTACTGGACCACCGCGATCCTCTTGGTATCCTGGTTGGCCAATCAACTTGGCTGGGAGCTGGATCGGAAAGAGGATTTCACCTATACGTTTTCAGTCCCAATGAGTGGCCAGGTTGTCCGAGTGCAGTTGAAAGCAGTACCGGGTCAGTGGGTGGGGCAGGTCCAGTTTCATTTTGCGCAGGATTCTTTTGAGCTCTCCTGGAACGGAAGTTTTTTGGAGAGCACGCTGTCGGAACACCCGGAAATGAAACAGCTTTTACCGGCAGGCGGCACTTCGTTGGCTGGTTTACTAAAAGAGGAGCTGGTCCGCGGCGGTGAGCATCTGACTTATCTGCGAGCGCTCAATCTGGCGGAAAAATTGTGGGAGTGAGCAGATAGAAAATGCGGATTGCGGAATAGCGGATTTGCGGAATGGAAGGGACTAACCCCTGACGCGGAGGGTGCGTCGCTTGCGACGCCCGAAAACCGTCCAGCGCGTACCGAGGGATCGAGCCTGGGATAGAGCAGTGCAACGAGTTTGGAATATTGGTAAGGAGCAACCCCTGACGCGGAGGGTGCGTCGCTTGCGACGCCCAAAAAACCATCCAGCGCGTACCGAGGGATCGAGCCTGGGATAGAAAGCAGTACAACGGGTTCGGAATATTGGTAAGGAGCAACCCCGGACGCGGCGGGTGCGCCGCTTGCGACGCCCAAAAACCATCCAGCGCGTACCGAGGAATCGAGCCTGGGATTGTCGGTGCGAAAACCATCGAAGCTCCCGATGTTTCGAACAACTGTTAAGAAAATAATTGTGCGTTCAAATCAGACATATTAAAACTGGTGTGCATTTCGTTATGATATTACCGGACCGAAAGCATCCACCACATCTTCCCTCACTGGAGGCTGCAACACCGACGTTGTTACTGACCGTTTGCACGAAACAACGGCGAAAGATCCTGGCAAACGCGACGGTGCACACGCTTTTGCGCGAGGCATGGAAAACCTACGATGATTTTTCAGTCGGACGTTACGTAATATTACCTGACCATATCCATCTTTTCGTCGGCGACAGCGATGTCGCGCCATACAGCTTCGACCGTTGGGTTGGTGCTTGGAAGGCCTACGTTTCAAGGCGCTGGCCAAAGCCGGAGGATAAGCCGATTTGGCAGCGCAGCTTTTGGGATCGACAAATGTGGAGCGAACAGGCCTGCAACGTGAAATGGTTGTACGTTCGAAACAACCCAATTCGGCATGGTCTGGTCAAACGTACCGACGATTGGCCGTTTCAAGGCGTGATGAACGATCTGGGCTAAAACGAGCGTCAGAACCGACAATCCCTGGCTCGATCCCTCGGTACGCGCTGGATGGTTTCCGGGCGTCGCAAGCGACGCACCCTCCGCGTCCGGGGTTGCTCCTTACGAATATTCCGAACCCGTTGTACTGCTTTCTATCCCTGGCTCGGTCCCTCGGTGCGCGCTGGATAGTTTCCGGGCGTCGCAAGCGACGCACCCTCCGTGCGGTAAGTCGCTTGGGCACGCTGACCCCTTCCGGCGACGTGTCTGCCATTAACTGATGGATGCACATAAATTTGCGAAGTCGCCAGGGGCGCGCCCGCCGGGTCACGGGTTGCTCCTTAACATTCCGCAATCCGCATTTCCCATTCTGCATTTCCCATTTGTCATCTCATCGGCTATCGGCTATCGGCTATTCGCGAAGCGCTGCCTGATGGCACTCGCCCTCCCCCTCTGTGCGCCTTTTCCAACAAATGAAAACCGTTACTTCGTTGAAAACTGCTGAGTCGAACCTTCGAGGATTGATTGATGCCGCTCTGGTGCAGAGTGGCGGCCTTTTGCGGCTGGCCCCCTGCTGGGTTCCCAGATCGTTTTTACAACCGGGGCGCCGGCTCAAGCTCCATCCTGATGATGTCTACGCCTATGGTCTTGACCGCGGTGGGATCGATGAACGTTGGTTTGCCTCCACCACACCGGCCGCGAACGAAAATCGGACACCGGACGAGGGTTTGAGTTATTGCGTGTTCGAAAACAATCGATTCACGTTTGCCGCAGCTGTCCAAGAATTGGGCGCACAACTGATTGGGGAAACAATTTGGGGAAAATATCATCGTTGGCCGGTCTACTCGAAATTCTTCGATAATATGGGGCCGATCCCCCATCACATGCATCAGTCGGCCGAACATGCACAGCTAGTCGGCCAGGAGGGCAAGCCGGAGAGCTATTACTTTCCTCCACAACACAACACGGTGGGAAACAATTTTCCCTACACTTTCATGGGGTTGGAACCGGGTACGACCAAAGAGCAGGTGAAGCAATGTCTGGCGAACTGGAATCGTGGCGACAATGGCATTCTCGATCTTTCCAAGGCTTATCGGCTCAAGCCGGGTTCCGGCTGGTTGATCGGGCCCGGTCTTCTGCATGCGCCGGGCTCTTTGGTCACATACGAGCCACAGTGGGGTTCGGACGTCTTTTCGATGTTTCAGTCATTGGTCGAAGGCCGAGAGGTCCCGCGTGCTCTTCTGGTGAAGGATATCCCGGCCGACAAGCATTTCGATCTCGATTTTATCGTCAGCGAGTTGGATTGGGAAGCCAACGTCGATCCTCACTTTAAGAAGAACCACTATCTTGAGCCCGTTCCTGTCGCCGACACTGCTTCCGAGGGATACATCGATCGCTGGATTGTCTATGGAGAAATCGGTGGAGAACAACTTTTCACCGCGAAAGAGCTCACCATCGAGCCTGGGGTCAAATGTACCATCAAGGACAATGGCGCCTACGGATTGATCGTAGTGCAAGGTCGCGGCCGGATAAACCGGTTGGCACTCGATTGTCCAAAGCTGATCCGGTTCGTAGAAATGACTGAAGATGAAGTCTTTTGCACGGAAGCGGCGGCACGCTCGGGTGTCGTGTTCGAAAATACCAGCCCCGTCGAAGACCTCGTCGTTTTGCGCTATTTCGGACCGGAGGCGAGTCCGAATGCGCCAAAGATTGGGT
>DASTDH010000633.1:0-12780 GCA_035710445.1 Chthoniobacterales bacterium
GTTTGAAAAGTATCCTCCGTCTTGAGATTCAGCACACCCGGCCGCACCGCGAGCGATACGAAGCCGGCAAAATTCCTGGTGTTCCTTGTCAAGGACAAGGACGCGCCGATCCTCGTGCCGGTCACGAAATAAAACCCTGCCTATCGGATTGACTCTTTTGAGTCTTGCGCCCTTTCCGGGCGGCTCGCGTGGGGACGACTCCCAGGGTTAAACCCTGGGCTGAATCCCATTGTCCCCTTGGGAGAAAGCCGCCTTGGTCCGTTCTCTTCCGCCTAAGAATTCTCGGCAACCGGTGGCTGCTTTCGAAATGAAGATAGAATCAACAATCCGGCCGCAACGCAGATACAGCTGTCAGCCACGTTGAATGAGGGCCAAGCGTATTCGCGGATGTAAAAGTGAAGAAAATCAACCACGCTCCCTTTGGTTAGGCGATCAATCAGGTTTCCCAGAATGCCGGCGGTCAGTAAAGCAAGAGAGATTTTAGTCATCCAATGAAGCCGGCGCGAAGGTTTAGTCTCCCATTGATTTCGGATCAGGAGAAAAATAACGACGGCGAGCGCAACCGTCGCGAGAAAGACGAAAAAGACGTTGTTGCCCTGGAGCAGACTGAACGCGGCTCCGGTATTGTTCACATGGACCAGACTGAAGAAGCCTGGGACGACCGGTACTTCGTTACCGTAAGCAATATTCTTTTGAATGAGCCATTTGGTAAGCTGATCTAAACTAATCAGCGGCACACTCAGCAGGAGCAGAAACTTCATTGCTTGACCGACATTTGATCGATTACCGCCGCGCAGCGATCGCAAAGTGTCGGATGCGCCTGGATCGAACCTACCATCGAGCGATGGCGCCAGCATCGCTCACAACGAGCGCGCTTCGTCTTTGACGCGGTTGCCACCGGCTCACCTTCGCGGGTTACGATTTCGAGATGACTTAAGATCAGGAATTCTTCGACCTCATCGTGGTCGAGCCGATGAACTCGATCGCCGATGGGCAAAGTGAGTTTCACGTGGGCCTCCAAGTTATTGCCGATCTGCTTTTGTTGACGAGCGGCTTCCAGTGCCTGGGCGGCGACGGCTCGGGCTCGCAATAACGCTTCAACGTCGGCCACCGCTGGTGGGTCAATGAGGCCCTGGTCGCTTTTCGGTAGCGATTCGAGGTGGACGGAATTGGACCGGCCAAAATAACTCCAGGCTTCGTCAGCGGTGAAGGCAAGGATAGGAGCGAGCAGCCGCACGAGGTGATCGAAAACCGTGTACATCACGCTTTGAGTGGCTCGACGCCGAAAAGAATCCGGAGCATCGCAGTATAAGCGGTCTTTCGTGATATCGACGTACAGACTGCTCAGCTCAATCGCACAGAACTGGTTAAGGGCATGGTAAACCTTGTAAAATTCGTAGCGCTCATACGCCTCTCGGCAGTGCTGCGTCACTTCCTGCAGCCGAGTCAGCAGCCATCGATCGACTAAAGTCGGACGACCGGATTGGTGCTTGCCGGGATCGAAATCGGTGAGATTCGCTACCAAGATCCGCAGCGTATTCCGGATACGGCGATAGGTGTCAGTCAATTGATCAAACATCTTTTCGCCGAACGGCACTTCATCGGTGTAGTTCACGCTGGCGACCCACAGCCGGACGATATCGGCGCCATATTTATTGACGTAGTATTCGGCTTCGGTCGGTTTCGCGTAAGCGCCTTGTTGGGACTTGGAAAGCTTTTGTTTGCTTTCCAAGTCGACGACGAAAGAGTGCGTGATCACCTCCCGGTAGGGAGCTTCTCGGTGGATAGCCACACTCGTCAGTAACGAAGATTGGAACCAGCCGCGATGTTGATCGGTCGCCTCAATATAGACATCTGCCGGCCAGCGTAGCTCCGGGCGTGTTTTCAACACGGCTTCATGGCTTACTCCTGAGTCGATCCAGACATCAAGGGTATCGTTTCGTCTGGTGAGTCCGGCCGGCAATCCCAATCGTTCGATGATTTGTTGGTCGCTGAGCGAGTACCAAATATTCGTGCCCTGCTCACGGACCAGTTCAGCCACTTTGCGGATCCAATCGGCTTCGAGAAGCGGTTTTCCGTCCCGATAGAACACCGGCAGCGGAACGCCCCAACTGCGTTGCCGGGAAATGCACCAATCAGGACGAGACTCGACCGTTGAGTACATCCGATTCCGGCCCCAACTGGGCAACCATTGCACGCGTTCCACCGCCGCCAGCACGTCATCTTTGAGCTCATCAACTCGAATAAAAAATTGCTCGACTGCCCGAAAGACAACCGGCGTTTTTGAGCGCCAGCAGTGGGGATAGGAGTGCTCATAGGTCTGCTCTCCTAAAAGCGCACCGAGCTGCCTGAGCAGCTTGATGATCTCCGGGTTAGCGTCAAATACATACTTTCCGACCCACTCGGTCACGCCGACTTCCGAAGTGAATCGACCATAGTCATCTACTGGTGAGAGCAGCGGGAGAGCATGCCGCAAACCGAGCTGATAGTCGTCTTCACCATGACCTGGAGCAATATGAACGCAGCCGGTACCGGCCTCAAGCGTGACGAAATCCGCGCTCAAGACTTCGCCGTCCCGATCGAGAAATGGGTGACGATAGGAAGTTCCTTCCAGCTGGCTTCCCAGCAGCTGCTGAATCGGGTTTCCATCCGCTATCCAGCCGGTGGCTTCCGTGAAATCGGCAATCAGCTCTTTTGCTAAGAGGAGCGTCCGCGCAGTTTCCTGAATTGGATGGGAAAACTTTTGCACCACATACGTAAATCTTGGGTGCACTGCCACCGCCAGATTGGCTGGAAGTGTCCAAGGAGTCGTCGTCCAGATGGCGATGGAACAGCCGGCCGCTAGTTCCCCGGAAATGATCGGAAAAGCGACGTAGATCGAGGGATCTTGACGGTCTCGGTATTCGACCTCTGCCTCCGCCAAAGCAGTCTGTGCGCCGGTGCTCCAGTAGACCGGTTTCTTGCTTTGGTAGACCAGACCTTTTTCAACGATGTCCGCAAACACTCTCAAAATTACCTGTTCGTACTCTGGCTCGAGAGTCAGATAGGGGTTCTCCCAGTCGCCGAAAACACCCAGGCGGCGAAACTGATTCCGTTGGACGTCGATATACTTTCGAGCGTACTGCTCGGATCGCTGACGCACCTCGAGCGGCGAGAGTCCACGCGATTCCTTAACCACTTTAAATTCGATGGGTAAACCGTGGCAGTCCCAACCTGGCACGAACGGCGCCCGGAAGCCCAACATTGAGCGGCTCTTGATGATAAGATCCTTGAGGATCTTATTCAGAGCAGTACCCATATGAACGTCGCCGTTGGCAAAAGGCGGACCGTCGTGAAGGACGAAGAGCGGCGCATCTTTCCGTCGCTCCTGAATCTGGCGATAGAGAGCCGCATTCTGCCACTTAGCCAAAATTTCCGGCTCCCGCACAATGAGGTTTGCCTTCATTGGGAAATCGGTCTTGGGTAAGTTCAGTGTCTCCTTATAATTCATACGAAGAGTTCGGAAGCTAGCATTGTTTGACGATCGAGCAAAGGGGAGCGGGGGCCCGGGTGCGCCGCCTACGCCCGGGCGAACCAGACGCTGCGACGGGGCGATAGGGCGACACGGCGAAGGCCGGGTTGGTAGGACGCCAAAACCGCCTCTTCTAGCTTCTAACTCCTGGCTCTTGGCTTCCGGCTTCTTTTTTCTCCGCCGGCAGCAGCTGCCAGAGATCCGTAAACACCCGGTCCGGAAATCCCAGTGCCTTGGTCAGCTCGATCTTTTTTTCAAGCGGATTGCGGATAGCTCGCAGACGCAGCATCGTTTCGTAGTCGATCCAGCCCTTGAGCCAGGAAGGAAAGATTGCCGTAACCACCGGATAATCGGTTCCATGAATCAGGCGCTCTGGCTCGCTTCGCAGACGTTCCAGCGACTGCAAATGAGTAATATGCGATAGCGCAGCGAGGTCGCCGTAGAAATTGGGGTAACCTGTCCGCATCTCCAAGAACTCTTCAAAGTGATCGCCGTCCCAGGGAAGTGCGCGGGTCCCACAGTGAGCAGCGATGACGGTTACCCCGCACTCAAGCGGCAACCGCAGGCAGAGCGGCGACTTAAGATCGTTTCGGCAGCTACGCACGAAGAACTCGCCTCCGGTGTGCGCTAGAAATGGCAAGCCGAGCTCGGCTAATCTGGTCCAGAACTTTTTGTACTTTGGTAAACTACAGTCGACGTTTTGCACGCAGGGCAAGAGCTTCAAGAGCACAGCTCCGGCGGCTGCGCAGCGCTCGAGCTCATCCAAGGCGTCCGGTCGAGCTGGGTGGATAGCAACTCCCGGCAGCAGCTGGGGTGACCGTTTTGCCGCCATAAAGACCGCATCGTTCGAAACAAAAAGATCGGAAAGATCCTTCCTGACAACCCCTTGGTCGTCGTAGACCCACTCGTAGGCGAGCAGCACAACGGCTTCCAGTGAGGAATGCGCTATCCAACGGAGCAATTGGTCGAGATAGAGTTGGTCAAGCAGCGGGTCATCGAACCCGCAGTTCAGCCCGATATCGCGCGCTCCTGCGCGCAAGAAGGGTTTCATGATCCAACGACGCCGGTTCCAGCAGTCCATGCCGGCTTTACCGTTCCCCGATAGATGAACATGCACGTCAATGGGTCCGTTCATGGTCATTCTTGCCTTAGGCTCAAATGAGATGACAGATAGCAGATAGCAAATAGAAAGTTACTTCAGAGCGTAGTCGTTAAATCGACAAAGCACGATCGGTCGCTAGGCGACTGGCGGCCCATAACCCTACCTCTTAAACCTAGTGATATCGCGACAGAATATTTGTTATTTGCTATCTGTTATTTGTCATCTCATTTGAGCCTAAGGCGAGAATGACCGAGTGTGGTTAGCATTAGTGCACTGTAGCCCTGGTTTCTAACAAAAATCCGATGAGATGGTCGTTTAAAGTCGCCCGGATTGCCGGGATCGATATCCGAATACACATCGGAACATTCATTCTGCTCTTAGGCGGGTTTCTCTACATTTATTCTTACACGGGAGATCGCAACGGCGCATTGAATGCAGTTCTGATCTGGGTTTGCGTCTTTATTTGCGTGTTACTCCACGAATTGGGTCACGCCTTTGCCGCAAAAGCTTATGGAATAACTACCGTCGACATTACTCTGCATCCGCTCGGTGGCCTGGCGCGGCTTGAAAGGATGCCGGACCGGCCTTGGCAAGAGCTAGTCGTTGCTTTGGCCGGCCCGATGGTAAATGTCGTTATCGCCGCGGTCCTAATCCTGGTTCTGTTGGTTACTGGCAATTTTAATCTCGAGTCGCTTTCCGAAGGAAAGTCGATGGATCTATTGTGGGTTTTGCTTTGGATCAACAGCTTAATGTTCTTTTTTAATCTGATCCCAGCGTTCCCACTGGATGGAGGCCGGGTTCTGCGCGCCCTGCTCGCAACGCGGATGGAATATATTCGAGCAACCCAAATCGCGGCCACTATCGGTCAGGGCTTGGCTTTGGCTATGGGCGTCTCCGCTTTTGCTATTTTTAAAGGGAATATACCGCTGATCTTGATCGCCATCTTCATCTACATGGGCGCTGAAAATGAATCCGCCTTCGTCCAGATGCGCTATATGACAGCCGGTTTACCGGTTTCGAGTGCGATGGTTACTCGTTTTGACACACTCGATCACAAAGCGACACTGAACGAAGCGATCGACATGTTACTGGGAACGTCTCAGCACGAGTTCGCAGTTGTTGACGACAATGGTGGATTCGCCGGTTTATTGACCAAGAATAATCTCATACTCGCTTTGCGCCGCTCCGGCCCGGAAACGCCAGTAACTGAGGTGATGACTACGGGGCTACCAACCATTTTGCCCAACACCAATTTTGAACGTGCGCTGGCGCTCGTCCAACAGACCGGTGCACCAGCGCTTCCCGTCGTAGACAATACCGGGCGTCTCATTGGACTTTTCACTCAAGAGAGCGTGAGCGAAATGTTGCTCGTGCGGAACGCACTTGGAAGCAAACAGCGGCGGACGCAACGCTGATGGATGGAAATCCGTTTTCTTTAATCGCGACAGCCTTGCGTCGCGTGGTTGCCACGATCACAGTGCGCCGCCAGCTCCCTTTGGAAAGACAGGTCGGACTACCGTGGCTAAACGCTCTCGTACAGAACGAACCTTCAAGGTTACGCCGACCGGCGACTGGTTTGCCGGCTACTCTTTTTTTTCTGACCCTCGCAGGCTGTTTCGTTGAGCTATTCTGGGCATACTACCAACTGCCGGAACGCGTACGCGCCCATTTTCCTTCCTGGTTTCATCTCAATGGGGAAGGGCCAAGATGGATCTTCGTTGCGATCTCCGGATCGATTCCGGTTCTGATCGCGTTAGCGGTACTGATATCGATTCGGTTGGTGAAACGGGAGCCGGAGAGATTTTTGCAGATCCCTAATCGTGATTATTGGCTGTCTCCCGAACGGCGAGAACAGACCGCAGACTCCATCGTCGCGAGAATCTATTTGCTGGGCGCGATTAAGTTCGTGGCCGATGCGATATTCATCTATGCGGCAGTTCGGGCCAACTTGGCTGGAACCTCGGAACTGGATCCAATGCTTCTTTTTTTCCTGGCCGCAGGATTTATTATGGCAAAAATAGCGCTCGCAACTCAATTGTTGTGGCGGCTTCGGTTCCCCCCGACGAACCGGTAAGCAGTAAGTAGTGAGTAGTGATTACTGATTAGTGAATCAAATAGCGGCGCTGGTTGGAGGGAACAGGAATCGGGTTCGGCTCCTGACGCAAAGGGGTAGCGGCGACTAGCCTGTCCGACATAGTCAGGTTTTGTCAGGTTGTCGGTAGGTTCGCCGGGACGACGTCGGATCCGGTTAGGGAGCCTTGTGTTCCCGGCTAAAGCGGTGGAACGAAGCGATTGGGGCGGCGGACCTAAAGGCGCAGTCGCTCGCCATCACCCTGGGCAATACTGTTCGGGCGAACGACGCCGAGGTGACTGCGTTGTGGCCGCTGTTAGCGGTTGACTAACTCATCTGCAAATTCGGTCCGAGCCAGCGCCTCCATCTCAGGGGCGAAGCCGCGTCGCAAGGTGTTTTCGGTCACCACCCGAGGGAAGGTAAACTGGAGCAAATAGTCGCGTCCTCCCGCTTTCGTCCCTCCGCCCGACATCAAAAATCCACCAAAGGGATGCCGGCCAACCACCGCGCCGGTGATGCTCCGATTGATATAGAGGTTGCCTACATTAAAGGATCGACGAACCTTTTCGATATTCTGCGGACTACGGGAATAGAGGCCACCGGTCAAGGCATACTCGGTAGAATTCGCGATTGCGAGCGCCTGATCCAGATCGCGGGCAGATGTGACCGCGAGCACCGGTCCAAAGATTTCTTCCTGCGCCAGTCGGGCGTCGAGCGGGACATCGATAAAAATGGTAGGAGGAACAAAATAGCCAGCGAGATTTGATGGCAGTTTTGCTTCGAAGGCGATCCGGTGCTCTTTTCGTCCCAGCGCCAAATAGCTCTCGATTTTCTGTTTGGCGGCTTCGTCGACCACCGGCCCGATATCGGTACCTGGTTCCTCGGGGAGACCAATTTTCAAAGCGGTCGCCGCCTCGACCAGTCTCGGTAAGAGCCGTTCGCCGACCTTCCCAACCGGAATCAAACGAGAAAGTGCGGAACATTTCTGGCCCTGGAAACCAAAAGCGGAATGGATAATTCCGAGCACCGCCTCGTCGAGATCGGCGTCAGCATCAATAATCATTGCGTTTTTTCCACCCATCTCGCAAACGACCTTCTTCAAATTTCGCTGGCCCGAGTGGGTGACACCGGCCAGTTGCCAGATCGCCGTACCCACTTCTCGTGAACCGGTGAAAGCGATGAGGTCGACATCCGGATGTGTGACCAGATAAGAGCCCACCTCTTCCCCGGTCCCGGTCAGTAGATTAGCGACGCCCTCCGGCAGACCTGATTCTTGCAGAATCTCCATGAATAGCGCACCGATCACTGATGATTGCTCCGCCGGCTTGATCACCACAGTATTTCCGGTGACGAGGGCAGCGACGCTCATTCCGCAGAGAATGGCGAGCGGGAAATTCCACGGCGCAATGACCGCGCTGATGCCGCGCGGAAGATAACTCTCCAAACTTACTTCACCGGCGACGTCTTGAGTCAACCGGCCCCGGCCCAGGCGGCGAGCTTCCTCGGCATAGTAACGGCAGAAATCGATTGCTTCGATTACATCGGCATCGGCCTCAATCCAGGTTTTGCCCACTTCGAACACCTGCCAAGCGGCTAGTTCGGTCCGACGTTGTTGCAGCCGTTCTGCTATCCGATCCAGAAATCGAGCCCGGTCCTCCGCGGTGAGCCGACTCCAACGGGGTAATGCGCTGCGGGCAGCCTGCACTGCCGCAACCACGTCTCCTTTACCGCCGGCAGCGACCGTACCTATCAGTTGATCGGGTCGCGCGGGATTAACCGAGTCGAGCAATCCGGGGGTTTCGACCGGTCTGCCGGAAATCACGAGCGGGTAGTGTCGGCCAAGTTGCTGGCGCACTTTCGCAATAGCCTCGCTCATCGCTTTTCGGGCAGATTCGAGTGTAAAATCAAGCGGGGGTTCATTGACGAACCGTGGTTGGGCAAATACTGGTTCATCACGCGGTGACCCTTCTTGGGCGGCAATTGCGGCGGGATCTTCGAGTAGTCTGCTGATGGAGGTGTGGGCGCTGAATTTGGCCCGGAGAAAGCCTTCATTGGAAGTGTTCTCCAGAAGGCGTCTCACCAGGTAAGCCATGCCCGGTACCAGTTCTCCGATCGGACAGTACTCGCGGACACGATGCCCGAGTTCCACCAAAGCCCGACGCACGGGGGTCGCCATGCCGTATAGCATTTGAAACTCGTAGTCGCCCGCGCGCAGACCGAGCTTCTCGGCATATACCATTGCGTGCGCAATGCTGCGGACGTTGTGAGAGGCAAACGCCGGATAAACCGTCTCGTGATTTTCCAGAACCAGCCGAGTGATCTTCTCATAGTTTGCGTCAGTGTCGGATTTTGCCAGATAGACGGGCACTTTCCACGTCCGCTGTGCGGCAATGACTTTCTCGAAATCCCAATAGGCACCTTTGACCAAGCGCACGGTGAACTTGCGTCCGGCCATTCGGCTCCATTCCAGCAGCGCTTCCGCATCGGCGAGCGAATCTCGGAGATAGGCTTGAATCACGAGACCGAGTTGAGAGTATCCGGGAAACTCTTCTTCGAGTCGTTTGAACAGGTCCAGGGTCAGCTGCTTTAGCCCGTAATGCTCCATGTCGAGGTTGATGAACGCGCCTAGCTCTCGCGCCCGTAAAACAATGGGTCGAAGGCGGCTCAGGATCGTATCAATGCTTTGGCTGGGGTCGGTTGCTTGTACTCGTGCACAGAGCGCAGAGATTTTCACTGACACGTTGACTACGGGAGGTTCGGTCGCGGCGAGCGGCCCTTTTGATTTCCACTCTCGAGTCGCGTTCGCTAAAAAATCGAGCAGAGCGTGGTAGCGGGCGGCATATTCGTCTGCTTCGCGGTCACTGACCACCGCTTCGCCCAGAATATCGACGGTAAAGCCTGCACCCTCTTTCCAGATTTGATGAAGGTTCGGGAAAGCAGATTTTCCGTCCGAGCCAGTGATGAAAATATTGGCCATGGCCATCACATTCCTCTTGATCACCGCCGCCGGAAGCGCCGGTGCGATGCGACCGACAGTGAGCGCTCCGCGCATCAGGCTGGAAACCGATGTCTTTGCGTCCTTCAGGTACTCCGCCAGGTGTTTGACTACATCAGCCGAAGAAGAGAGGGTAGGAAGTACATCGACGAAGCGAAACATCTGCGTCTTGAAAGCTTCGTCTTTCATCGACCACTCCATCAACCGGCTGTAAAAGTCGTTCCGGCGAAAAACCGCAGTGTTCCCATGGAATTTATCAATGAGCGCAAAAATCTTGCGTCCGCGTTGCTCGATTTCAGATTGGAGAGGAGCGATCGAATTCATCAAGTGTGGTAAATCAAGTGTGGTAAAATATACTCTAACAATGAACAACAGTGAACAACAGCGAACGCAAACGAACGTCAGCGGATTCCTCGACGTTCGCTGCTGTTCGTTGAGGTACGTTGTCGTTCCCCAGCTATGATTAGGCCGATTACCCTCATTCTCTCTTTTGGTTATTTGGCCTTTGAAATCTATTTGTTGGCGGCGAAACGCGGACGTGGCCGGATGACGAGCGATGACCGGGGAACGCTTGCCAGGATCTGGGCGCTAATCCTCGGCAGTTGTCTTTTTGGCTTTTTGGTGGCACGGCTATTTCCTTTTCTGCAGTGGCCGCAGAAGCTATGGATCGCAGTGCTTGCGGATCTGCTCATTGTTACAGGTCTCGTTCTTAGGTTGTGGGCGATACGTCACCTTGGACGGTTCTTTACCGTGGATGTTGGTATTCAAAGCGAACAGCGAGTCGTGCGGGACGGACCATATCGCTTTGTGCGACACCCCTCTTATTCGGCTTCATTGATTGCCCTGACGGGAGTCGCCTGTCTGACATTCAATTGGCTGGGGTTTATTGCGATCGTCGCGGGCTGCCTTGCGGCCTACTCGATCCGCATATCGGTCGAGGAAAAGGTCTTAATCAGTAATCTGGGCGATGATTATCGGCAGTATGCTGCCCGGACCAAGCGCCTGATTCCTTGGATCTTTTGACAACACCGTTCATTGGCATCGGCCCGGTATAACGCGCTCGCGGTCGAATGAGTTTTCCGCTCTGTGCCTGTTCGGCGGCATGTGCAATCCAGCCCGCCGTCCTCCCCAGCGCAAACAGCGCGAGCGCGGCATACGGCGGAAGCTCCAGGCTCAACGAGCAGACGGCCAAGGCTAGATCGATATTGGGTTTGCGTTTCAATACTTTGGCGGCGCGAGCAACTACTTGCAGCCAAGATCGCGAGTCAGCGGCGAAGTACTGGTTAAGTAAGTCAAACAGCTTAACCGCTCTTGGGTCTCCGTTCGGATAGAGAGGGTGACCGAACCCTGGTATCTCGAGGCCGGCGCGGATGCGATGGAGAAGGAAATCGCGAACGGATGATAAACCTTGCATCTCGACCAATAAGTGGGTGGCTCGTTCGATCCCGCCCCCATGACGGCTGCCGCGCAGGGCGCACAATGCCGCACTGACAACTTCGTAGATGCTGGTGCCGGCTGAACAAACCACCCGAGCCGTGAACGATGAAACGTTCAGCTCATGATCGATGCAGAGAATAAGCGCGGCATTTATTATCTTATCTGCCTCGGCTCGTTTCAGGCACCATGCCTTTTGCAGCTCACGAGCTGTTTCTGTGACCTGGGCGTTGACCTTCCCGGTAAGGATCTGAAGAAATAGAGAGAGGATGTGGATTCCGCTCTCGAGCAGATTGGGCGGCGAAAAATCATATCCAAGCGGCTGGGTCACCGCAGCGCGTAACAATGCCTGATGAAAGCGCAGAATTGGTTCTCGGCTGCGTTCCTTTCCGGCGATCATCGAAGGAATGCCGATTGGTATTTCCCAATGACCGGTCCAAAACCAGGTTGCGACTTCCAGGAATGATTGGGACAAAGTCAGCGCGGTTGCTTCCTCACCGCGGTAGAACATTTGTCCATCGGCGATTAGCGTGAGACCGGATTCCAAGAGAGGACTGCCCCAGTGCAAGGCACCCGACATCTCCGCCGATGGTTCTTGTCTGATCCGTTTTCGCTGCTTCAACTGCTCGAGATCAAGCCGGTGATAGATGCGTGAACGCTGATTAGACCCGTATTCCGATCGGACCAGTCCTCGGCTGACGTAGGCATAAAGCGTTGCTTTGCTGACATTCAGGAATTCGGCGGCTTCGCTCGCAGTTAAGTGGAGTTTCATGACCGAGATAGGTTGATTTATGAATCAACATTGACGGACTGGCCAGCCTGAATTTCGCTATTCCATGCAACCGACGCCAGCAGAGCAAGCTGTGGACCAGGGACCCGACTATTTCGAAGCTCAGTTTCCCCAGGCAACATTTCCTCTCTACTCCTGGCCGACTCGCCCGCCCGATTTGCCTCTCCAGGTCTGGACGACCGAAACTACCCATCGCGATGGGCAACAAGGAGGACTACCACTTACCACCGAGCAGAGCCTCCGGATCTACGAAATCTTGTGCCGGTTTACTCGAAACTCTGGCGCCGTTCGGCAAGCTGAATTTTTTGTTTACCGCCGTTCCGATCTGGATGCACTGCGGGAGGCGCAACGGCGCTTCCAAAGCGGCCAGCCGATCGAGCCGACCACTTGGATCCGCGCCTCAACGAAAGATGTGAAGTTGATCCAGTCGCTGGGAGTACGCGAATCCGGACTTCTTGCTTCGATTTCCGACTATCACGTTTTTCACAAATTTACTCCCGGAGGACGAAAACAAGCCGCAACCCTCTATCTCGATGCGATACAAATGACGTTAGACAATGGAATACGTCCGCGTCTCCACCTGGAGGACGCTACCCGCGGCTCGATTGACTTTATTCTCTACTTTCTGGATGCGGTACGCACGCAATCCGCCAATTTTCCGGAAGATCTGCGACCGAAGTTTCGGGTCTGTGATACCCTTGGGCTCGGTTTACCGGATGAGGACGTCCCTCTGCCCCGCGGCATACCGAAGCTCTTCCGGGAGCTAGTCAGGACGGGATTGAGGGCCGCTGATCTCGAATTTCATCCTCACAATGACACCGGATTGATTACTGCGAATTGCCTGGCTGCGATCCGCCAGGGCTGCGGGGTGATCAAC
>DASTDH010000634.1:0-13665 GCA_035710445.1 Chthoniobacterales bacterium
GATCGCTCCGAAGCCATTTCACCTGTCCTGCCGCTTCATCCAAAACGTAAACCCCAACGACTCGATCCTCCGTGGTGAAGCCCAACTTCCCGGTCGTGATGAGGTCCACCGCCATATAATTTGGTAAAACGGTTACATTCTCCGTTGCTCCCACCGCGGCTAGCAGGCGCTGCTCAATTTCTCGCCCGGTGGTATCGTGATAATGGAGCACGCGACGTTTGGAATGACCGCCTTCTTTGGTTAGATCCAGTTCGCGATGACCATCTTCCAATACCCGTTCGTCGAAATTCACGCCCCACTTGATCAAGTCCTGGATTGCGGCCGGGCCTTCCGTGACGATCGTTCGAACCACCTGCTCGTTGCACAGGCCGGCTCCGGCAATCAATGTATCCTTCACATGCAAGTCGAAGGAATCTTCCACGCTCGTTACTGCAGCGACGCCGCCTTGCGCCCAGGCAGTGTTCGATTCTCCCACGGACCGCTTCGTTACCAATGCCACTGAGCCATACTGCGCAACGTTGAGGGCCAGACTTAGGCCGGCGATCCCGCTGCCAATAATGACGAAATCAAACTGCTTCATTCGACAAGGCGGTTATCAATGAGCCGGGTTTTTCCAAAGAAGACAGCGGCAGCGAGCAAGACCGGTGGCCGCAGCTCGGATATGGTCTGGAGGTTAACGGGATCGACCGCTACCGCATAGTCGACCGCTGCCAAAGGGGCGAGTTCGATCTGGGCTTGCATCCATTCGACTAACCCGGTAACCGAGCCCCGGCCTCCCCGCACTTTCTTTTCTGCGCGCTGCAGAACCTTCTGAATCACAGGGGCTTGCTCACGTTCTTCCGGATTCAGATAAATATTGCGCGAACTCATCGCTAAACCATCCGGCTCTCGAACCGTCGGGTGTGCTTCCAATCGGATCGGAACATTCAGGTCGCGCACCATGCGCCTGATGATGGCGAATTGCTGGTAATCTTTGGCTCCAAAAATCGCAATGTCAGGGCGAAACAGATTGAAAAGCTTCATCACGACAAGGCAGACACCCGAAAAATGGCTTGGTCGCGAAGCCCCGCACATCACCTGTGAGAGAGAGTTTTCGATAACCTCGACCGATCGATCGGGATAATACATATCCGCCGCATCCGGAGCGAAGACCAGATCGCAACCGTTCCGTTCTAGCAAAGCCAAGTCCCGTTCAAAAGGGCGCGGGTAACGATCGAGGTCTTCGGAGGGCCCAAACTGCGTCGGATTTACGAAAACACTGGCACCGGTTGTGCCGCTGTCGCCGGCAAGTGTTTTTGCTCGGCGAATGAGCGCGAGATGCCCTTCATGGAGCGCGCCCATCGTGGGAACTAAAACGAGGGGGCGCGGCACTTTGGACACAAACTGCTGCAGTTGGGCCGGATCGGTGATCGTACGCATATGTCGGGCAGAATCTAGAAGCTAGGAGCTAGAATCTAGAATGAAAACTGCAAATCGGCGAATTCGCTGAGAGTGTCTGCCGCACGGTAAGAGCCTCGGGCTTTGTGATCCGCAACGACAGAGGTGGAAACGCAGCAGGTAGGGCGGTCCGTCCCGGACCGCCGAGGCTTGTCGGACTCGACGGGTCTCGCCATTGCGGCGCGAAGCACAGACCGGATTTTGAGCCTGGGCTGGCAGCCCAGGGTATTAAAACAAAGGCGAGATGCGCTGAAATGCGAGGGAACTTGCTAATTCTCGAGAGAAACATGGACCAAGCTGGCACCGGCAGAGATTTCCCCCTCGGCAGACTATCTCTCGAGGGTCAAATCTACCGCGCCTTCAGCGCTAGACCCTTTGGGATCATTTCCTGGGCCTACCAGCCCAAAGCTATACTCATGTCTGCGCCCTTGCGCCTCAGTAAGCAACCCGATGCCGCGGTTGGGCTCCTACGGTCCGGGGCGGTCCGCTCTACCCGCATCCCCTCCACAACCTTCGGCGGTTCGGGACGGGCCGCCCTAGCCGCTCCCCTTACCCTTCCACGACCTGTAAGAGTCCTCGTAGCGGAATCGCGGTCCATTTCGGTCGATTGTTCAGCTCATAGCGTAACTCGTACATTGCTTTCAGGATCGAGTAGCTCCGGAGCAGAGAGCGCAGGTCTCCGCGGTCGAACGGAACAAATACGGCATTGGCAGCAGCTTCCAGGTAGGCTCCGAGAAAAACCTGTCCGGCTCGGGTTGCCCAGAGGTCGGCAAAGGCGCCCAGTGTCTGGCGATCTTCCGGCCGGACCGTCCGTGACTCGAACAAACTGTAGTGCGCAGCATAGTGAAAGGAGCGAAGCATACCGGCGACGTCTACCAAGGCGGATCGCTTTAGTCTCCGCTCTCCCAGCGGCCGAGCGGGCTCCCCCTCAAAGTCGAGGATCACGTAGTCTTTTCCGGTGAAGAGTATCTGTCCAAGATGATAGTCGCCGTGAACCCGGATTTTGTGTACGTGAATCGTATCATGGAGTAGATACTCATGGGCGCTCATCAATTTATCGTTGATTGACAGGACCTGGTCAGCGAGCACTCGCGGATATTCATCCAAGGCGTTCAGATTCTTTCCCAGCAAAGTCATCGTCACCTTGGACTCACTGCGGATTGATTGATAGACTGACCGTTGATGCTGCAGCGTGAAGGGCTCGGGACGGAAATCCGGCGAGTCCGCGTCCGCGGCGAGAGCCAGATGCATCTCTGCCGTGCGCTGGCCGAGGAGCCGCACGGTTTCGAGGTGCACACCTTCAATCACCGTGAGCAATTGCTCAGGGATCTGATCCCAAAGACCTAGCTTAGGCGGCTCGGGCAAGGTTGGATCACCAAGCACGCGATCGAAAAAGCGGTCGACAGCGGCAAGCGTTTGCGTCCAACCTTCTTGTTCGTTGCTGGTAAACGCCTGGGCCATTGCCAATGCCGCTGGATCCTGGCCACGGGCGATATATTGCACGTCACCCAAATAGCTCGGCACATGACTAAAGCCGCAGCGCTCACTCAATTGCTTGGTGACCTCCAAATCCGGATTTAAGCCCTCGTCCAATTTTCGGAAGAGCTTCAAGTAGATCTGTTCGCCGTAAATGATTGAGCTATTGCTCTGCTCGACCTTGAGCGTTTTGGAGACTTCCGGAAGCCCATTCTCTGCCGTCTCCAACAATCGTTTGGAATGGCTTGGGCTAAGTTTTCCAACTCGGCCGGAGAGTGATCCTCCGGAAACAAGCGATTTCAAAAGCGCACGATGGAAATTGGTCGAGGCAACGGAGTCTACCAATAAATCACCATCGGCTCCAACTCTGGCAATGATCGCGCCTGGATATTCGACTTCGATGGATCGCGCCTCGTCTCCCGACACCACTTTAACCGGCAGGGCGTAGAGATCACGCGCCCCTTCGGAAAAATTCACGCCGATGAGAAGGAACTGGGTTGGATCTTCCGAACCCAGCTCCACCAGATCGACCAGTGTCGTGCTGACAATGCTGCGAGATTTGCTGCGATACCATCGGCACGCACGCATGTAATGGATGAGATCACGCTCGAGAAACTTCGTGCCGGCAGGCGAATACCACCAGGCCGAATTGCCGTTGTAGGCGATCGTGGGAAGATATTTTTCGCCGTCGGAAACACCGCCCGCCTCTGGCGGCGTTAACAACAGCCAATAGAACGTGCTTGGACCCAGGGTGATGGGGTAGAGCGTGTCCCGAATTACCGGAAACCGACCATGGCCGAACGCATCTTCGGGAGTCCAACCCACCCACGATTGGAGATCCAGTTCAACTGCCTGGGTAAAACGCGCCAGGTTGATCACCACCAGAATCGTTTGCGTCTCGTAGGTGCGGGTGAATGCCACTACCTTGTTGTTCGAAGGGAACAACATCCTGAAGTCGCCATGGCCAAACGCCGGAAACCGCTTCCGCATCGCGATGATCCGGCGCATCCACCAGAGAAACGAAGACAGATTTGTTTCCTGGACTTCCACGTTGACCGCCTCGTAGTGAAACTCCGGATCGATGTTGACGGGCAAAAATAAGGAATGCGGATTAGCTCGGGAAAACCCGGCGTTTTTGTCTGCGCTCCATTGCATTGGCGTGCGTACGCCATTGCGATCGCCGAGATAGATATTGTCTCCCATCCCAATCTCGTCTCCGTAATACAGGATCGGGCTTCCCGGCATGGAAAAGAGGATCGCGTGAATCAGCTCGATCTTACGCCGGTTATTATTCAGCAACGGTGCAAGCCGCCGGCGAATCCCCAGATTGATTCGGGCGCGGGGATCACGGGCATAGACGCGATACATGTAGTCACGCTCCTCTTCCGTTACCATTTCAAGGGTCAGTTCGTCATGGTTGCGCAGGAAAATCGCCCACTGGCAATTTTCCGGGATATTGGGTGTCTGATCGAGGATATCCACCAGCGGATAACGATCCTCCATATGAAGCGACATGTAGATCCGCGGCATGATCGGAAAGTTGAACGCCATGTGGCATTCGTTCCCGGTCCCGAAGTAAGCCACCGCATCCTCCGGCCATTGATTGGCTTCAGCCAAGAGCATCCGGTCGACGTACTTGGCGTCGATATGAGTTCGGACCTTTTGTAGATACTCGTGGGTCTCGGACAGATTCTCGCAACTGGTCCCTTCGCGTTCGAAGAGGTACGGCACCGCGTCCAGTCGGAGCCCGTCCACCCCCATATCAAGCCAGAAATCCACGACCTTTAACATCGCGGAGCAAACTTCCGGGTTGTCGTAGTTCAGGTCAGGCTGGTGCGAATAGAAACGATGCCAGAAGTACGATTTTGCTATCGGGTCGTAGGTCCAGTTGCTCAGTTCGGTATCTTTGAAGATAATTCGGGCGTCCGGATACTTGTTGGGATCATCCGACCAAACGTAATAGTCGCGCCAGGGATCGCCGGCTACCGCGCGCCGTGACCGTTGAAACCAGATATGCTGGTCACTGGTATGGTTCAACACCAGCTCGGTAATGACCTTGAGCCCGGCGTCGTGCGCCGCCTCAAGGAATTGTCGAAAATCATCCAGCGTTCCATACGATGGATGCACGTTATAATAGTCCGCGATGTCGTAACCGTCATCACGAAGGGGCGACGGATAAAACGGCAGCACCCAGATTGCGGTGACGCCCAGGTTTCGTAAGTACTCGAGTTTACTGAGCAATCCCTGGAAATCTCCGATGCCGTCATTGTTGGCATCGCAAAAGGTCTTGATATGGAGCTGGTAGATGATTGCGCCTTTAAACCAATTCGAGCTGGCGGGTTTGGCGACATCTTGCGTTTCGCTGGTTGGAATCTGCATACGAAAGTCAAATGAACGGTAGGGCGGTGATCGATTGGACGTAGGCGCGATACTATTTCGTCAAGAGTCTTAAAATTTAATATACGCCTGCCATCTCGGGGGTGGGTAGATTAGATGAAGCTTAGGGGGAAATTCAAATGCGGCCTAAGGAAAGAGGCCGCGGACCTTTTTCGCCTGCATCACCTTCTCGACCCCAATCGCTAAAGCGGCAAGTCGATGCGGGATCCTTTCTTCTTTAGCCCGCTTGATTACCGCGGCAAAGGATTGTTCCAACACCCGGAAAAGGCGATCCATCACTTCGGTCTCGTTCCAGAAAAAACTCTGTAGGCTCTGGACCCATTCGAAGTACGAGACGACAACGCCGCCGGCATTGCAGAGAATGTCCGGAAGCACGAATATTTCGTTCCATCGCTGGAATAACACCTTGTCCGCCTCGACGGTGGTCGGACCGTTCGCAGCCTCGGCCAGGATTCGGCATTGGATCTTCGCGGCATTGCTTCGATTGATAACGCCGCTGATGGCAGCTGGAATCAGAACATCGCACGGAGTGGTCAGTAATTCCTCCACTGGGATTGGGTCCGCTCCGGAAAAACCGGCTAGTGCACCGTACTTTTCTACGTGTTTGTCGACCTCTTTGATATCGATACCGTCCTCATTGCGGTAGGCGCCGGAAATGTCGCTCAGTGCGACGATTTTCATGCCATTCTTGAATGCGAGTCCGCGGGCAGCAACGGCGCCGACGTTCCCATAGCCCTGCACCACAACCGTTCCGCCCGATAATTTCAGCTTCAACTGATGGGCGGCCCGCTCAATCAAATAGACTGTTCCGCGTCCAGTCGACTCGCGACGGCCATAAGTTCCACCAACGCTGACTGGTTTGCCGGTCACAATTCCCGGCACGGCGTGACCTTGATGAGCGGAGTAGGTATCCATGAACCATGCCATGATCTGTTCATTGGTCCCCATGTCCGGGCCCATGATGTCCGTGTGCGGCCCGATGAAAGGGATCATTTCCTGCATGTAACGCCGGGAAAGTCGCTCCATTTCGCCGGGAGAAAGCTTTCGTGGATCGCAATCAATCCCGCCCTTCGCGCCTCCGTAGGGGAGACCGGTCAAGGCGCACTTCCAACTCATCCACATCGACAAAGCAGCGACCTCTCCGAGCGTGACTCCTGGCGCGAAGCGAGTACCTCCTTTGGTCGGTCCCATCGAGAGGTGATGCTGTACCCGGTAGCCCTGGAATACTTTGGTCGAACCATCGTCCATTCGGACCGGCACGGCCACGGTGACCGACCGCTTGGGATACATCAGGCGTTCGCGGAGATTGTCCGGGATCTGTAAATAATCCGCGATCAAGTGAAATTGATCGCAAGCCATTTCGAAAGTCGGGTCACTGTAAGTGTGCTGCATAGAGGGCTGGATACGCCAAAGGGCGCGCTGCGGGCGGCCTTTGCGATTCAGGCGAGGAGTTGGGGTCTCAGAAACTGGAAATTCACTGCCCGTAGAATGTCTCTCATTTTCGTAATCCGCAACCAGCGAACGCTGGGGAGGGGTCAGCAGTAGCAGTAAGCGGTGATCAGTGATTGGTGATTAAGTGATTGGTAGCGGCGACTGTCCCCTCTAGGCCCTCCGGCGTCTCCGACCGAAGGGGTCGAACGAAGCGATTGGTGTGACTGATCTAGCGGCGCAGTCGCCATCACTCGCCATCATCCAACGCCACTCTGTTCGGCCGAACAACGCTAAGGCGACTGAATTTTGGTCAGTATGAACGAGTCGCTCCGTTTCGATCTCTCATTTTCGGGACACTGCGTCCTTCGCTGGGACAGTCGCCGCTACCAATCACCAGTCGCCAGTCGCCCATCACCGTTCTCGGCGTTCAACGCGTTCTCTCTTGAACCTCTGCCCGATTGCGGTTAACGCAAAAGACTCCAGATGGTTGGGAATGACCGACCCGCAGTCACACGATGGCACGAGGTTTTCGATACCCAAGGGTATACGAGACCGCAATATGTCGCTCTGTTAGGCAAGCTAGAGAGCTATCCCCCGTCCTATCTCCACGAATTGCAACAGCGACTCCACGCCAGCCTGCGAGAACTCGGCATCACTTTTGGAAGTTTTCAGACTGATCATGCAAACACCTGGTTCTCGGATTTGCTGCCACATCTTTTTCTGCCGGAAGAATGGGAGCTAATTACCCGAGGATTCCAGCAGAGGGTACACGCGTTCGAGCTTCTATTGCAGGATGTGTACAGCAAGCGGGAAATTCTCCGAGAAGGCGTCCTGCCGATACCCCTTATCTTAGGCAGCCCCCAGTTTCAACGGAGCGCAGTTGGCCTGAAACCGACCAATGGACGCTACCTGCATTTGAACGGGCTCTGTCTCTATCGGGATCCGGACGGGCGGCTGACGGTAAAGCATCACTACTTTGCTCATCCTTCCGGGATTTCGTATATGATGCAGGACCGGCGGCTTCTGGCACGGGTGGTCCCGGATTTGTTTGAACACCTTCCAATCGAGCCGATGGCGGATGTTCCGACCGAAATCCTGTTACGGCTCCGGAGTATGGCCAAAATGAGCGAGCCTTCCATTGTGCTGCTCACCCCGGGGGTTGCCAGCGCGGTTTACTCCGAACACAGTTTTCTGGCTCGGCGCATGGGCATACCGCTGGTTCAGGGCGGCGATCTGCTGGTATTGAACGATTCCCTGTTCCTTAAGACGGTTTCCGGCCTGGAGCGGATCGACGTGATCTACTCCCGGGTAGCCGACCCGTGGCTCGACCCGCTGGTTTTCAAATCTGACAGTCGAATCGGTGTTCCTGGACTCATCCACTGTGTACGGAAAGGCACCGTCGCGTTAGTCAACCCGGTCGGTTCGCAACTCGCGGACGATCGCAGCCTTTTGCACTTCTCGAATACCATCATCCGATATTATCTCGGCGAATGGCCGATATTGCCGTCCGTCCAAACCTATTGGCTCGGCGACCTGGATCAATGTGAGCTTGTGCTAGAAAACGCCGAATCGTTTCAAATTCGAACGCTTACCGGCGAACGGTTTATTGCTACTCAGGATCTGGAGAGCGGCGTAGAAGAACTTCGAAATATCATCAGGAAAACGCCTCACTTGTTTGTGGCCCAACCACGAGAGGACGCTGCGAAGACAATCAGCCTGGTCAAGAACCGGCAAGTAGAACGCCGGCAAGATCACATCGTCTATGGGATGCGAAACGGCGATAATCTCGATCTATTTCCCGGAGCACTGACGCGCCTGTCCGCAAAGCCGGAAGGACGTACGGAATCAGAGTTCGGTGGAGGGGGGAAAGACACCTGGGTACTGCGCTCCCCTAGCCAGGAGAAATCGGCTTCGGCCAGCTTTCATCCTGCTCAGGTGCTCTTGTCGCGCCGGGTGACCAGCCGCGTAGCCGAAGCATTCTATTGGCTCGGTCGTTACCTGGAACGATCGCAGGAAGTGGCGCGAATGATCCAATTCGTCGAGACGGTGGAGATGGAAGAGCTCAACGCAATCGAGCGGAGACTGTATCGACCGATCTGGAACCGCTTGCTTCCGCCACTAGACAGCCCGGGCAAACGGGGCCGCCGCGGCATCAGCAATGTCTTGGAGCGATATCGGCTTGTTCTCGAACCGGATCAGCCCGGCTCGATCGCCTCCATGATTCGCATGAGCGTGGCCAATGCACATTCTCTTCGGGAAGCAATCAGCCCGGAAGCATGGTCCGTACTCTCTGAGTTGCAGATCCGTTTCGACCGCAAACGCATGCAGTCCCGGATCAGCGATACCGACGCTCGCCGGTTAACGAGGCGGTTGGCGCAATCCGTGCTCTCATTGGTTCCGCAGTTCATCGCGATCGCACAACAGACCATGCTGGCAGATGACGGTTGGCGTTTCTGCGAACTAGGACTCTACCTCGAGCGGGCGGTTGGCACGGCTAACGCTACCTACGTGGTAGCGCAATCCATTCAACAGAGAGCCGGTACAAGGCAGGGGCTTGATATCGAACTCTCAGCGTTCCTTCGTCTGCTTGCCTGCCGCGACGCTTATCGCCGCATTTATCAGGCTCGATCGGAGCCAGCATCGGTTTTTGGATTTCTTTGGCAAAATTCCGAGATGCCCCGTTCCGTCATGTTTTGCCTCGAATATTGCGCGAAACTGCTTGACGCTTCGCTTCCTGCCGCCTCCGCCAGCGCTGAATCAGGATTGACTTATCTAGAGGGAATTATTCAGCAAGTTCGCCGGCTGGATTGGTATGCGTTTTTCGTCTCCGAGGTTGAAGACACCGAACAGGTAGTGCGGAGCGATCAATTGATCGCGCTTATTGGCGAACTGCTCGATCGAATACAAGAGCTGCACCATGTGATCACGGACCACTTGCTGAGTCATCAGAGCATCATTTCCGAACCGGAACCGACCTTGTTTTGAAAAACGTCGACGGAGCTTCTAGCTGCGAAACGCAGGCCCCGACATGGAAGTCGTCGTCCTTCAGAACGCAAAGAATCGAGGGGCTTCCTCGTTGTCTGACGTTACTCGCATACGGTGCCTTCCGCAGCTAAAAGCTGCGTCTACAGTGGATTTGTCATCGGTCATTTGTTATTGGTCATTGGCTGGCCCCAGTCCTCCCCCCCGCATGAGCATACCGGAGAAAGCATTGGCGTTCTGTCGGCGATCCCTCGCCGAACGCGATCAGTTCTGGCGAGAACAATCTCAACGCATTTTTTGGTATAGGCCGTTTGAGCAGGTCTGCGATTTTACCCGCCCACCTTTCGCTCGTTGGTTTGTCGGCGGAAAGACCAATCTTTGCTACAATGCGATCGACCGGCATCTGGCCAATCGGGGAAATCAGATTGCTGTCCATTTCATTTCCACGGAAGTCGACCTCCAGCGTTCTTTCACTTATCGCGAACTGGCAGACGAAGTGAACATATTCGCCGCTATCTTACGATCCCTTGGCCTGAAACGCGGCGATCGAGCCATCATCTATCTGCCGATGATTCCCGAGGCCCTGTTTTCGATGCTGGCGTGTGCGCGCATCGGGGTGATCCATTCCGTGGTTTTTGCCGGATTCGCACCGGCCAGCCTGGCTACCCGCATCGATGACGCGGAGGCCAGCGTCTTGATTACGGCCGACGCCGGGCTGCGCGGCGGCAAGCTCATCCCGCTCAAGCGCCTGGCTGATGAGGCCGTTGCTCTTGCGTCCCGTCCGCCGCAGCACGTCCTGGTTTGCCCGCGGGGACTTGATCCCGATATGCCCTCTGATCCGCGCCGCGATCGAGATTACGTGACTTTGCGTGAAGCTCATCGAAACGATCAAGTACCGGTCGAATGGCTCGAGAGTTCTGAGACGTGTTATCTGCTCTACACTTCCGGTACCACGGCTAAACCAAAGGGAATCCAGCGCGATACCGGCGGTCACGCGGTGGCCCTCGCGTTAGCCATGGAAAACATCTTCACCGGAAATCCCGGGGAAACGATGTTCACCGCGGCAGATGTGGGCTGGGCCGTGGGCCACTCTTTCGGCGTGTACGGTCCGCTTATTCACGGAATGGCCACGATCCTCTACGAAGGATTACCAGTTCGGCCCGATGGCGGCATCTGGTGGAAAATCGTGGAGCAATTCGGGGCCACGGTCATGTTCACCTCGCCTACCGCCATTCGCACACTCAAAAAACAGGATCCGGCCTACCTCAAGAAGTATGATACCGGCTCGTTGCGTTATCTTTTTCTGGCAGGCGAACCTTTGGATGAACCGACCTGGCAGTGGATTCACGACGCGCTAGGGATCCCGGTGGTCGACAATTATTGGCAGACAGAGACGGGATGGCCAATCCTCGCTCTGCTTCCGCGACTCGAGGAACCCAAAATCAGGCCGGGATCACCTGGAATCGCCATGCCTGGATATGACGCTCGCATCGTCGAGGCAGGATCGGGCAAGAGCCTGCCGCCCAATGAAAAAGGTGTCCTGGCATTGGGACTTCCTCTGCCGCCCGGCTGCATGCCAACGGTCTGGAGAAATGATGAAGTATTTGCGCGGCACTATTGCAGTCAATTTTCCGAGGAGCAGCTCTATTCGACTTTCGATTACGCAGTCCAGGATCCAGACGGGTACTTCTTCATTTTGGGTCGTTCCGACGACGTGATCAATGTCTCCGGCCACCGTCTGGGGACTAGAGAGATCGAAGAAACAATCTGTTCTCACCCGGCGGTCGCGGAAGCTGCTGCGGTTGGTGCAAAGGATGAATTACGTGGTCAGGCGGTCCATTGCTTCGTTGTTGCCAAGCAAGCCGATATCTTCGAACGCAAAGAGAAAGAGGACCAGCTTCAACAAGAAATCGAATCTACGGTCGTATCGAAACTCGGCTCTTTCGCCCGCCCGGCTGCTGTTTACCTGATTCGTGCGCTACCCAAGACGCGATCGGGCAAAATTCTGCGCCGTGCGATTCTTGCCGCTGCGGAAGGACGCGACACCGGAGATTTGACCACCCTCGAAGATCCGATCGCACTCGACTCGATCCGGGAAATGATATCTCGAATGCGGGCGTTGAGAGGAGGCAAACGGAGTGGTGAGAAGTAAATAGTGATTAGTGATTGGTAGTGCTTAGTGATCGGCAGCTAACCAGAGAAGCAGCAAACCCTATTGCGGAATCGGGAATCCGCAGACGCTTGATTGTGGGCTGATAATCGGTTCGGTTCCCGGCGTTGTTGGGCTTCCTTAAGAAGATGGTGCTTAGCGCTTTCCCAACAAGGGATTACTACAACTTTTCGGCTAGTCATTGTGTATTCACTGAAAGGAAAAATCATTTTATGACCGCTCGAGGCATTTTTCAGATTCTGCCGGCGATTCCGTTCGCCCTCGTCCAGACCTTGGCGGCACAAACGGGTGAGGCTGGTTCGTTTGTTAAGGTAGCCGAACGATCTCGGCATTTGGCGGACGCGGGAAAATGGGACGAAGCCAAAACGGTTCTCGCCGATGAGTTAATTCAAACGAAAGACCCCGCTCAAGAGGCAAGGCTCAAAGCGGAGCTGGCCCGTCTGGAAGCGGATCGAAGCACTTATTTCCGCAAAAATGAACCATCGGTACTTGCGGCATTGAAGGAGGCCCGGACGGCAGTGCAGGTGACCGGCGACAAACTCGCGCTAGCCACACTTGAGATGGCCGAGGGCCGATTTACTTATTGGAAGGCGCTCGACAAAACCAATGATTGGGGACCCCCGACTGAAGATTTCGATCGCGGTCTTCAGATTTACAAGGAGCTGGGCGACCAAGCTGGCCTGGGCGAAGCGCTGTTCTATCGCGGGTTGGTTTACCAGATGCAAGAGCAGAACCTCCACGCACGCGAAATGTTTGATCAGGCGCTGGAACTTACGAACAAGACCGGCGATGAGCGTTTGCGATCCTTCGTGGTGAGACACATCGGTTATCTGCAACAAACCGCCGGGGAGATCGACACGGCTCGAGCAAACTTCCGCAAGTCGCTTCAGTTGCGACAACGGAACGAGATGAACGTCTTTGTGCCGTTTGCGCTACTAGCCCTGGCGGAGTTTGAAGCGGAACAAAAGAACCTGGCAGAAGCAACGCGGCTGGTTGAGCAGGCGATTCCGCTGGCGGAATCTGGGAATAGTCCTCGGGCACTTTACTCTGCTCAACTAGCGCTGGCGAAATGGTACGCGGATGCGGGCAAAACCGCGAAGGCAAAAGAACTGGCCGAACAGAGCCGAGCTGGAGCCGCGGCATTTGGAAATTCGAGTGATAGGAAGAAAGCCGAAGATTTTCTGCGTGAACATGCGTAGGCAGAGGCAGAAAATGCGGATCGCGGAGGGGCACAAATCTCTGATCGACGAGGTGGATTTCGCTAGAATCGCAGTTGTGGACCTCAACCGTGTACCGCCGATTCTCAAAGCATGCAGCATTATGATTCTTTTCGATTCTTTTCTCCTCTAGACGCGCCAATTCTTAACATTCAATAAGGCACATCGAGGCACAGTTTAATTACCGCAATCAGCCAGTAGCTTGTAACGAGATGCGCTCTCTGGTACTACCTCCGACGTGGAGCACCTTTTGATTTGGCCTGCAGCGGCCCTGGTCGCTTTCTTCGCCTGAAAAAGTTGTGGGTTGCGGAATTCGTGGAGAAACCTGCACAGCAGCAGGAGGAGCTTGAGCGCCAGCCCGAGCAGGCGACTTTGGAAGCTCAAGCAAAAGCGGTTGACCCTTTACTGCATCTCAAATAGCACTGCTCCGAGAGGAGCTTGATCAGTCGGCAAAAGAGCCAAAGGAACGCGAAGAGATACTGCTTCGTGGCGTGGCGATCTGGCAACTCCACCATAAGCACGCCAGAATAGGACGACTAATTTTCGGTAGCCAGG
>DASTDH010000635.1:0-4471 GCA_035710445.1 Chthoniobacterales bacterium
AGCCAGGTATAACCGGGTTTTCACTGTGCCCAGAGCAATAGATTTTTGTGCAGCGATTTCGCGCTGACTCATGCCTTTGAAAAACGCTAGCTGCACCACCTCTTGTTGAGGCTCCGGCAGCAAACAAATCATTCCGGAAAGGAGCTCGGACAAATCGAAATTGGCCGGCTTCACTCTGGGCCCTCGCATTTTATCATTAAATTCCGCCCTCATCTGCGTCTCCAATCGATCAGTCGCGCGACGATAAGCCAGACGGCGGCGCAGACGATCGAGTGCTCTGCGTTTCGCCAAAGTGACTAGAAATCCGCGCAAACCCTTTTCTGCAACAAATCGATCCGCACGGTTCCAGAGTTGGATAAAGACGTCATGCAAGACATCGTCGGTCTCACCTTCTTCGTGCAGGACACTTAGAATCACTGCTCGTAGCGTCGATTCGTAGCGTTGATAAATTGCTGCCATGGCATCCGAATCTCGGCGGATGACCGCTTCCATCAATTCAACGTCCGTCGGTCCCTCTGCGTTTATTTCTCCCATTGAATGTTCTACAACCAGATTTATTTCCTATAATAAGCCTAACCAAGGCGGTTTTCTAAGAGTGAGGCACGCCCATGATGAATCGGTCAGAATGTCAGCGGCGCCGTTATGTGGGCTGGACCCCGACTATATTAGCGGCACCCTTATGAATCGGACCTTGGTCGATAGCGTAGTTGAGGCCAACCGGGAATCGTCCAGCAACAGGGAGCCAGTACAAACTCACACCTCCTATTTGCCGTCATCGTTGTGCCTCGCCCAATTTTACTTTTCATCGCCTACGCGACCGGATCCGCGCTTGGAGTCCTTCTCACTATGTCGTTAAACAAAAACAGCAAGAATATACGACGCGGCGCATGGATGCATGCGCTTAGGTTGATTGGAGCATTTTCGCCGTCCCCGTCAGGCTAGTCCACACCCGCGATTCTCTGATTTTCAACTTCCTGTCCTGAGAAGAAGGATACCACCGAGCAAGGAAAAAGCGGACTCGCTGACAGGACTGCGACCAAGGCCAGCAGGATCGTCGAAAACGATCGCCTACGCTCATAAGTGCCTTCTTTAAGATATTCGCATCAATCTACAGCTAGCGGTCGACCAAAGCCCCGTGGTCAGATGTGAAATGGCGCTAGAAGCGCGCCATTCAATCTGTCACCCTGTTGGGCGGCCGCGCCGGACCAGGTTGAGCACAATCATAATGACGGCTACGACCAAGAGTAGGTGAATAAGTCCGCCTGCGACGTGAGTTAATAGGCCTAAAGCCCAGAGCACAAGGAGAACAATGGCTATTGTCCAAAGCATATTTTTTCTTTTCTGTGATTTTCGATTGGCTGAGATTAGTCCGGTGATCTGTACGAGTTGCCGCTATCCGTTATCGGGCTCTATTGATTCTCGCCCGGATCCATAAGCTTCTCCAATACCGTTCCCGAAGTGTTGCTCTCCCTTTTGCGTATGGGAAAAGTTGAACATCGGAAGGGCGACCTCGAATCGTCAATCATAACCGTTATGCGCAGGCTATTTACGCCGTTGGCGATCCCCTGACCTTCTACTTCCTGAAAAGAAGGATATCACACGCGCAAGGAAAAAAAGACCCGCCAAGAGAACTGCCACCAAGGTCAGCAGCATTGTCGACAACGATTGTCCGCGCAGGAACGCTTTATCCCTAGAGCGCAACGTCTTTGCTTTCGATTCGGAGCCGATCTCGGTCCCTTCCTGCCCGCCGTTTAACGTGTTTTGTGCTGCGCGATCGATTTCATCCGCTTCCGTTTTCTTGTCTTCCCCAGGAGCCATCAGATGGTGGTTCAGGTGGTCTGCTGTTTCTTGGATATCGCTTGTTCTGTTCATAAATGCTCTCTTTAAGCTGTTCGTTATCGATATACCGCCAGCGGTTGATCGCTACCCGACCGGCAGCGGCCGGGTACTCCGGCCACTTTCTCGACTTTGGCGGACCGGGCGGCTTAGTTGTTTTCGCGTTCAACAGTCACCTTCTGTCCGGTCTTGTTATCCCGATACACTTCTTTCTTGCCCTTTTTCTCAAGCAGTTGGTATCGTGACACGTCTTGTTGGACTTGGTCATACGTCACGACCGTCTGTGAAGACTCGGTCGCCGGTTGAACCGTCTCAACTGACTTTTGAACGGTGGTAGTGGTTACCGGTGCCTGTACAATGAGGCCGGCCTCATTGACGTAGACCACTTGTTCGCCGGCTGTGCCCCGCACCGTAACAGCATAGATTCCGCTGCTGTCCCGGACAATCTGGGTGACACTTGATGCGTCGGGAATTCGCGTCTCGCGAATTACAGTAGTTTGCACGGTCTGCGGCAAGGTAGTAAATCGAAGATCATCTGCTTGTGCGATCGCACCGAAGCAGAGACCGGCTCCAATCGCTATGGCTAAATTAGTAAACTTTCGGCATCCTGTTCCTCTGTGTTTATATAAATTTCTTCTCTATGAATTCCAATTGCTCCGACGGGGGCGAGTGGCCGAGTCTTGGACCAACTCCTAAAGGCCGCGCCATTTTATCGTCGTAAGAGAATCGATTTGACTAACATCACGAGATTCGCCCGGCTTCATTCGCTTCTCCCATACTCTTATCGATGCGTTACTGTCGCCTTTGCGTATGACGACGTGTGACGGAGAGCACAATCAAGACTTTGCAACGAACGCTCCCACCGTTGAAGGAATACGGCTTGATGGGTGCTCGTGTCTCCAAAAGTCTTGTTTCGTTTCTCTCGCGAAGCGTGGCTATACCCCAAGGCAATTGTAACTCTTCGAGCAATGTATGGGAGAAATTCATCAATCCGGACGAGACTCATCACGTCAGTTAGCCGATCCTCTCGTGATGACAAATCGGGAGTGTTGTCTGGGCTGAAACCAGCAAGCGGTCAGTGACTCGTCGGAGTAATCCGGAACGGCTCGGTCAGAGCTGAGAGCCAAGAACGAATCTATGAATGCATCTCGACTTCCCTATCTGCTCTTGATGTTGGTCATCGGTTGGTTTGGAGCGTCCGCAGTTCAGGCAACCGATCCTACATCCCCGATTGGATTCTGGAAGGGCCAGGACGGTACCTTTGAGATGTTCGAAAGTGAAGGCAAACTTAGTGCCAGGATCGTGGCTTTGAACGAGCCGAAGACGGCTGAGGGAAAAGAAAAGACCGATATTTACAATCCGGATCCGAAGAAACGCAGCCATCCGATCGTCGGGCTTGTCTTCATATCTGGCTTTACGAAGAAAAGTGACACTCGCTGGGAGAACGGGACGGTTTACGACCCGAAGAGCGGCAAAACCTATTCCTGTTTTATGGAATTGCAGGGACCAGACAAGATCAAAGTCCGTGGGTTTATTGGTATCGCATTGATGGGCCGAAATTACATTTGGACCAGAGCGAACTAAAATTCGCCACAGCGTTCCCCACCCACTTTTCTGTCAGTCGTCATACTCGGAAGCAACGGTAATACTTCGACAAGGGTATAGGAGAAACTCAACAATCAGGGCGAGAATCATGCTAGAGAGTCGAGTCTTCGATTGTGGCGAATCTGGACTAGACGAGGATGAAAGAAACCGTCAATGACTACCGACAGGTCGATCGCACGAAAGCGGATGTCAACGAAGCTTTTGGCTGCCAATGTCGTTGACACGTGGATAGGAAAAGCACCGCACCGCGTTTTATACCACTGCACTAGGTCCCAAACGCGAATCAGCCAAGCCGTAATTCAAAAAACAGACTACCAACATGAGTACTTTTTTATTCTGGATAACGGACTAAATCAGCCGGTCCATGGTTCACATACTTTTTAAATGATGAAATGCCAATGAACGAGCCAATTGATGAAAATGAGCCAGGTTTCGTTAGCGCCTCCGGAACATCCCACGTTTATCCTACCTGGGAAGCTAAGGAAGTCGCCGACGCAATCGATAGAATCACGCGGAAAAGACTCTTCTCCGGACTATCTTGGAAGGACTGGACCCGCTAGCCGTATAACATCGATTCACGCCAAGGTCCTACGGACCGAGAAATACGTCGACCAATATCGCCTCATAATCGAATTGGTGCCTTCCGAGTTTCTGGGCCCGTTCGAAACGCTGAGGTTCAAGAAAAATCCCTATTGCGGCTCCTTTGGTACTTCTCTCACCAAAAGCTGGCTCACGCTTGATTACCGCCAAAGATCCTGGGTTCAAAACAGGCGAACCGCTTCCGATTCGGAGGACCGATTAAGGATCTGGAAACTTGGCTCCAGAAGGGGTTCAAAAAAAGCACGAGGAGCCTCCATAGATTAAGGGAAACCTCCGACCCGAGTTGTGGAAGGAGCGATGATTTGGTTGCTCTAAACCAACGCAAATCTGTTTATGACTCCCTAGGAAAAACCGAACAGGTTGTTCGATCCTATCGCCTACAGCATTAATGATTTAAGCCGTTCGTAGGTTTCCCGGCTGATTTCTCGAA
>DASTDH010000636.1:0-14703 GCA_035710445.1 Chthoniobacterales bacterium
CCCGCTGGTGGTATTGGGAGCAAAGTTACCAACCGCGGAGGGCAAATTCAGGATGACATCGGTAACGGTTTGGTTGCCACTCTTCTGAATGTAGTCGCGATCGTAGCTCACGACCGGCTGTGGTCCGTCGCCTACGTGCGGAATGATGTAACCAGTCACGGTAATCTGTTGCAGTTGGCTACCCTGATCGATTCCTCCCGGTACAGTTCCACTGGGCGAGGGCGCAGGTGGCTGTGCCTGGACCTGCGCGGCGTAGACAAGCGCGAATATGAATTTGCCGAGAAACGTCCGACGGAAGCGTCCGGATTGTATCATGTGACTCCTTGAATTTTCGGGGATTCGTAACCGCTTTCGCAGTGCTACTGCCTAAAGCGATTTCAAACTGGCCTTGGTTAAGGGATTAAGACTGCTGGGAAGAGAAAGCACGGCTCGTGCCATTGCTGGTTTGCGCCTCGATATCCACGATTGAAGCCCCGCTGGATGCGGTTCGTGAGAAAAATTCGTCAGGGACTGATTACACGTCGACGCTTTTTCAACAATAACTAGCCAGAAATGTCCGTCTCGTCTGGGGAGGATAGAAATGCTTTGGCTTCAGGTCTCTCGCACGCGGCGGCGCGAGCGTAAGTAGTCGTCGATCGTCCGTGCGGGACGAGTCGTTTTTCTGAACGCCAACCCAACACTTGGAACAGACCGTTCCCAATTTTCTCTCCTGCTAGTGAATGAGCAACGCTCCTGGAATTTTTTTATCGCAGGTCGCCAACTTCGCGCCATGGGTCCTCGCAAGCTCTACCAAGTGCCCATCGGTAATCTGTTTTCCCGTTTTCACCCAGGGCGGAAGCCGATCAACGCCTAAATTATCACTCAGAAATACAAATCGCGTTTTGGAGTCGGATTCTAACCGCGTGAGACCCGCTCGAGCCTGGCTATAAGTCACTCCGAACGCAGGCACCGTTGAGGCGATGCGAACAAAACCAAGCTCCGTGATCGCAGACGTTGCCAGCTTCGACTCGGCATCGATCAACAGTTTTCCGATCCAATCGTCAACTCGCACGTGGAACTCGTGTTCGACGAAAACCAGTGCCAGCAAAGCATTGATGTCCAGTAGATAGATCACGGAAAATCTTCCAGTGCGGCATAAACCATCGGGCTCGTGATCTGAGGTCCTCCGGTCGAAATCACGGTCAGGCCAGTCACTGGACTGGTCTGAATCCGCAGTTTGCGTTTGGCCTTGGGTCGAGGAGTGAGAACGATGCGGTCACCCTCAATTTTAGCCTCTAGCGGATCACCCGGTTCGATACCTAGTTTACGGCGCAAAACGCTGGGAATAACAACCTGTCCCTTGGTGGAGACCCTCGTTTGCATGGTAAGACAGTCTTACCTCATTTTCCGCGGTCTGCCAACCACATTGGTCAAGGGGATTGCGTTTTCTGGTTCAAACGATTTGCCAGATAATGACTTCGACCACAACCAGTGCACGCATATCGCGGCAAAAAAGAGTTCAAATGGCTGGGTCGCTGCATAAGGGATTCGCGGGGTCGTGTTCACCGGCTGGGTCCAAGCAAGCGGCAGCATCTGTAAGCCGTAGAAAAGCAGGAGCCAGAGGTAAGGCATTCGTCTTTGCCGCCAAGCAAACCAAATTCCTGCTAAAGCAGCGAAATAGAGCAGTGGTAAGCGTTCCCGATCGATGGGTATGATAAAAAAAACCTTCGAGCATCCCAGCAAGAACCGACCGGCAGCGTCCAACAGCGAATGGGAACCGAAATAGTCAGCTGCCGTCAACATGCGCGGGCTATCCATTGAACCGAGATAGGTATCGCCCCAGAGAAAATTTTGAACGGCGCCGTAATAAAAAGGATGGCCAAAATAGTACAAACGGGAGAGCCAGCTCGGCGTGGTGACCGCAACCAGGATGAGCACCGCCAGCGCATACTGCCACCATGGAACGTTTGGCGTTTGGCGTTTGGCGCTTGGCGTTTGGCGATCTCTCGAACGCGTCGTATCCAACTTCACCCCCTCGCCTGTCCGGTGGGCTTCCGCCTTCGCCAAAGCTTTGGAGGACAAGGCGGTATCTCCATGCTTCGCCTGGATCGTGAGAGGTTTGGTTTCAACGAAATATCGGCTGCATTCAAAACAGATCAGAACCATGAACGCAGCAATCGCCAGGAACGATCCGTTGATACGGTCGAGATAGTCCAAGCCAATCGTCAACGATAGCAACCAAAGGTAAACCCAACGAAGGGTCCGCAGGTAGCGAAGAAAACAGGCGACGATGCAGATCAGCAAGAAGAGGTGGATCGGCTCCGTGTTTAGCCCGCGCACTGCTTGATCGTAGACAAACGGGTTCAAAACGAAAAGGATCGATACGATCGCAGCCGTGACCGAATCGCTCCAAAAGCCTCGGAGGATCAGGAATAAAGAAATCGTCGCGATGGCGATCACGAGTACGTTGATCATCCGGATGGCAAACAGGTTGGCGTTTGTCACCTTCATCACGCCGGCCACCAACAAAGGAAGGAGCGGCTGGCGATAGGGCCAGCCTTTCTCGTAGGACATCGAAAAATCACCCGACGCGAATGCCTCCGCCGCTATGTAATAATGCATGGCGTCTTTCGTGAAATAGGTTCGCCAATCTGGATCCCGTTTTAGATCCCGGTCGATCTCGTGGACGGATGCGGAGAGATATAGCGCGATCGCAAAAACGAGGATAGAGAAACAGACTCTTGCGGCCGGTAGTTGGGAATTTGCGCCAGACATCAGCAGCGCGCCATTAGCATTGAAAACGAGGGCATGCGAGCACGAAAATAACCAGACACAAAGAACTCAAAAATCGCCTTCGCCTAACCCCGGCTCTCGGTTTGCGTATGCCGCTGTATCGAGCGTAAAGCTGGGAATTGATGGTTGTGGGACCGGCCTTGCTAAAAATTGGGATGAATGGGTTTCTGTAACCGATGAAATCGATCGGCGAGCCGGCCCGGATATGAACGACCCCTCGCAGCGAAAAAGATAAACGAAAGCAGGCATCTTGCTATTGGATGATCGTCATGTGTCTGCTATTCCCAAAATCTAATCTACACAATAAATATTTGTTGTATTTTCTATTAAAAAGAAGACAAGGGAGCCTTGCAGCTCCCTTGCTTCGTTTTACTATAATTTAGTTAAGGTTAGAACTTCTTTTCGGCCGATATGTAGAAGAAGCGCTGAATTGGATCCGCATTGTTAAAGTCATAGCCGTTGCCGCTGTTCTGGTCGATCGACAGCGGCGGGCGCGTATCGAAAATGTTCTTGATACCGAAGGTAAGAGTAGTGTTCGCGAGAAAAGTGCGCCAACCCCAGCGCGAGGCTTCAGGTTTTGGGGCGATTGCTTTCTCGCCGACCAAGCGTTTGCCCTCCTTGTCGTATCCCGGCTTCGGCGTTTCTGGCGTTACGAGCGCGGGTGCGCCAAACAGGTAGGCGATTTGCCAGTCGACCGTAGTCCAACTGCCGATCAGGTGGACGTAACCGGGGGAATCCAGACCGACGTTCAGATTTGGTGCTGAGCCTTTGCGATTGTTAATTACGTCGGACTCGGAGTCGATGTAATTGAGCGTGAAGCCGGTTCGAAAGGTATCTATTCCGAAGAGGGTCTTATAATAAAAAGCGCTGGCGACCAACTTGAAGTCAGGTCCGGAACCATTCTGGTTGATTCCCGTACGGTATTGGTCGTCTGCGGTGTAAACCTGGAACCGCGGTTGTCCGGCGTTTGGGCTGCCGGGCGGGAAAGTGCCGACGAGCGTTTTGACCGCATAATTGTAGACATAAGTGGCATTAGCTTCTAGATCGAGCTTGCCCCACGGATACTCTTTAGTGACATAGCTTCCGCCAAAATCGATGTAATCGGCCAACAGGGTTCCAACGTTTACGAACGGATTGATCACTTTTTGGATAGTGCCATTGGGATTAAAGATGACCGCGGAGCCGGGAAACGAACCAGGACTATTAACCACCGTCTGATTCGGCACCGTCCCAATGAGGTTACGAAGCTCGACTTGGAACCAATCGACATAGGCAGTGAAACCGTTGAGCCAACCCCACCAGCTATGCTCGGGATCCTTAGCGCCCGGAGTCCAAAGCAGTTCCGCGTAATATTCGTAGGCGACTTCTGGCTTCAAGTTCGGGTTACCGCCGTTTTGCAAAAGCACGGTCTCTCTTTCGTCTCCGCGTACCGGATTGTTTACGAGCGCCTGAAATAAAAGCGGCGTAGTAAAAAGCTGAGACAACGAAGGAGCGACAAAGGCCTCTGAATAGGTGCCGCGGAAGGTCAGATCATCGAACGGCTTGTACATGACGGCGATTTGTGGTTTGGCCGCGCTATTGAAGGTCGAATAATCGTCATAACGTTCCGATAATACGACCTGCAGCTGCCGCATTCCCGGCCAGGACCATTTATCGCCAAAGATAGGAATGACGCCTTGAACATAGCCGCTTCTGACGTAGCGACGAGCATTGGTGCCTTCGCCGAGAAAGTTGCCGGCGACGATGTTCCGATTTACGCTGTTGGGATCATTCGAAATGATCAACTCCTGGCTACGATATTCCAGCCCGCCGGCAATCGTGAGTGGACCGCTGCAAAGGTCGATCAGTGTACCACCGCCGTGGATATTCCAGGTGAGGATGTTGGTGCGAGCATTCTGGAACTGCTCGGTTCGGATGGCATCCACCAACGAACCGTTGATTTTCCCGGAGACCGATTGGTCAGTGAAAGGATCATAGAACTGGCCGATGTGACCAGGCAGGAGACCTTCGAGAGCTAACTGCAACCGGTCGTTTGCTGCCGCGTTGAAGAAGGTCTGGGTCGAGTCACTTTCGCCGTAAGCAAAGCTTGCATCGATAAACCAGCTATGCGGCAACTGAATGGTCGCACCGACTACGTTAAAGATGGTTCGAGTGATCACGTCCTCTCGCCATGGCCCGAATTCATTAAATGCCTGTCCGAGGGGAAGAAGATCTTCACCAGTCGTATTGAATGGATTGCTAGCAGGAATGATAATATTGTTGGCGCCAACGAAATCGCCGGTGCTCACACCCTGGTTCTGAGTGACACCAACTTCTTCACTGCGTTGGACCAGAAGAAAATCATAGAAATTCAGCCAGTTGGTTGGACTGAAATTTACTTTGACGAGGCCGCCGTAACGCTCTTCCCGGGCCGCTAAGTCGGTGTTGAAAGGGATAAAGGCATCGGTCGGAGCCGCACCGGCAGGGCCAAGATTCGTTAGTGTAGGGGTTCGCGAACCCGGTGGAGTTAAATAGGTGTTTCCGGTGGTCACTCCGCTAAACGAACCAAATGGCGAGAAAAAAGCAGTAGAAGTATCCGGATATTTTGGCGAAAGCTTGCTTTTATCCCCATACGCATACCAGCGATCGATGGCCTCGATCGGGCTTTGTGAATAATAGTCGAAAGCAGTGACAATGCTTAATTTTGAATCATCAGACCAGAGCTTTGTCGAAACACCACCCGTCAATTGACTATGAAAGGTTTCGTAGTCGCCGCGTTGGCTGATACCGTAGTAGTTGTAAATGTCAGCGCCGTTATATTCATTTTTCAGAATGATATTAACGACCCCGGCCACCGCATCGTCGCCGTAGATAGCGCTGGCGCCATCCTTGAGAATCTCAATCCGGTCAACGGCTGCGAGCGGAATGGAGTTGAGGTCGACGAAAGAGAAGGCGCTGCCTAACGGAATCGGGAAATCCGGAAACCGGTGTCCATCGACCAAGGTCAATGTACGATTGATCCCCAACCCTCTCAGGTTGACAGCAGCAGATGCCGGCGAGGAGTTGATGCCCGCGTTGGTGAAGGTGGCCAACGCTGCGTTGTTTAGCGGTATGGATCGCAAGACATCGGTAACGGACTGATAAGCCTGCTTCTGTACATATTCCTGATCGTAGGTCACGACTGGCTGAGGACCGTCTCCGACGCGCGGAATGACGTAACCGGTTACCGTGATTTGTTGCAGTTGCCCGCCTTGCTCGGGCGTGCCAGGTCCCGGTGCAGGCGCGGGCGCTGGTGCCTGCGCGTACGCGTTGCCTCCCAGCATGGCGACAATCGCCAGTTCAGCCATAAAGGCCAAACCAAAGTGTTTTAGTTTTATCATTGCTCCTTGGTTCTATGACAGTGACCGGATGCCTCTTCTCCGATCACCGGATGTTAAAAGAATGCTACGCCGTCTGGTTAAGGTGCCGGAAAACAGCCGGACTTGACGGATGCCGGGAATTTTTCCCGGAATCGTCCTAGCCAAACGCCTTCAAGCTGATGCCGTTTTGTGAAAAAAACGTTACGTGGTCAAGAAAAGTCGAAAACTTTTTTGAACGTTTTTAAGCAAGTAATGTCGTCCGATGAATAAAACTATTATTCCCCCGGAATTTAGGAGATTTTCGGTGGGACCACGTGAGCGGCTTGTGGGGCGAATTCTCCTTTCTTTGGTTGCGGGCCGGCGCTGCTCCGAAAACTCTTGTCTCCGGCCGCGAATTAGCTAAGCTGAGGTTAGCTAATATGCTGAAAGTAAAGGTACATGAGGCAAAGACCAACCTGTCTCGCCTGCTTGCACGAGTCGAGACCGGTGAAGAGATTGTCATTCTCCGCGGCGACAATCCGGTAGCAAAACTGGTTCCGGCTGGTTCGGCTCCAAAAATGCGCCGAGCCGGGCGGCTGAAGAATCAGGCAAAACTTGACCCGAGCTTTTTCGATCCTCTCCCGGAAACCGAACTCAAGCGCTGGGAAGGCAAATGAATTTGTTGCTGGATACGCATGCGTTGCTCTGGTGGTTGCTGGAGCCGGCTCGCTTGTCCGCGCAAGCTCGCAAGTCGGTCGCGAACAGGCAAAATGCTATTTGGATCAGCGCGGCAACAGGCTGGGAAGTTCTAACCAAACAGCGGATTGGAAAACTTCCCAGTATCGGCGGACTCGCCGGAAATCTTTTTCAAGAGATTCAAGAAGAAGGATTCCAGCCTCTCAGCATTACGTTTTCGCACGCCTGCCTTGCGGGCAGTTTTACGCACAATCATCGTGATCCGTTTGACCGAGTCTTAGCTGCACAAAGCTTGTTGGAGAATTTCCAACTTGTTTCCGCAGATACCGTCTTTGACCAGTTTGGAATCGAACGAATCTGGTAGGTACATTGGAACCGTTGCCGCAAGGGCATCCATGTGATATATGGATACATGCAAAAGATTCAGATTCTCTTCCCGGATCCAATTATGAACCGGTTGAGAAGACTAGCCCGGATTCAAGATCGGCCGGTCAGCGAGATCGTTCGCCGGGCCGTGGAAGAAACCTTAGCCAAGAGTCCTGAGCCAACAGGAGCCGAACGGAAGATTCCCTCGTTCCGAGGCGGAAAAATCCTCTGCTCGGCAGCAGAACTTCGCGATACGCTTTATCGGGAAGAGTAAGAAAACCGTTGCTCGTGAAAAGCCTGGACACGAACATTCTCATTTATGCCTCGAACGAGGATGCGCCGGAACATAAGAAAGCTCAGAAAATCGTCGAGAGCTTACTCGATAATGCCAACGAGTGGATCATTTCCGATCAAGTGCTAGTTGAAACCTATCGCGCGCTACGCAATCCGGCGGTGCTTCAGAAGCCACTCGACCCTAACGGTGCTTGGGAGCTGGTCAATTTTTATCGCGAGGAAGCCGGCTGTCAACGGTGTTGCTACGATCTTGAGATGTGGCCAAGACTTGAAACATATCTGAAATCCAATCGTTTCGAGGCGAAGCGAACCTTTGACGCTGTTCTAGGCGTTACGCTCGTCGGCAACGCAGTTGATACATTTTATACGCGGAACACCAAGGATTTTAAACAGTTTGGTTTTCGCACTTTGATCAATCCGATCGATTAACGCCCATCTTAGCGTAGCGGCAACCGCTGGACGGTAGTATTCCGCACCTGGAAGGTGCGTCTACTGCCGACGCTTAGTGCGCGATGACGAAGTTAATCGGTAACGTGAACGAACCGTTGGTCGTCGGAGCAGCTTGCCAGTTGCTTCGAACCCAACGCTCGGCGGCAGACGCCAACATGCTCGGCCCGTTGGCATGGACACCGGTGATGGTGCCGTTGGATACGGTGATCACCGCGGAAACGGCGCCGCTGATATGCAACTGAAGCGCCTGCGGCGGATACGGTGGCTTGGGACTACGAATAAACAGACCCGAGCGCGGACCACCGTTTCCGGTTCCGCCGACAACGCCGTTGGCGAAACCTTTTTGCTGACCAGGAGTGGCTGCCGCATTCGGATTAGGGCTTGCCTTAGGTTTTTCGGTCTTCGGCTTCGGAGTAGGCTGCGGTTGCACCGGAGGAGGCGCCGGTGTCGGCGTCGGCTCCGGCAATTCGAATTCCGGCGGCTTATCCAGCGGCGGCGGAGTCGGTTCCGGCTCGGGCGGCGGTGTCGGCTGAGCATCAGGCGGTTGTTCTTCGGGCGCGTCGGGCGTACCGAGCGGAGGCGCGTCGTTCATGTCGGCCTCAGTCAACATGATTGGCGTACTGTTAGTCGGCAGATGAATCCACCAGCCCGCGACCGCCGCTGCGACGTTCAGGAAGAGCGAAAAGAGAAGAAACCAAATACTCGGCGCGCCATCGCGGCGGCTTCGGTGAACGCTAGCCATACAACACCTCCCGATTGATTTAGAAAAGATTAAGGACCAGGTGGTTTGCTTGGTGGAGGAGGCGCACCCCCACCCGAAGTCGGTGCTCCACCTCCAGCGGCAGCATTCGGCTTAACTTCAAGCCCAACCTTCTGGATTCCGGCAGTGCGCAGAGAGTCCAGCACAAACATCACGGTGTCGTAATTCGCGCCTTTATCGGCACGAAGATAGATTCGGACCTCGTGGTTCTTGCTGTATAGGTCCTGGAATTTGGTCAAAACCTCCTCGCGCGGGACTTTTTCCTTCTCGAAATAGATGTCCATCAGCGCGTCGATACTGACGATGATGAAGTCCGGCTTCGTATTCGGCTGAGCGCTGGTAGCGGTCGGCAAGGCGACGTCGATCGCCTTCATGTTGATCATCGTCAAGCTCACCAACATAAACGAGGCGAGCAGGAAGAACATGATATCGATCAGCGGAATGATCTCGAGCCGAGCCTTCTTAATTAGAACTGGCGAACTGTGACTGCTCCCGTGCATCTTGGATAACGTCGAGGTTGGCGTTCTTGAGCCGTAGTGAGTTGATCATAATGAGGACGTTGTGGCAGGTCGACTCGAGCTCGAACTGAAGCTTGACCAACTTGGAGTTGTAAAAGTTAAAGAAGATCAGCGTGAAAATGGCAATTCCGAGACCGCACGCCGTAGCAATGAGCGCCTCACCGATACCACCGGAGACCGCCGCCGGACTCAGACCGCCCTCGTTCACCGCGTTGAACGCCGACATAATACCGGTCACCGTACCAAGTAGCCCAAGCAACGGAGCCAACGTGATCGTTGTATCCATAATCGACAAAAAACGGCCGGCTCGCTGAATTTCCGCTCCCCGTGCCACCTCTAAAGCTCCTTCGAGCGAGGTGTGCACATGGTTCAGACCATTCCAGGCGGTGCGGACGAGCGGATCTTTGGAAGTACGTCCGAGATTAGACGCCGCGGTGATGTTTCCTTGCTCGAGTGCAGCATACATCTGATCGAGGCGATTGGGATCGCGGCGGGCGCCTTCAATAATCCAGAACAGAGTGCGTTCCAAGATCACCGCGATCGCCACAATGAGGACAGCGACGATCGGGTACATGACAATGCCGCCCTTAAAGAACCATTCCAAAAGGAAGTTGCCTTTAGCCCATCCCGGAACGAAGCGTCCCACGACGGTCTGGGTATCGCCGGCGGCAGCCATGAAGGGAGCGAGTTTTACTAAAAAACTGACCATAGTTTGTTGATTGAAGTAGAAGACTTGAGTTACCCTGCGCTTCGAATATAGCTATTCGCTTTGTCTCTTTGGCAGACGCCGTTTACGAGCAGGATGTTTGCCAATCTTGCCCGGACATTCTCCGTTCGAGGCAGTTGAATTTTTACAGGCGAGTATCCGCATTTTGCTGGCCATCAGGACACGACGTAAACGTACGATATCCTTGAAAACGTAAGTCGTCAAAGTGACTCTTTTCGACCAGCCTGCAACTATTTTTTTGTCCCCTCTGCCCTAGCTGCTGAAAAGGGTCTCACCCAAAATTAATTTGAAACGATAAGTACGATCGACTGAGACAGCGGAATCTTTAGCCCGATCGGTAGGCAACAGTGAAAAATCTTCAGAAGCCTCTGAAGCAGCTCAAAGTCGCTCTTTCGGGTTGCTTCCGGACGTCGGATTGGTCCGACCAAGCCCTGCTAGCTAAGCAGATTTCATGTCGGATTTGGCTAAACCGCAGCCAACGCATGTCAGCATGAGGGATGGCGCTCCCCATGTTCCGAAACCCGCGTTTCTCAGCTAGTCGCCAACGTGCCGAGATGAGCGGCGATCTGCTCATGCAAATGGTCTGTCACCATGACGCCAGGGAGTCGATCGACGACCTCATTGAGGAAGCCTTTCACCACCAGGGCTTTTGCAACTCGGTCCGGGATTCCGCGACTGAGCAGGTAGAAAAGCTCTTCTGGCTCGATCTGACCAGAGGTGGCGCCGTGAGTACAACGAACGTCGTCGGCTAGAATCTCCAGACCCGGCATCGAGTTCGCCTCCGCTTCGTCACTTAGCAGAAGATTTCGCACCTTTTGGTATGCGTCGGTTCGCTGAGCTCCAGGTTCAACCTTGATCAGTCCGGAGAATATCGTGCGCGCCCGATCACTCAACGCGTTCTTATAAAGCAGATCGCTGGTGGTGTTTGGCTGGAGGTGATCCTGGAGGGTTCGTTGATCGAATTCCTGTTCTCCGCTCGCAACCGAAATGGAGAGCATGTCGCTTCGAGCCCCGCTACCGATCATCCGGCTAACACTTTCCAGACGCGAATATTTCCCACCGAAATTGAGCGAGAGGTTTAGCACCGAGGCATCACGATCGGCCACCGTCGAATTGATCTGGATCGAAACAAAATCGCGACTCCAATCCTGAGTGCTGATATAAGTGAGATGGGAGCCTGGACCCGCGACGAGATCATTGACGCCGCAGGCGAAGCCTGTCCGACTCTCGTCGATCGAAACAAAATTCTCCAGAACCGTAACTTTGCTCCCCTCTTCTGCAATCACCAAGGTGTGGGGAAAGACCGCTGCGCGATCACTGCTGACGAAGTGAAAAACTTCAAACGGTTGCACGACTTCGACGTGGCGTGGGATAAAAACGACCGACCCGGATCGTACCGAAGCTTTGTGCAGAGCAGCGAATTTGCGGGAACCGAGACGGGCGGGTTGGGCCATGAAATGCTCGCGCAGAAGTTCAGGATGCTCCTCCAATGCTCTTTCCAGGGAGAGAAACAGAACCCCGCGATCGACGAGCGGACGGTCGAAAACTTCGCAGGATACCATTCTTTCGTTCACAAAAATCAGGCGCCCGGCCGGTTTTCCAAAGGCTCGTCCACTGAGGAATTGAGGGTCCCACTCGCCCTGCTCGGAAGCGGGAAGGTACGAATCGAGCCCCAGATTCTTGATGGAAGAAAATCTCCAGAGTTCATCGGTACGAACCGGGTAAGGTTCGGACTCGAACTCCCTCCAGGCATCGGTCTGCAATTTGGCGAACCATTCGGGCGCCGTGGTCCACTCTCGCGGCGCAGATACAACCGTAGAAACGTCAGCAGAAGTGCTAAGCATCCAGTCTCCCTTATTCAGACCAGCGGTTTTACCCGACCGAACCTTCCATCTCGAGATCGATCAGACGCTTAAGTTCGACGCTATATTCCATCGGAAACTGGCGCACCAGATCGTTGACAAATCCGTTCACGGCAAGGCTCATTGCCTGGCCTTCGCTCAGACCACGCTGCTGCATATAGAAAATTTGTTCGGCGCTGATTTGGCTGACCGACGCTTCGTGTTGGGTGGCGTTACCGGTCCCGCGAACTGTAATGGCGGGGTAGGTATCTGTCCGGCTCCGCGCGTTGATTAACAATGCATCGCATTCGGTGTTGTTTTTGCAGCCTTTGAGATGCTTCGGCACGTGCACCAATCCCCGATAAGTCGCGCGTCCCTTTCCAACGCTGATACTCTTGGATACGATGTTGCTGGTCGTTTCGTCGGCCGCATGAATCATTTTGGCGCCGGTGTCCTGGTGTTGTCCGTCGCCGGCTAATGCGATGCTGATGACTTCCCCGCGCGCCTTGCGACCTTTCAAAACAACTCCGGGATATTTCATCGTCAGCCGCGATCCGATATTACAATCGATCCATTTAATCTCGGCTTCTTCCATCGCCAGCCCACGTTTGGTCACCAGATTAAAAACATTGGGAGCCCAGTTCTGTACTGTCACATACTGAATTTTCGCGCCCTTAAGTGCTACCAGTTCGACAACCGCCGAATGGAGAGTGGCGGTAGTAAACTTCGGCGCAGTGCAGCCTTCCATATACATCACTTCGGAACCTTCATCCGCAATGATCAAGGTGCGCTCAAACTGCCCGAAATTCTCCGCGTTGATTCGAAAGTAGGCTTGCAGCGGATGCTTCACCTTCACCCCGGGCGGTACATAGATAAAGCTTCCACCGCTGAACACAGCGCTGTTAAGCGCGCTGAATTTGTTGTCCGCAGTGGGAATAACCTTACTGAACCACTTGCGAAAGATCTCCGGATATTTCTTTAATCCTTCGGTACTTCCGACAAAAATTACCCCCTGATCAGACACCGCCTTCTTGATATTGGAATAGACGGCTTCGCTATCGAATTGTGCCTCGACGCCGGCCAGGAACTTTCGCTCGCTTTCCGGAATTCCAAGCCGCTCAAAAGTCCGCTTGATATCTTCCGGGACATCCTCCCACGAACGTTTGGGAGCGTCGCCTGAAGCCAGATAATATCGGATGACATCGAAGTCGATTTCGTTGAGTTCGTTGCCGGCCCAATGGGTAGGCAGCGGTTTGCTCTTGAAAACGTGATAGGCATTCTTTCGGAACTCGCGAATCCAGTCCGGTTCTTCTTTCGCATCGACGATATAATCAATGGTCTTTTCGGTCAGACCGGCGCCGGCGTCGCGCTCATGCTTTACCTCATAGGAAAAGTCGCCGATGTCGCGGTTGATATCGATCGTGTTATTGGCTGTACTCATTGTGCTATTGCCTTTGGTAAACGATAGAAAATTGTCTTTGCACTACCCATTCGTTACTGCTTCGGCGGGTTCAGCATAGTCCTCATAACCTTTGGCCTCGAGCTCGAGCGCCAATTCCTTGCCGCCACTTCGGACAATTCGACCTTGCGCCATGACGTGAACAAAATCGGGCACAATGTAATTCAACAGCCGCTGATAGTGCGTAATCAAGAGGACGCCGAGTTTCGGGCCGCGCAGTTGATTGACGCCTTTGGCCACAACCTTCAAAGCGTCAATGTCGAGACCGCTATCCGTTTCATCCAGGACAGCAAAACTTGGTTCCAGGATCGCCAACTGCAAAATTTCATTTCGCTTCTTTTCTCCGCCGGAAAACCCTTCGTTCACTGACCGCGCAGTAAATTCGCGACGGATCTCCAGTTGATCCATCTTCTGGTAGAGGCGCTGATAAAAATCGGTCGCATCCAGCTCTTCTCCTTCCGGCAGACGCGATTGCAGCGCGGCTCGAAGGAAGTTCGCATTGCTTACGCCGGGGATTTCGATCGGGTATTGGAAAGCTAGAAACAAACCCTTTCGCGCCCGCTCGTCCGGCTCCATCTCCAGGATGCTCTCGCCCGCCAAGAGAATATCACCTCCGGTAACCTCGTAGTCTGGATGGCCTGCCATCACCTTGGCCAAGGTGCTCTTACCAGATCCATTCGGCCCCATCACAGCATGCACTTCTCCCTTGCTAAACTCGAGGTCTACTCCCCGAATAATTTCCTGACCGTTGACTGAAGCATGCAGATTTTTGATGACAATCGAACTCATAAATTCATTCCGAACATTTTGGGCAGGTACCTCGCAGATTCACGTCCGCGTGTGAGACCTTAAACCCAGGCGGGAGGTCCCAGACATTTCCCATAGCAATATTTACATCATGAACTGAACCGCATCGTTCACAGAAAAAATGTGAATGCTCCATTAGATTTGCGCAATACCGGGTGGGAGCGCGATCCAGATTGACCTGTTTTACCAGACCAGAAGCGATCAGTGCTTCCAGACAATTGTAAACGGTACCCAGAGAGATTGAAGGGACATGCTTCTTGGTGCGCAAAAACACCTCGGTTGCGGTCGGATGATCCGGCTTTTGCATTAGCACGCCCAGGACCTGCTCACGCTGTTTGGTGAGCCGGATCCCGCTGGCCGTCAATCTCTGAGATATCTGCCCAGGAAGCTTCACTGAAACACCATTGCTCGCGGTGAGAATGATATCAAGAATTATTCTCAATAAGCCGGAGTTCCCCTCGGAAGATTTCATTTTCATCATGATAAATCGGTTCAAGATTCCGGTGATCTACTGATTAGGTGTCATCACATCGCCTCTTCCTGTAAGCACTGGGTAGCTTTTGCTTATCCGGTTGTTTCAGCAAACCCCAATATATAGCGTTCAATCTTTGCTGGACGGCATTAAAAGATCCGCGCCGCCCCGTATCTCCTTATATGGGGTGGGCTTGCGTCCGGTTCCGAGGCCGAGCAAGGTTT
>DASTDH010000637.1:0-4330 GCA_035710445.1 Chthoniobacterales bacterium
ATACGCCTGCTGGCGTTGAGCTTGACGAGGATCGTTTGGCCGCGATGTCACCGCGGCCGTAAAATAGCGAATCAGATTGACCTGATTCGTCGGAAGTAGCCTGGAACAGAGCGCGTTAAGATCAAGCCACTTGTGAGGGGATTTACGCAGACAGCCGTAGTAAAGATTGAACCCGTCGATGTAAGCGTTGGCTCTTAGGGCCATAAAAAAGCAAACGCCGCATGTAGCGGCCTCGCGCCCTGATTGTGGCTGCGCCCTCTAAAAAAGCATCGCACCCGTTTCCACCCACGAGCGCTTCCTGATGGCTTCCGCGCACCGGTCCCGTCGCTCCACATTTCGGGCAGGCGCCCTCGTCTTCCTACTGCTTCCAATATTTTGGCTTGACAGTCTAAAATATTGCGAACTTGATAGGCGCTTGGAAGACCGGAGCCTCGACCCCCAATGCCTCTGTCTTTGCATATCGCTCAGGGTAACGCAAGACGGGTAGCTGGTAAGAAAGGACCAGCAAAGCTACCAGCCCGGATCACTATGTTGCAGCCGCATTGCGGCTTGGGCTTGTTACCCCAACACGGAACGCAGTGACCAATATGTGAATGCGCGCCGGAAGACGCATCACCATCCCCCGGCGCTGAATAAAACAACCCATTACCGAGTCACCGACAATGAGAAGTTTCGTTTCTAATAATATCACCGTCCCGCCAGTTTTCAAAGTGCTCCGGTATAGCCGGCGCGTTCAATTATGGAACCGGCAGGCTTCGATCATCATGGACCTGACCACTCTGGCCCTTCTTCACGGGCGGCGTTGCCTTCCGCGCGTATGAGCACCGAAGAAGTTTTGAAAGCGTTGGGGCGGTACACGGAAGAGTCACACGAGAGTGATCGTCAGACGGCAACAAAACTGGGTGTCAACCGAATGACGTTGACCGCCTGGCTGGGCGGTAGAGATCGACCTCAACGGTGTATGCTGGCGAGGTTAGCTGGTTTTTTGAGACGCGTTGGCTATCTGTAGACTGGCGAATGGAAACCGCGGCTTGTTCAGAACCATCGTAGGATTCCCTGCTGAGGTCGAACCGAAAGCGCTGCAGAAAAGAGGTTCTGCCGATTAGCGGTGCTCCAATTCTGAGCGCCGCATGAACTGCGTCTCTTACTCCCTACGGTCTGAAATTCAGCCGCGATTAGTTAACCCTGTTGCCTGATGGCTCTCCCGTTTCGCTCCGCTCTGCCATCAGAAGCCATTGCAACGCCGACCGACAAATCGGTTTGCTATTCTGGTCCGGCCTCGCCAGGCCAAACTACTAGTCGGCGTAAAGCCTTCGACTATGCACGCCTCCAAGACCCGGTTCTGATTGACATGACGCCGGCGGGAAATTGGCTAGATAGGCAGGATCTGTACGCCAATAATACCGTGACTCAGAACCAAGCCATTTGGGGAGATGCCGAGTTCATTCCAAGGCGGATCATGTTCCGAATTTTTGTTGGTCTTGGCGTGACCCACGCCGGGCACGCAAAGAATTGTTGTCGCTGACATTCTGCTTCTATGTTTGCGATTGTAGTCCGGTTGCACCTGATGTCGACCTCTCAGTGTACCGACCCAATGTATTTAACCTCACGGCACCCTCGGTACCCCGTCTGACCGGATAGCAACTCTTTACATTGAGGCGAATCCTAACTCCGGCCTTTCAATGGAGAACTCGGGCGACTCGCGAAGATAAGCATTATTCTCGAGACAAGAAATACGTAGTAATACGTACGGAAGAGGATTTAGAACGCGCTCGTTGAGCGTTGGTGAACGCGGAACCGCGATGACTTCGGTAAAAAAAACTCTTCAAGTACACAATCGACGAACGTAGGTTAGCTTGTCCATTATGAGCGAAACGGGCTCTCGAAGAAAGAGAGAGAGCGAGCTCCTGAGCCATCGTCGGCCTGCACTGAACGCGATGTTCGCTCCTGAAGCTGTTGCGATAATTGGTGCGACGGAACGGCCCGGAAGTGTCGGCCGCGCGCTGCTGGAGAATCTTAAATCCTACCGGGGACCCGTCTATCCAGTAAACCGGAAGCAACACCGCGTGCTCGGCGTGCCGGCGTTTCCCAAAATTGGAGCAATTCCAGATCACGTGGACCTAGCAATTATCGCGACTCCCGCCGCGACGGTCCCGGATGTAGTGGGAGAGTGTGCTGCGGCCGGTGTAACAGGTGCGGTTGTTATCTCAGCAGGGTTTAGGGAATGCGGGCCGGCAGGTGCGAAACTAGAAGAAGCAATCACGGCTCGTCGGGGTCAGATGCGAATCGTCGGTCCGAATTGCCTTGGAGTAATGATCCCGAGGCTCAGTCTGAACGCGACTTTCGCACCACTCCTGGCAAAGGACGGTCATCTCGCCTTCGTCAGTCAGAGCGGCGCCCTCTGTAGCTCAGTCTTGGATTGGAGCGTTCGGGAACAAGTCGGGTTCAGCGGTTTTTTCTCGGTAGGCTCGATGGTCGATGTCAATTGGGGAGACCTGATCTACTACCTGGCAGACGATTGGCATACCGCAAGCATCCTTATTTATATGGAGTCAGTCGGTGACGCCCGCTCCTTTCTTTCAGCGACGCGCGAAGTCGCTCTGACCAAGCAGATCATCGTTCTCAAGGTAGGACATACAACACCTGGAGCGAAAGCTGTCATGTCTCATACCGGCGCGCCGGCCGGAAATGATGAAGTTTTCGACGCAGCTTTTCGAAGGGCCGGCGTCCTACGGGTTAACACCTTAGATGAACTTTTTGGCATGGCGGAGGTGCTGGGCAAGCAGCCGCGCCCGCGCGGGTCACGACTCGCCATCATTACCAACGGCGGGGGACCTGGGGCTTTAGCAGCCGACGCCCTCATCGAAGACAACGGGAGCCTGGCCGACCTTTCCGATCAAACCATTCAGACTTTGGACAATTTCTTGCCGCCTTTTTGGAGCCGATCAAATCCGGTAGATCTGGTTGGCGATGCTAAGGCCGACCAATACGCAGCGGCTGTTGAAGCGCTGATCAAGGATCCAAATAACGATGCGCTGCTAATCATACTAACTCCCCAAGCGACGGCCGAGCCTACGGCCACGGCTGAGCGGTTGAAATCGCTGATATCGGCGCGTCAGAAACCAATCTTTGCCTGCTGGATGGGTGGCAGTGCAGTAGCAAAAGCTGAGTCGCTCTTGAACACTTCAGGTGTCCCAACGTTCGCCCATCCGGATGCCGCGGCGCGGGCCTTCTGTTTGATGGCGCAGTACAGCAGGAACCTCCGCGCGCTCTATGAAACGCCGGTGCTTCTCAGCGGATCGCCTGAGGAAATCCGCCGAGAGTGCGTCGAGACTGTTCTCAGGGAAGTCCGGGAAGCCGGGCGCACGCTGCTTACGGAAGCCGAAGCAAAAGAGATACTTTCGAGCTACGGTATTCCGGTGGTCGAAACGCGAATCGCCAAGAAGGAAGACGAAGCTGTCGAATTGATCCTTGGAAAGAGAATTGATCCGGATTTTGGACCGATCATTCTTTTCGGGGCCGGTGGAGAGTTAGTCGAGGTTTGGTCCGACCGTGCGATCGGTTTGCCGCCCCTGAACGCAACGCTGGCCAAACGCTTGATGGAACGAACGCGAATCTACGCGGCGCTGAACGGCGACATCGGCCGACCACAAGCAGACCTCCGGGCGCTTGAAAAACTTTTGATCAGGTTTAGTCAACTCGTAGCCGAGCAACCTCTGATTAAGGAAATCGACGTTAATCCACTCTTAGCCTCCCCTAGAGGGGCGATGGCCCTCGATGCTCGCATGATCCTGTTTGAACCTGATCGGCCGGCCGCCTCCCTGTCGAAGTTGGTGATCCGACCTTATCCTGCGCAATATGTGCGTAGCTGGAAGCTGGCCGATGGAATCGCTGTCACCATTCGCCCGATCCGGCCGGAAGACGAACCGCTGATGATCACCTTCCATAGGTCTCTTTCAGAAGAGACTGTGCATTTGCGCTACTTCGGTTTCCCTGGGGGCGAAGCCCTAGTCGCCCATGAGCGGTTGGTGCAGATTTGTTTCAGCGACTACGATCGCGAAATTGCCCTTATAGTAGAAACAATCCAAGCGGCCGAGGACCAACGACAGATTATCGCTGTGGCTCGCTTGATCAAAGCCTAAGGTGCCAATGAGGCTGAAGTGGCTATTGTGATTTCTGATGACTGGCAAGGTAAAGGTCTTGGCACGAAACTTCTCGGTAATCTAGTCGCGATCGGCCGCGTGAAGTGCCTGGAGCGGATCGTCGGCTATATTCTTCCAGAAAACTATGTGATGCAGCGAATCTGCCGTAAACTGGGTTTCACGCTTCG
>DASTDH010000638.1:0-3690 GCA_035710445.1 Chthoniobacterales bacterium
AATCAATGTCGCGCAGCGAGTGCTTGATTGCGGTGATGCTGAACACATTCTTTTGTCAGCGCATGTCGCGGAAGATTTAGCGCAATACCGGGACTGGCAACCGTGGTTGCACGACTTGGGCAAGTGCGAGGTGAAGCACGGACTACGCTTGCATCTGTTTAATCTCTGCAAAGAGAATCTCGGTAATCCACAGGTCCCTGAGAAACTCAGGCGCAGAAGAAAATGGAAGCAAGAATCGGACATAGTTCACCCACTTAGCCTGCCCCGGCGGCCAAGGTCCCTGCTGGTACTTACTTTAGTAGTCGCTGCCCTCGCTATGGTGATTAGTTCTTTGACCTTTTTCCAGCGAGTATCGCTGAGGATGACCCCATCGACTTCTCCCGAGGGGACGGGTAGCAAGGGCACCGTTTCGATTCCCGAGAAGAGCATCGCCATTCTTCCCTTCGAGAATTTGAGCGGCGACAAAGCCAATACCTACTTCGCGGATGGCATCCATGACGAGATTCTGATGCGCTTATCCAAGATTGCCGATTTGAAAGTCATCTCGCGCACATCGACACAGGATTACAACAGCGCGCCGGAAAACCTGCCTGAGATCGCAAAACAACTGGGAGTAGCCCACATCCTTGAAGGAAGGGTTCAGAAGAGCGGCGACGCCGTGCGCGTGAACGTGCAGCTAATCAGGGCGGCCGATGATTCCCAGCTTTGGGCCGATACCTTTGATCGCAAGCTGACCGACATCTTTTCAGTTGAGAGTGATGTCGCAAGAGCCATTGCCGACCAACTGCGCGTGCATCTCACCGGCCGGGAAGTGGAGGTCATCGCCGCCAAACCGACTGACAATGTTGAGGCTTACGATGCCTACTTGCGTGGGCTGGCTTACACGCTCAAAACTCTCCCCACGCCCGTCAACGCCCTTGGCGCACAGAAATATCTCAGAGAATCGGTTAGATTGGATCCGAAGTTCGCCCTTGGTTGGGCGCTGCTGTCAATCATTGATGCGCGCAACTACCTTGCACAGAGTCTTCAACCAACTGTCGCCCTTCGTGAAGAGGCGCGGCAGGCAGCCGAGACCGCGCTCACTCTTCAGCCCAATCTTGGCGAGGCCATATTGGCTAAGGGCACTTATCACTACAACTGTCTGAAAGATTACGACACCGCGGTGCGTTACTTTGAGCAAGCACGTCAGCTGCTACCGAATAGCAGCCGGATTCCTGAATCGCTGGCCTATGTCGCGCGGAGGCGAGGCCAGTGGGACCGGAGCGAGTCCTACTTCAACGAAGGCGAGCGGCTCGACCCACGCAACGTTTCGCTCCTCGTTCAGCACGCGTTTTCCTATATCGCCCTTCGTCGTTTCCCCGAGGCGCTGCGAAAGCTTGATCAGGTTCTCAATATCACGCCGGACGACCTGGATACCCTCGCGCTAAAGGCGGCTATTTCACAAGCGGAGGGCGACCTTCCGCGGGCTGCTGCACTACTCGGTCCGCTGCATCCGAACGCCGACTATTTCAGCGCGTTGGAAGTACAAGTTTACCAAGCGATCCTGGAGCGCCGCACTGAATCAATCATTCCTCGGCTAAAGCAAATACTGGCCAAGCCTGATCCAGCGTTGGGTTTTTACAATGGCGAACTGCGCTTTTACTTAGGCTGGGCGCAAGAAGTCGCCGGCGACCATGCCGCCGCCCAGGCAAGTTGGCGACAGGCGCGCAGCGAACTGGAACCATTCCTCAAGGAACAGCCGGATAACTATGTTCTCATCGGAGATCTCGCGCTGACCAATATGGGCCTTGGTGACAAAGCCGCCGCGTTTGCTCTGGCCGAACGGGCGATGGTGGTGAATCCGATCGAGAAGGACGCCGTCACCGGTCCCTTTCCAATCGAGGTCCTCGCTCGGGTGGCGGCGCGAATGGGAGAGCCCGACCGCGCCATCGCCGCTCTGCACAAAGTAATCTCGATACCGTATTCAGGCGCATTCGCGTTTGGCGCGCCGCTGACTCCCGCGCTACTTCGGCTCGATCCAATGTTCGATCCGCTCCGGAATGATCCGCGCTTCCAAAAACTGGTTGTCTCACCCGCGCCGAAGTAGGGGCTTCCGAATCTTGGGAACGTATCGGCGTAGGCTGTTTATCTGTGCCTTCTACCCCTGGGAGGCCTTGTTTGTCCTGAACCATGGCAAGGGTATTGTTAGGCTCTTAAAGGGGTGAACGCCCAGGATACTTCCTCCGACAGTAGCCCGGATCTCCAACTCGAGATCGCTCACGTGTTGCTAATCGACGTGGTCGGTTATTCGAAGTTACTGGTTAACGAGCAGATTGAGCTGCTCCGGGAACTGAACCAAATCGTCCGCAGCACCGAATGTTTTCGGGCAGCAGAAACAGCCGGCAAACTTATCCGAGTGCCGACCGGAGACGGGATGGCGCTCCTGTTTTTCCGCAGTCCGGAAGAACCCGCACGATGTGCGCTCGAAATTAGCAGAATCTTAAAAGATCATGCGCATATCCAGGTACGCATGGGTGTCCACAGCGGGCCGGTCAGTCAAGTTACGGACGTCAATGACAGGACAAACATTGCCGGTGCTGGAATTAACATCGCGCAGCGGGTGATGGATTGTGGCGATGCCGGGCACATTCTTTTGTCGAAACATTTAGCCGATGACTTAGCGGAGTACCGACACTGGCGGCCTCACCTGCATGATCTCGGCGAGTGTGAGGTAAAGTACGGGCTGCGGCTGCACCTGGTTAATCTCTACAAAGACAATCTCGGCAACCCACATGTTCCGGACAAACTCAAGCGAGGAGGAAGATGGAAACAGACGTCCGGTGTTAGCATCCGTCCGGTCACGACGCCCCGTTGGCTCAAGTATGTGCTTACCGTTGTTTTGCTCCTTTCAGCTGTGGCTTTGGCGATCAGCTTTTCAGTCTTTTTCCGACGAGGCTCACCGGCGGTTGCACGCTCCTCCGCGGGGAAAGCCGCCGACGTAGGAATTCCTATTACAGAAAAAAGCATCGCTGTACTGCCGTTTGAAAACCGGAGCGAAGACAAAGCCAACGCCTATTTTGCCGATGGCATCCAGGACGAGATTCTGACGCGTCTAGCCAAGATCGCTGATCTGAAGGTCATCTCGCGCACATCGACGCAACATTACAAGAGCGCCCCTGGAAACTTGCGTGAAATTGCGAAGCAACTCGGAGTGGCACATGTCGTGGAAGGCAGCGTGCAGAAGAGCGGCGACGCCGTGCGCATCAACGTGCAGCTAATTAAAGCAGCCAATGATTCTCATCTTTGTGCCGATACATTTGATCGCAAACTGATCGATATCTTCTCGGTTGAGAGTGAAGTGGCCAAAGCCATCGCCGACCAACTGCGAGCGAAACTGACCGGCGAGGAAAAGCAAGTCATCGCTGCCAAACCGACGGACAATCCTGAGGCTTACGATGCCTACTTGCGTGGGCTGGCTTATACACTTAAAACGACAACTTCACCCGCCAACGCCCTTGCCGCGCAGAAATATCTGAGAGAAGCGGTGCGGTTGGACCCGAAGTTTGCCCTAGCCTGGGCGCTGCTGTCATATGTGGATGCTAGCGGGTACATCATACAGAGTCTTCAACCAACGGTCGCCCTGCGTGAGGAGACGCGGCAGGCAGCCGAAACGGCGCTCGCTCTTCAGCCCAATCTCGGCGAAGGGGTGTT
>DASTDH010000639.1:0-3458 GCA_035710445.1 Chthoniobacterales bacterium
AGTAACATGAATCTGGCGTACCAGAGTTTGCGTTGTTCGTAAGCTTGGACGGCATCGAAGATGATTTTCGCTGCATGAGCAACGGCCAATGTGTTTTTGCCATGATCACGGCAACAGACGGTAATGAAATACGCAGCATCAGATTCCGCCCAAGCCGGAATTGTGTGATCAAGCAATTTGCGCATCGGATTGGTCATGCGATCTATATAATAACTATCATATATCGTGCTGTATGATCAAAGCCGGTCGGCAATCGGGCGAACCCGGCGGCCTGGGCCGCCCTACCACGATGTTCGGTTATTTGCGGACCAAGAGTGAAATTACACCTCGGCGGTCTGGGACGGACCGCCCTACCATTGATGCTCGGTTGTTTGCCGATCAAGGGTGACTTACGCCTCGGCGGGAACATCCTTTTCAGGTTCGCGCAAATCCGATACACCTGTTGTGGTGTGCGTAGCCAGTCGTTGGTTGGATGCCCAATTTTTTTGGTTAAATTAAAATGGTATCTCGACGCAGGATTCGCTGCATCCGCACCAATCAGAACAGCGCATCAATTGTCGCGTGTTCAAGTTTTCCTACCAAAAGCTTTCTCTTTTGTTCGCTGGTTGCATCTTGGCCGGATTCGGACTCTGGAAGATAACAGATCCGACCGGTGCTTGGTCCGCTGCGACCAAAAGAACCGAGGGTATTTCAGTTCCATCGAGTGATGCGTGTGCGATCGCCTTAGCCCCGCATAAAGGCGACGAGCCAACCGATCGCGAGATAAGGCGGCTACAGGACGAGGCACGCTCCGGCACGAAGCGGATCGAAATCATGAAACGTCTCGGATGGGCTTTCGTTGAGAAAGCCCGTTCCAGTTACGATCCCGGTTACTATAAGCTCGCGCAACAGTGCTCACTCTGTTTGCAATCGACGCAGGCAAACGATGCAGATGCTTTCCTTTTGCAAGGCCATATCCTGGACAGTTTACACCAGTTCAAGGAAGCTGAATGCGTCGCGCGAAAACTTGTAGCGATTCGCAATGACGCCTCCGACACCGGTCTGCTAGGAGATGTCTTGATGGAACAAGGACGGTTGGACGAGGCAATCATCTTGTACCAGAAGATGGTTAATCTGAGGCCGGACCTGCAAGCTTACACTCGAATAGCCCATATGCGTTGGCTAAAGGGCGATCTTGTAGGCGCAATCGAGGTGATGCAGATGGCAGTAGCAGCGGGCGGCTCGAGAGAGCCGGAAGCAACCGCCTGGGCCTATACCCGACTGGCAATTTACAAATTTCAAGCCGGCGATATGGATGCGGCAGCAAAGTATGCGGGTATCGCACTGCAATTCACAGAGAACTGTGCGCCGGCACTCCTTCTCCGTGGCCGGATCTTGTTCGCGCAGAATAAGGCGTCAGCGGCTATTGAATCTCTCCGGCAGGCTGCTGCTCTTGCTTCGTTGCCGGAGTATCAATGGGCCTTGGCCGACGCCTTGCGAGAGACTGGCGACTTAGCAGCAGCCGAAGAGGTGGAAAGTCGTTTAGTTAACAGTGGAGCAGCTAACGATGGACGAACGTTTGCACTTTATCTGATCGCGAGAGGGGAGCTGACCCAACAGGCACTTATGCTGGCCCAAAGGGAACTGAGCGTTCGCGAGGATATTTTTACTATGGATGCCGTTGCCTGGACCTTAAAGGCGAACAACCGACTCACCGAGGCGCGAGACTGCTCCGAAAAATCATTGAAAGAAGGCACGCAAGACGCCCGACTCTTTTATCACGCCGGAGCAATTGCGATGGCGTTGGGCGACTACGCCAAGGCCGAAGTGTCGTTCAGGCAGGCCGATCAGATCAAACAGGTATTGACACCTTCGGAAAGAGTCGATTTCAACCGACAATTTGCTGCGCTCAGAGAGTGGGAGAAATCCCTGCACTAAGGCCGGCAGCAACTAACCCAAACGTCAGAAAATTAGATAAACTATGAAAGTTCCACGTAAAGCCTTTGCCCTTACCTGGCTGAGCGCGGCCTTGGCCGCGTTGTCGTTCGTCTCCGGGAGGGCCAGTGCATCCAGCCACATGGATGCACCGCTGATAACCCTCGACCCAGCCGCCAATACTACCGACGTCTACGCATTTGTATCACAAGTCAACGGCGTCAAATACCTGACCGCAGGGCTGGCGGTATATCCGTTTGAAGAACCAAGCATTGGGCCAAACAAGTATAACTTCGATGACAATGTGCTCTACGAAATCCATGTTTCTACTGGAGCCGATCTGTCCGAAGGGGAAGCGAGCATTAGCTATCAATTCAGATTCAAGACAACGTTCAAAAACGAAGATACCATTGCGCAATCCTTCCTCGGTCCAATTCAGCACGTCGACGATGCCAACCAGAATCTGACCCAACACTACAGTGTCACTAAGGTCGTCCACAGTGAGAAGCGTGAAGGAAAAGGCGACGAGCGAGCGCATCGAGTGGAGGTTCTCGCCGAGAATTTAACCGTTCCACCTAACAATCAGGGTTTGGTTACCCCCCATTATAACCAGGGCGAGAACGGCAACCTGCCTGCCAAGGAAGGCGTTGCTGACCCCTCGCTGTTGGATGTCTACACCTCTGAGGCGATACACAAATTGAACAAGGGGTATGTCGTCTTTGCCGGACAGAGAGACGACGGATTTTACGCCAACATTCAGAGTATCTTCGACCTCGATCCGACATTCTCCGGGCCGGAGAAGCCGCTAGACAGTCAAGCCGGATTCAACGTTCATACGATTGTAATCAATATTCCAGTTTCTGAGTTGGGTGGTGACCACCAAATTGTCGGCGTGTACGCCAGCACGAGCCGCCAGGCTCTCACCGTCTTGCGTGATCCGAGAGCTCCGCGGCACTTAGGCGAATTCGTTCAGATCGGCCGCCAGGGTAATCCCGCGTTCTGTGAATTGCTGGTAGCTGGGAAGGACAAGGATCTCTATAATGAAGCACCGCCGGCGGTAGATCAGAACCTCTTCAAGAAGTACGCATTAGCTCCGGAGTTAGCCAAGCTGTTAGGCGACCCGGCTAACTTGCAAACAAACCGAACCGATTTGGCCGGAATCTTTATCCCGGATCTAATCAAAGTGGATTTGTCGACCGGCCCAGCCCATCTGGCTGGAACTCCGAGCTTCAATCGACTCGGTATTTTCGGAGGAGATACTCTAACTAGCACGGTACAGCCGGGGTTTGGTCAGGGAACTGTCTCTGGCGGTTGGCCGAATGGGCGTCGCTTCGGTGACGATGTACTCGGCATCGCCGTGATCGCTATCCTTAGCGACCTGCGGACGAACCCGCCTACGATCTTCGCAGGATTCAATCCAGCCACGTTCAGCGTCGGCGGCGTTACGCATAACGATATTGCGTATAACTTGGTTTTTCCCTATGCCGCGACACCTCACAACGGTAGGAATAACGAGCATCATACTCAACCGTAGAAGCAATGGT
>DASTDH010000640.1:0-3924 GCA_035710445.1 Chthoniobacterales bacterium
GCCACGATAGTAACGAGTTAGCCTCCGAATGCTGAGGGGCAGAATGGTGGGCGTGCGAGCCGCGCGCGGTTGCAGCGGCGTTGCCACCATGCACGTGTCCTCCGGATACGTGGGGAGAAGAACCACCCTGAAAGTGATGCGTTCCCAGATGATGAAGTCCCACTCCGCATAGGGCAAAAGCTGCCAGAGCGATAGACCCTCCGATCAAGCACGACAGATAGATATCCAATCGAACTCTCTCTTTCTAGCTATACAACTATTAGCTCCGGAATGCCTTTTGCGCAACTGGGACCGGTTCTCTCTGATAGTTGCCTTCTGTTTGACCATCCGGTGATGGTCGTCCATTTTCACCGCGATGAGTCTCCCGACGATCCGACTGTCTCGCCCGTTCACTCTACTCGCTCTCTGGGTTCTCTCTTCAACGGCATTGGCGGAAGAGCATAGTACTGACCAAGCCGATAAGATCATCGCAGCTGCCAAAACCGCTGCCGGCGGGGCCAACTGGGACACGATAAGAACCTGGCATGAGACCGGGACGTTAAGCGTCGGTGGAATCGACGGAACTTATGAAATCTGGCTTGATCTACCGAGCGTGCGTGGCGCCCAGAGTTACACTTTGGGTCCGGCTAAGGGTTCCCAGGGTTGGAATGGAAAGGTTTCGTGGTCCACCGATGCAAGTGATCAGGTGCGCATCGAGACCAGTCGCGAATCGATTGCGAGTGCAGTGAAAGACTTTTACCAGGCAACGCATGCGTTCTTTTTTCCGGATCGTTACCCGGCTGAGACTGAGTATAGCGGTGTCAAAGAGAATGACGGGAAACCATGCGATGTCCTTACCATCAAGCCGAAAAATGCCGATCCATTCGAGGTGTGGTTTGACCAGGCAAGCCATCTGCCTGTCCGAATGGTCGATCTTACGGGGACGCAACCGCAGACCAGTTATTTCTCAGATTTCCGCAATGTTGACGGTCTGGTCATTCCATTTCAGACCAGAGTCAGTGTCGGAGACTCCAAGTACGATCAAAAGGTTGTCTCGCAAAAGATCGACTTCAATTCGGATATAACAGCGCAACGCTTCGATCCGCCTAAGCAGGTATTGGATCCCCTCATTTTTCCAGGCGGACAGAAGGAGGTAAGCGCTCCATTTCGTCTGATCAATAATCACATCTATTTGGCAGTTAGCTTGGATGGAAAAACCGGCGACCACTTTATTTTCGACACCGGGGCGGTCAATACGGTCAGCGCTGAGTTCGCGAAGAAGGCCGGTATACGGACCGAGGGAACGCTTCCTGGTGGAGGATTTGGCGATAGCGTGGCCGCTTCCGGTCTGGCCAAGGTAGCGCAGACTGACCTGGCCGGTGCCAAGCTTAAGGACCAGGTTTTCTCCTCGTTTGACTTGGGCAGTTTATCCAAGGTCGAAGGCGTCTCTTGTGATGGGTTGGTCGGATACGAGATTGCTCGCCGCGCCATCGTGAAGATCGACTACGCCAATAGCAAACTTACTGTCATCAGTCCGGATGCGTTTCATCCGCCGGAACACGCTGTGAAAGTACCGTTCAAATTCAACAACCATATTCCAAGCGTTGAAGGAGAAATCGATGGGTTGGCCGGTGAATTTGATATCGATACCGGAAACCGTGGCTCGCTCTCGATCATGCGTCCGTTTGCGGAAAAAAACCAGCTAAAGGAAAAATACAAGGCCGGCACCGAAGTAGTCGCGGGTTATGGCCTGGGCGGACCGGCTCGAGGACTGCTGGTTAGACCGCATACCCTGAAGATTGGAGGCCTCGAACTGAAGGCTCCAGTTGGCCTGATCGAGTTGGGTGAACGAGGCGCATCAGCAGCCACCCAAACCGCTGGTAATCTGGGAAGCGGACTGCTGAAACGTTTCACCTTGATACTGGACTACCCCAATCAGGTTCTTTATCTGGAGCCGAACGCGAATTTCTCAAAACCGGACGTTTTTGACCGTTCGGGACTCTGGGTGATGGGAGATACCGACGGCACCTGCGAAGTGACTGATGTCGTTAAAGACGGACCGGGGGCAAAAGCCGGCTTACAGCCAGGCGACCACATTTTGACGATTGACGGAGCGAAACTAAACCGCATTCAAATCGCCGACCTGCGAGAGAAACTGAAACAGCCCGCTGGCACGAAAGTAAGGCTTCAGGTGCGAGGGAAAAATGGGCCGCGGTACGTTACCCTAACATTGGCTGATTTAATTTGATCAGCGGCTCAAAAGTTAAGGTGACTCCAGTAGGTGACCTGACCGTCTATGTTAGCAACAAATTGTATCGTGCTGTCCTGCGAAATCACGACCGCCAGACATCGCGGGCAATCTCGGCAAAGCCGATAGGCCGAACGGTGGCGAGTTCCAGCTCGTTCAGCGGATTCTGGAACCGTCTCCTTGCCCTCGGAATCGAGAGCGCGGTACACGGTCTCGCTCTCATAGCAGGGCACCTGAATCTCCACCCCATAGCCTAGAACCGAGAAGCGAGGGTCGAGAAGCAGGCACCCGTCAACCGTGGCCATATCGGCCAACCATCCAGCCAAATCCAGATATTGAGTCGAGATGCTATAGGGCATTTCCTCGCCCCATTGGATTAGCTCCAGCCAGCCGACTGAGTTTTTGTCCTTCAGATTTGCCAGAAAAATCAGGCGCTGAAGGACCTTGTCTAGAAGCGCCTTGTATGGCCGGGATGATGCCTGGACATCGACCCGATATTTAGCGCTCAGTGGACCACCCGGATCAAGAAGTTCGACCAATGTCCGCTGTGGTCCAAAAACCAGTGTGCCGCCGTGCCGCTTATCACGTATCTCGCGGATTACCCGTTTGAAAAAATTTGCATCAAAATTGTCCAACAAATCGCCGCGCAGCTCGACGTCTTGTTTGCTACCCAAGCGGCTAAATTCCTTGCACTCGTTGCGCACATTCCAGAATCGTTCAGCCATCCAGGAAGACGCGAATACGTTGAATCCGTGCCCTTCCACGCGCCCGTTCAGCAAAGTTGCGAGCCGCTCCGAACCTCGATAGACGACAAGATTGCCCGGGCCGCGGATGTGGACGATAAGCCAATCGGGAATGGCGTGAATCATTCCTTGTAGATCGGCAACCAAATCTCTGGACCATTGCCCGGTTACTACTGTCCCGACGATGGTAAAATCTTTCCTTGCAGACCACGTCACGACCATCATCGATCGATAAAATGTTGCTGCCGGACTAAGTCGCCTGATCTCCTGCTCATCGAATGGGCGCTGCTTACAAAACCGCGAGACATGAAAGCCATACAAAGACAAGTCCCGCGCTTCGAGTTCGGAGGGATGACAAAGCGCCATCCGGCAAACGACCGGCCGCCCTTCCTCGTGTAACAGACTGGCCTGATAGGCTACGCTCAGAAATCCGGTCAGCGTATCGAGACTGTCGATTCCAACCTGCGTTCGCTCCGAGGCTGGCCAATCCAGCCAGGCTTGTTCGGCCAACCGATGTGGATAGCCGTGACTGGGCTGATCCAAGTCACTTTGTTTCAGCATTTCGTATTAGACGGATCGCGAAGAAAGATATTGCGGACAATTAACGGTGAGAAAAGTTCCGATAGCTACCATGATTCTCTCATCGACGTCATCCTGCGTCTCGCCGCTCGTTTTGAGCCGAGCCTTTTCCACCTGCAGCGAATGGTCTCCGCCTTGGACCACATAAAGCTCGTTGGACGCCTTCATCTCTCGGCGAGTTTGTTCAAGCAGATCCAACGGACAAAGGCGATCGCGTGTCCCCTGCACGAAGAAAATGGGCGTTGTCAATCGGTGGAGCACATCCGCGCGCAATTTGGCCGGATTACCTCCTCCGCAAAGCGGATAGCCAAGACAAATGACCGCAGCTACATCTTCTTCCAGCGCAAGGTGGCATCCCACTCGACCGCCCATGCT
>DASTDH010000641.1:0-3506 GCA_035710445.1 Chthoniobacterales bacterium
GACCAGCGAAATCAGCTATCATGGTGTTGTGCCGGTCTCTACCGCCGCACCATGTCCGAGAAAGTCATTCGCCACATACTATTATACATCCGAGGCCCCTGCTCATTGGACAGGCATTAGCCACGGCACAATATTCAAAGCGCGACCTGATGAGAAATTGAAAGGCTCTCTTTTGATGCCGATGGAAGCAGCGACGGGAAAACTCAGTTCACTTGTCAAGCGCTTAAGGGACAATGTGAAAAAAGTGGTTCGGGACTGATGCCTGCCTGAGCTTCGTTACGCTAATAGCATCTGCGCGCGCTTACCTGAAAAAGTGTTCCAAGCTTTCAGGAGCAAAAGACCTTCCAACGAAGAGCCCGATCTCGCTCAGCGCGACGCCTGCGATAAACATCGGAACAATCCGCAGTTCATGCCAAATGCTCAACCATCTCTGGCGGTGGGCGAGAATTAGATAGGCCAAGGACGGCATAATATCGCTAATTGCAATTCCGGCGACAGCACCAAGCACACCGAACGCTAAGTATCCTCCGATCAAGGATAAGATTAGGAATGCAGCGTCGATGATCGACACCGCAGCGACGACATATGGTTGCCCGATAGCGGTAAAAGCACTTCTGATGAGCTGGAGTGGGTAAAGCGCAAGACCGATAGCAAGCAGCTGCAACATTGGTCCAGCTTGCGCATAGCGCGGATCGTAAAGTGTGCTGACGATCTGCTGCCCCGTCGCGAACAACACGCCGCTGCTAAAGGCAGAGAGCACGTCGATCGGGAAACGGAACCTATAATACTTTTTCCTCAACTCCGCCGGGTTTTCGCGAAGTACCTCGCCAAGAACCGAGAGAGCCAGGCCGCTATTGATCCTCTCGACAAAACCATGAACCGCGCTGACGAGTGTTTTCGCGATCGAATAGACTCCAAGAGATGAACCTGATAGCAGCATTCCCAATATCACGAAGTCGCATTGGGATGCGAAAAAGCTAGCTAGGGACGATACCGTAATCCACTTACCGAAGTGAATGATCTCTCGAAAATGATCCCTATTCCAACGCCACGCCATCCATGGTCCAGGTACCAACGTATGCGATAGAACTAGGCGTAAGACCCCCGAGAACAAGTTGCCGGCGACGAGCGCCCAAACATTTCGGAATTCGAAGGCAAAGCCAATCATTACGGCAATCGTCGTGACCTTAGCTAAGATGTCAATTACCGCAAACGGTCTAAACTTCATCTGTCGTATGTTTAGGAAGACGGCAGTCGATTCAAAACCACTCAAAACGAGCCCGAACCCGAGTGCCAAGGTGATCACCGGGAACATCTCATTTGCAAAGGCGCTTTCTTGAGGCAGCGCGTTCTTGATGAATGAAAACCTAAGACTAGAGCAGATGATAATGAGCAGGACCCAAAGGGAAAGTCCTCGAAACAACTGAAACACCCAGGCCGACCGAAGGAATTCGTCGTTATCTCCCCGTGGGCTTTGAATAATAACGGCCCTAATGCCGAGATCGCTGAATAGCGCGAGGGCTACAATGAGGGAGCTGGATGCCGAGACCAGACCAAAGGCCTCCGGAAACAGCAATCGCGACAGAACCAAACTCGAGACAAGCCTGAGAATGATCTCGACGCCGTAGGTCCCCACAGTCCATGCGCTGGCACTAAATATTCTTTTTTTTAAGTTCATCTTAAGGCTGCACCTACGCTGATTGCAACTAAATAGCGAGATCTTGCCTTAGAGGCGATCGGCGATTTTTCAACGCCACCTTCAATAAATGCCGAGTCGACATCAAGAGCTTCGTACGATTCCTTGCGACGCAAATCTCAGTCCAGTCTGTGCCCGCGGTCCGACGGTTACATGAGTGACTGTTACGGCTTTAGTGAGGTAATATACGGCTATGAAAATAGCAATGTATGTCCCATCTTGGCCGCCCGACAATTCGGCGAACGGAATCGTCTCTTACGCGGGCCACGTGATTCCAGCACTCCGCGAGCTCGGGCACGAAGTATTCGTACTAGCCCGACATTCGGAGGATACTAAGGACCTGAGGATTTCACAGATCGGCGCATTTCGCGAGGCTATGCCATTTTGGAACCGCGCTCTCTTCCGGCTCGCCCCAACGAGTGCGATGTATCATGCGGATGCCGCTCCACTAGCGCGTGCGGTGAAAGCCCTCGTGACGAGGCACGAAATCGATATCCTGGAGATGGAAGAGTCGTATGGACTAAGTTACGCTATAACAAAGCTCGCGCTCGTTCCAGTTGTCGTGCGGCTCCACGGCCCGTGGTTTCTGACGAAGAGCTTTGAAGATGCTAGGCGAGAGGCTTTGGAGCGCCGGGGCATAATCACCGCCGCCGGGGTCACGGCGCCATCTAATCAAATATTGCGCTCGGTAGAGCGTCAATATCGGCTAAAATTACGAAAGAGTCTGACGTTCGGAAATCCTGTTTCCGTACCATCTTGCAAGTGGCGCGTTTCGAACTGCAATGTAAATAGTCTTCTGTTCATCGGTCGATTTGATGAGCTCAAGGGCGGCGATCTTGTCATCAATGCGTTCGGCAGATTGGCTGAGAACAACCCCAAGCTGACATTGACTTTCGTTGGCCCGGACTATGGGATCGATGGCATGAAACTGTGGGACTATGCCAGAACAAGACTTTCCCCCGACGCTTTATCTCGACTTGATTACCGAGGCCGATTGTCATCCGTGGAAGTTGAAAAGCTCAGGCCTCTGCACTTCGTTACAATCTGCGCATCACGGTTCGAGGTTTTCCCCTACACAGTCCTGGAAGCCCTTGCAGTTGGCTGTCCACTCGTTACCAGCGATGTCGGCGGTATTCCGGAGATCGTTCGCTCGGGTCAAAGTGGAATATTATTTGAATCCGGAAATATCGACGATCTTGTCTCATCGGTGCAGTCACTTCTCGACAATCCCGATTTTGCCGGGGGACTCGGCAGAAGGGGCCGACGGTCGCTTCGACGCTACAGACCTGAGGCAATAGCGGCATTGGTAACCGATTTCTACGAGCAGAGCATTCAGAGCTTTAAGGCAAGGCATCGAACGCCGTCGTTGAAAATGTGAGGACAGGCACTTATAGCCGTCTCCATTCCAAAAATGGCGTTGATCACTCCGCCTCTTGAGATCGAAGTCACCATGCTGTTAAGCTGTCGATTGAACAGCACATCCCTCGTATGGCCGAGCGGTGAAATTTCCGAATGAAAGCGAGTTTGCAGGTGCGTGTGTCCAGAGCCGAATTCCCTTCCTGGACCTGATCTACTCCCTGCAATTCAGGTGGCAATCTTGAAAAATGCGATCGTTTTGATTGGCTCCGTGACTGCTTCATATGTCGCTTTGGCTTTTGAGCCTTGTACCGCCGCACCGCCAAGTGGCCAGACAATTGTCAACGTTAGCAAGTCGTCCGGATCGAACAATAGTTCGGATCTGCTGTATATGAATCTGGCTCATACAATTAATGGCGGGTCGTCAGCGACAGGATGGGCCAAAGCGCTTACC
>DASTDH010000642.1:0-6024 GCA_035710445.1 Chthoniobacterales bacterium
GTCAAAGTGGGGGGCGCTTAAGCGGAATATCTTTTCATTTCAGAAGGACAAAATTCCGATTTCTATTCGGCCCACCCCCAGGCCTACAATGCGTTGGGACTTCTGGACTTGGCGCGCTGGTGCGACACGAACGGTATTCGATTCGTTTTGGACAACATCCTGTTGGCGCCTGGATTCTTGTCGCTCGATATGCTGCCACACGTTGTGATCCTCAAAGTTCTGCAGGACTGGGAACAATACTTGCAAACCGAGTGCCACGAAGATAACCGATGGCACGTGTGCAAAGTGGTCTCGGCTCTGAGACGCCCGAGAGCCGCGTCAGACAAGCTGGCAGTTTTGCAGAATCAATTCATTCGGTTCACGAACGATCTCGACGAATCGCGGGGGCAGTCTTTCGCCGCTGCGTGCCCGGAACTTTACGAACAGCTAACGGCCGCGGGCTTTCGCTTTGGTACGCCGGCAGGTCGGTAATGGGGGGCTCATCCAGTGCCGCCAAAGACATTTTGCGTTTTGCCTTTTTCTCAGCTCACCATCGCCAATGATGGAAAGGTTAAGCTCTGTACCCACGCTCATGCCATCGACATGGTCTCTGAGGGGCGGTTGTTGTCCTTACACTCCATGCCCTTGGCAGAAATCTGGAATTCGACTTACCTCCGTACGATTCGCCGCCGCATGGTGGAGGGATCACCGGTTAAAGACTGCTCGAAGTGTTATCAGACCGAGGCTGACGGGGGAACCAGTCTGCGTCAGATCATGAATTTTCATGCCGACTGCAGAGCCGACGGGATGGGAGAGGACGATTCTTTTGAAAGAGCATGGAATATCGTGACACAGAGTTCCGGCAGTGCTCCTCCGCCTTCGGCGTTGCATCTGTGGCTCGGCAACCTGTGCAACTTGAAATGCAGAATGTGCTCGCCGGCATTCAGTTCACGGGTTGCTTCCGACCCTGTGCAATCCAAATGGTTGGGTGAACTGAGTCTGGCGGAAACGCCAAGTCGTATTCCCCAACATCTTTACTGGGCCCAAAGCGAACAAGTTGTATTCGAGGAAGTTTTCAGCCATCCGGAATTACTCAGATGGGTTCATTTTTCGGGGGGAGAGCCGCTCCTCCACCGTTCGTTCTTAGCTATCGTTCAGAAACTTGTGGATGGCGGACATGCTTCACACATCGGGGTCTACATCAACAGCAACGGCACGGTGTATTCGCATCGGTTGTCGTCGTTGCTAAAGGAGTTCTCGTCCGTCGAACTCGCCGTCAGCCTGGACGGGATCGGTAAGCTGCAGGAATATATCCGCCCACCGTCGAAATGGGACACGGTCTGCCGCAATATATTTGCGTTTCACAAGGACGGTATACCGGTGTCCGTCCGGCCGACGGTACAGGCCTACAACGCGTTCGGCCTTCTGGAGTTGGCGCGCTGGTGTGAAACGAAGGGACTCCCGTTCTTCTTGGATAACGTGCTCACGGCGCCAAGATTCCTGTCGTTCGATATGCTGCCTAAGCTCGTCGTCGATGAGGCCCTTCAGTGTTGGACGCAGTACTTGAACGCGGAATGCGCCGACACGAATCGATGGCATGTCGAAACTGTCATTGCCGCATTACGACGGCCGCGGCCAGAACCGAACGCTATCAGTTGTTTGCAACAACAGTTCCTTCAATTTACACGCGACATGGACCGTTCTGCTGGCCAGTTTTTTGCCATCGCGTGTCACCGACTTTACGAAAGGCTCATGGCCGCTGGTTTCGACTTCTCGCCGCGTGTTAGGTAAGATTTTTCATTTTGCCGCTCTTTACGGACAAGGCACCGGTATGGAATCCTCCCAAAATTCCCGAACAAATCCAATGGGTCAGGCCAAATCTTGTCTGTGAGGTCGCCTTCGCTGAATGGACCCAAGACCGGGAGCTGCGGCAGACGACGTTTCTCGGATGGCGCGATGACAAGAGTCCGGAGGAAGTGGTGCTGGATCCGCAAGAGAGAGGATACTGAGCTTCGAACACCGATGTTGGATGCTGTATTTGTGCTTTTCGCTTTCGTTTTGCCAAGACCACGCAAACATTGGTTCGTGGTAGAGCGCGATCCGGAAAAGTTTCTTTCCTCTTTAACTGACGCCTTCCGTAAACGGCAGGATGCAGATCAATCTTTGAAAGCTCAGTACATGTACTTTTCCGCGTCAATGCGCGCCGTACCTATTCGTATCGCGGCTATCGATTCTTTGGCTGCGAAATTCCCGGACGCGTCCATAAACGCCGACACGGATCTTGGAAAGCGTCAGGAGCAAAATCAGATCCTTTTCGACTTTTTTTCCAATGCGTTAGCATCGATTGAAAGCTTCTACTGCGGCAGCTATTTTGTCGGATCGGTGCTTTGTCGTGGCTATTTCGGCAATGGTATGCCGGTTAATCACGTCTTCACACAGCTCAGAAGGATCTCTCCGGAAACCACGCTACAATCGTATGAGAAATTTGTTGCGACCTCTTTGTTTACTAAACAACTCAGGGATTGTTGGGATTCTGACGAACGGAAGCTGATGGAAAAAATGCGCAACCTCCTTGTACATCGAATTGTGCCTGGCAGAATCATTCCAGCCGGGGATACCCCACACGCGATAGATCTCGAACAATGGTTCGAAGGAGACATGACCCGAGTTTACGGAGGGAGCGACTTGCCTGAATCAAAGCTGAAGTTTGAACTTGATGATAGCTGTCTAGCGAAGAAAAGGGACTGGATCGATAAATCCATCGCAGGACTTGCCGAGCAACTCACCGAACTCGCGAAGGCTAACGGTTTAGCATAGAACGACAATAATGCAGTCTGCCAGATTCTTGACAATGGCAGTGTTGATTTGAACACTGATTCAAATGAGCATGGGACCCGAATGGTAACGCCGGAGGACCGCAACTTCGAGAGTGAGGGTGAAGCGATCGAGGCGGGACTAAAGCGAACGATCGCAGGACGAGACATAGTGATGCGCGGCCTGATCAAGGTTTTTTACAGGTTCCGAGATGCGACCTTAGTCGAAGAAAAGAAGGGCGACTTAGGTAGCGCGCTTCAGAATCTGTATCGGGAGTTGGAGAGAGAGCGGAAGAACTAGTTGGACCGCTTGTGGTAACAGTGTCCCCGACAATAGAGCAACCGCGAACGTTGTCCCGCCGGCCAGTCCTTATTTCCAAGCAAAGCGAGAACTAGGGGAACCGGCCGTCGGGATTCAGAAACGAGCGTTCAAACAAGCCGTTCGCGTGACGCAAAGAACAAGAGGAACGGGAAGTTTGGGCTGCCGAGCCAAACTGAAAGTCCGATCTCAGCAGGAACTAACGTACCACCTTGCGAGCAAGGCAGCGAATCAGTCGCTGCGAATACTGAGTGTCTGTGCGCTCGATCTGCTGCGTTTCGATGTCGGCTATCGAAAAAATCCGCGGCGGACTGTTCAGGAGTCGACTGAAACCACTTTTGGAGCCGCTCTTTCGCGCCCGCAGCGTCCAATATCAAGTTTATGTAGGAATTCATGTTCGGCCTCCCTTCTCTTTCCCTAACCGACATGCGGTTCCCCTTTGAATTAAGTTGGTCTCATCGTCTCCAAGTTGACGCCGGGACAATGGCGCTATTGCAGGAAAACTTTGACCTCTGATTTGGCATCGCGTGAGGAACGGTTTTCACGTAATCTCCAATTGCTCGCGGCATCGTAACCGACGGAGAAACATTCCGACCCGATTTTAGCGACCTCTAGCGTAGAGATTGCGAACAACGAATTCGAATGTTCACTACCGGTATCGCGTTAACGATGGGCCTTGCCAGATCGCGCATGACAACACCGTCGTCTCGGCAGGAATGACGCTTGCGGGGGTCCCGCACCGGTTGAGCGAAATCACATTACTGTTAGTTACGACCCAGACCCTGGTCGAGGCTGCGGCTCGGGCGCTTGGCAGAAAGGCGAGGGCGCCCAGTGCTAGACGCTGGAGCGCTTGATCGAGGAATTGTTAAAATTTTTAAGCCTGCGGAATCGAATGGGCGCGCTGGGTTCCTGCTCTTGAAATTGTGCGACTGCGAAAATTTCCTCGGTAGATTGGCAATCCAGTCAGCAGAATGATCCGAGCGGTTTGTATGAAACACGGTGCATGAGTGACCCGGGGGGCCTTCAGGAACCAAGGTATGGAGAGTCGGGATTAGCACCAGTGATACCACCGATCGTGATATGACTCCGCTTGACATGCACACCGGCCGCGCAACTAATCGGCGGCCGACCAAAGCTCAGTGCGCCCGTAAAGTTGATTGATAGAGGAATTGCCAGCAAAAGACTGAGGGCCATCGCAATGCCGGCTACGACCAGGGTGACGTCAATTCCCGCAACCTAACCAGTGAAACCCCAGACAACACCTCCCACAGCGATGGCGCCCTGGGAGACCATGATAATGGTCGCGCTGATTCGTCCTCGGACCCGATCGGGAATTGCTCGCTGACTGGCCAACCACAGTTCAGAAGCAGCGACAGTCCAGCCGATCCCAGCCAGAGCCGCTACAACCATGAAAATTGACGGTTGCCGCACAAAGGCCATCAGAAGATAGACCACGGCAACGAGCAGATTCGCCAGAATCGTCAAAGCATTCGAAGAGAGCGCTGCCCGAGCCCGCGGCACAACAAAAACTGCGCTGAAAACCGAGCCAACCCCTATGGAAGTAAACAGCAGGCCGAGGCTACAAGGTTGAAGGTGAAGTTCCTTCATGCCGATGACGGGCACCAGAGCCGGAATAACAGAAATAAAGAAAGCAAAAAGGACGTTCCGCACCAACACGACTTGAACCGCCGGCGTATACCGCACGTATCGGATGGCGGCCGAGAACGAGTCGACGAACTTTCCAACAGGATCTGTGATTCCGTTTCGGGCCCTTTCCACTGTAACAGCACGAGCACTACAACAACGAAACCGAGCGCGTTTACAGCAAAAACCCAGTTTGCTCCGATAAAGTAAAGCAGAACGCCGCCCAGCGCCGGGCGGATAATTCCCGAAATGTTCAGCTGCAGTCCGCCTAGCGTCGTGGCAGATGGCAGTTCTTTGTCGGTAACAATGCCAGGAACAATTGCTGACCAGGCGGGGGCGTGAAAAGCAAACCCGACACCGACTAAAAACACGCTGAACAGGAGTACGACGGTGTTCAACAGATGGAGCGAACCAAGGATCGCAAGCAAACAGGCCGCGCCTGCCAACCAAAGATTCACGAGGCGTAGCAGCTTCCTCCGGTTGACCATGTCGGCCAGGGCTCCAGCCCGCAAGGCAAAGAAGAAAAATGGCAGCGCTGCGACCGTCGACATCAAAGACAGCAGAAATGGCGAGGACCCGAGCATATTCATCGTCCAGGTGGCCGCTGTGTCGTGCGCCGCGACACAAGTTCCGGAAAACAAAATGGCAAATCAGAACTTTCGATATACCGGATTCCGCAGAGCAGCGAAAGTCGAGTTCTTGTAGGGACGGTCGTTCATCGGTTTTGTAGGGGCTGGAACTTGAGTAACTTGAGAACAGGCCAAATCCCTGTCCGAGCCGCCAAGTTCGAACCGCCAGCGGCCCAGTGCCGGTAGCAAAGCTCCACGAGAGTGGAAACGAGTCAGCGGGCGCTTAGAGAACCTCAATGGAGCGAAAAACTTCTTCATGCGAGCTCAATCTATCAAACCGGAAACCGTCTCGCTTTATTCCCGGCTTCTAGTTTCAAGGAATGAAATGCCTCGGAACGCACTGGAACAGCTGCCATGCCCCGAGCTGTATTTGCCGAAAGCCTGACCACCGGAGCGCTGGCGAGTCATTGAACGATCCTAAACCCGGTATCAATCAGCTGAAGCTTTTTGAGATCAATTCCCATTTTCAGAAAACGCTTGTGGATGGAATTCTGAAAAACTTCAAAGGCGGACAGATTGGCGTTGTTGTGCGATTTCTGCCAGTTTACCGCGTCGGTGTAAAACATTGCCAAGACTTTGCAGTACTCGGAACTGTATTGCTTCTCGGCGTTTTGGTACGACTTGCCGGCCGACTTCGAAA